>NZ_BAAGYS010000007.1:0-504220 GCF_054779195.1 Parasphingorhabdus pacifica
TCAACACCCAGTCCGAAAACCCGAACCCGAAGTCCGAAGCAGTCCGCCCTGTTCCGTGCTGACATTGAAAACTCTACACACCCCGGATAACCCCCTCGACACCACCCCCACCCCAACAGCAAAACCCCAGTACACCCGGCATTCACACGATCCGGGGCGGGTCGGCCGAACAGGGCCCGACTTCGCGATGCTCTCGCAGGCGTCGGTCACCAGTTGCCGACCGCCAGTCGTCGGCCGTCAGTCGCCGAGTCGGCGAGCGCCCAGTTCGTTCACCAACATCTCGACCGCCCGCTCCTGCGGATCCTCCGACGACGAGGTGTGCGGGGCCGCCGAGGAATTCGCGAGCATCGATTCCTCGTCCTCCTCATCCGTCCCGGGCGAAGAAGGCGGTCCGGCGGCGGGCGGCGCCTCTTCCGGAGGCGGTGGTTCCTCGTCCGGCGGCTCCGGAGGCGGAGGGATGTCGTCGTCCGGAGCACGCGTGCCCGAACCCGCCCGGCCCTGCGCCCTTCCGTTCACCGACGAGTCGGTGGGCGTGTTGCCGCCGGACGCACCATTCCGTTCCGGGGCCTCCTGCGCTTGCTGCCCGCCGGACGGCTGCGCATTCGGCTCAGTCACCGATTTGGCCTCGGCCCCGGACGGCTGGGGGCCCCTGCCGTCCGACTGGCCGCCGGTGCCGCCGTCGGGCGCCGGGCTCGGCGATGCCTCCCGACGTTGCGGCGGTTGCTTGGCAGGCTTCGCCGGGGCCGATGTCGTGGTGCTCGCACCTGCTTCCACGCAGCGAACGGCCCACTCTCCCCCCAGCACCGCGCGCATGGCATCGCGCACGAATTCGATCCGGTGCTGCTGGGCGAATTGCTTGGCCAACCCCGAGGTGGGCATCGACAACACCAGCGTGCCGTTCTGTAGGTCCTGCACCGTGGCGTTGAGCAGCAATGCCTGCGTCGGCCGGTTGCGCTCGGCGACCGCCTTGAGCAGCTTGGTCCACACCTGGCGAACGGCGGCGGCGTCGAATTCTCCCGACTGGGCTGAACTCGCCTGCTGGGTGCCGGGCGCTTCGGCGGCCTGGGCAGCGGCAGCAGGCTGGGCAGCTGCAGGCTGGGCAGGAGGCTGGGCAGGCGCCGTTTCCTGCCGTGCGGCCCCCGAGCCAGCGCTCGACTGCGCGGCCGGTGCCTGCTGCGTCGCGGGCGCCTGCGGTTGGCTTGTCCGCGCGGCCCCGGACTCGGCTTGTGCGGGTTGGGCCGGTGCGGGTCGGACCTGTTCGGGCTCGGCCTGTGCGGGTTCCACCGGTGCCTGCTCGTCCCGTTCCGACGGCGCCTTCTTCGGTTCCGTCTGCCCGGATGCCGCCGTTTCCTGCGCCGCTCGCTCGTGCGGGCGCTGGAACACGCGCCGCCCCGAAGCTTCGGTCGGCTCCGGTTCGGACCGCGCGGCCCCTTCCGGACCCGGGGCGATGGTCATCCGGTTCTCGACGCGTTCAATCCGCTGCAGCAGAGCCGTCTCCGAATCCGAGACCGCGGGCAGCAACATCCGGGCGCAAAGCAGTTCGAGCAACAGCCGCGGCGCGGTGGCACCCCGCATCTCCGAGAGACCCGCGTGCACGATCTCGGCGAATCGGGACAACGTGGCCGCACCGAGGTGTTCGGCCTGCCCACGCATCTTGGTGAGCTCGTCGCCGTCGACGTCGAGCAGTCCGCGATCGGGCGCATCGGGCACGGCGTGCAGCAGGACCAGGTCGCGCAGCCGATCGAGCAGGTCGGAGGCGAAGCGGCGGGGATCGTGTCCGGCTTCGACCAGCCGGTCGACCGTGCCGTACACGGTCGCGCCGTCGTCGGCGGCGAGCGCATCGACCATGTCGTCGATGAGCGCGATGTCGGTGACGCCGAGCAGCGCGACCGCCCGCTCGTAGGTGACGCCCTTCTCGTCCGCCCCGGCGAGCAGCTGGTCCAGCACGCTCAGCGTGTCGCGGGCGGAGCCGCCTCCGGCCCGGATCACCAGCGGATACACGGCCGGTTCGACCGGCACGTGTTCTTCGGAGCAGATGCGCTCCAGCATTTCCCGCATGACGCCGGGCGGCATCAACCGGAACGGGTAGTGGTGGGTCCGCGAGCGGATGGTGGTGAGCACCTTGTCCGGCTCGGTCGTGGCGAACACGAAGATGAGGTGCTCGGGCGGTTCTTCGACGATCTTCAGCAGGGCGTTGAAGCCCTGCGGCGTGACCATGTGGGCCTCGTCGATGATGAAGATCCGATAGCGGGACTGCGCCGGGGCGAACGATGCCCGGTCGCGCAACTCCCTGGTGTCGTCGACACCACCGTGGCTGGCCGCGTCGAGCTCGATCACATCGACGCTGCCGCCGCCCTCGGGTGCCAGCGAGACGCACGAATCGCACTCCCCGCACGGGTCCGGTGTCGGCCCCTGCGCGCAGTTCAGCGAGCGGGCGAGGATGCGGGCACTGGAGGTCTTCCCGCAGCCACGTGGGCCGGAGAAGAGGTAGGCGTGGTTGATCCGCTGGGCGCCGAGGGCCGTCCGCAGCGGGTCGGTGACGTGCGCTTGGCCGGCCACCTCAGCGAAGGTCGCCGGTCGGTACTTGCGGTAAAGGGCGAGCGCCACGGTGGAAACCCTACGCGGTAGCACTGACAAGCCGAGAAGAGCCCGAAGCCGCCTCACGCGGACCGGCCCGGGACGTAGGAGGACCGGGACGTAGGAGGACCCGGACGTAGGAGGACCCCGTGCACCCGCCAGAGCCCGCTTACCCTTGCTGCCTTCCGGCCCTGGGGGAGTTCGCAGGATGGACGCCGCACGGGGTCCGTAATCCAGTGTAGCGGGTCGCCCCGGGGTTCGACGAGGGGGCCGACCGGTGACGCCCGCCGCAGGTCAGTCGTCCTCCCGGTCCTCCTCCACCTCGACGACCTCGCCGGGTCCGCGCGTCGACGTCGATGTCGTACTCGGTATTGCCCTTCCGCAGCTCCAGTTCCCACTCGAGGAAGTAGCACCGGTCGAGGTCGACCTCGGTCACCGTCGCGCCCGGCACCTCCTCCAGCGCGATCACCCGGGCTCGGTCGCCGCTGATCTCGGGGGATTCGTCCATGCAGTTCTCTGGCCACGGCCCGTGCGGGGACATGGCCGGTCCGCGCTGGATCTCGTCCGGTGCGGGGCCGGTGTAGACCCCCTCGCCGTTCACCGGCGAGTTCGTCGGGTGGTGAGCTTGCCGGTCGTCCGCTCCGCCGGCGAGGGCCACGCTGGTACCCAGCACCAGCACGCCCCCGGAGACCGCGATCGCACCGAGCAACTTCTTGCCGACCATCGAAATCGACCCTCCTGCCGCCGGGACACGGTCCCGGATCGCTGTCGCCGTACAGCGATCACCTTCCCGGCATCCCCGCTAACCAGGCGCTACTCGAACGCTAAGCGAACGTTAAGGCGTCGAATCCCCGGGCGCGCCTAGGTCCACGGTCACCCACGCACCACCACCCGCACCCGCGCCCAGGACCACCGTGCCGCCGGAGTCCGCCGCCGCGCACCGGGCGATGTCGAGGCCGAGCCCGCTGGATCCGCTGCCGCTGGCACCCCGGCGCAGGGGGCCGGTGCCGGTGTTCAACGCACCGAACCCCGGACCGTCGTCCTCCACGACCATCCGCGCGGCAGTGCCGTGATGGTGCAGCCGGACCGCGAACCCGACCCCGTCTTCGGTGTGCGCGAAGACGTTGCCCAGCAGGGCGTCCACACAGGCGGCGAGTTCGGTGTCCCGCACGGCCACCCACAACGGCCCGGCGGCGACATCGATGCGCACCTCGCGCTCGGTGTCCTCGGCGAGCACCGACCAGAACTCGATCCGTTCGGCCACCACAGCGGACGCGTCGCAGCGCGCGGCGACCGGGGTCGACGGAGCGCTGCGCCGGCCGGAGTCCTCGATCACCTGAGTGACGGCGCGCTGCAGCGCGTCGACGTGGTCGCGGATGCGCTGCGATTCGGCGCTGTCCCGCAGCGCTTCGGCGTCCAGCCGGAGCGACATCAGCGGCGTCCGCAACCGGTGGGAGAGGTCCGCTCCGCGTTCGCGCTCCTCGGCCAGCAATTCACTGATCCGCGCTGCCAGGTGGTTCAGCGCCCCCGCGACGTCCCGCATCTCGCGGGGTGCCGACACTCGGGCGCGTGCCTCCAGGTCACCGGCAGCGAGCCGGTGCGACACCGCGGCCAATTCGTCGGTGGGCCGCACCAGCGACCGCGCCAACCTGTCGGCGACGAGCACGCTCAGCCCCAGCAGGGCTACCCCCAGCACCGCCAGCAGGAACCACGCGCGATGCACCCCGCGCATGAGCTCCGATTCGTTCACCGAGCTGCGGATGACCACCTGCCCTCCGGAGGCAGCTCCCACCGACACCAGCACTTCGACCCCGTCACCGGTGTCCACGGTGAGGCTGCGTCCCCGTTCGGCGAGTCGGACCGCCGGGGTTCGTTCGGCCGGGGCGCCGATGCGGCTGCCGTCGGCTCGGAACACCGTGACCGGAAACCGGCCGTCCGCGTTGGCCTGCTGGACGCTCAACTCGGCGATATCCGGTTCGGCCGTACCGACCACCGAGGTCAGTGCCTGCGCCTCGGTGGTCGCGGTGTTGACCGCCCGGTCGAACGCCACCGTGCGGACCAATACCGCGAGCGGGACGAGGAAAGCGACCAGCACCAGGGTCGTCGTGGCGACCACCAGCAGAGCGATTCGGCGCCGCATCAGGCCGACCCGGGGTCGAACGGCGCGAGCCGCACTCCCACTCCGCGAACGGTGTGCAGGTACCGGGCGGTTTTGGCGGTTTCGCCGAGTTTGCGCCGCAGCCACGACACGTGCACGTCCACGGTCTTGTCGGCGCCGCCGTAGGGCAGTTGCCACACCTCGGTGAGCAGTTCCCGTTTGCTGATCACCTGACCGGGGCGCGACGCCAGGTAGTGCAGCAGGTCGAACTCGCGGGGCGAGAGGTCGAGCTCGGCACCGTCCACGGTGGCGGTTCGCCCCGCCGGATCGATCTGCAGACCGCCGACCGAGAGCACCTCCTGCGCGGTGTGCTCCCCGCCGCGGCGAAGCACGGCCCGGATTCGCGCGTCCAGCTGCCCGGCGCCGAAGGGTTTCACCACGTAGTCGTCTGCCCCGGCGTCCAGCGCGGCCACGATCTCGCTCTCGGTCCCGTGCGCGGTGGCCACGATCACCGGCACCCGGTTGACCGCCCGCAGCATCCGCAGCATCTCCCGGCCGTGCAGGTCGGGAAGTCCGATGTCGAGCACGACGAGGTCGGGAGGGTTCGCCACGATCCGGTTGAGACCCGCCATCGCCGTGCCCGCGGAGGAAACCGCGTGCCCTCGCTCGTCCAGCGCTCTGCTCAACGAGCTGCGGATCGTCGCGTCGTCTTCGATCAGCAATACCTGCGCCACTCGGCGCACGGTAGCCGCCGCGGAACGCGGTGGTTGCGATAGTGGTCGGGTGGCACCTGCTTCGGGAAGGACTCGCCTCGCCTTGGCGGTCGTCGGCTGGCTGGTCGCCGCCGGGTTCGCGGCGGCGGTGGGCCTGGTCGCGGTTTCCGCGCTCGGGCGGGAGATCTTGGACGCCAAGCCACCGATGACCAGCCCGAGCGAGGTGGAGGCGGAACTCGCCCGGCCCGCGCCGGTCCCGCCGGGGCGGGATGGTCCGGACGATTCGCCCGCCGGAACGCAGCCGCAACTGCACCGCACCTCGGGGGGCACCGTGGTGGTGGCGTGCTATGCCGCCGAGGAGACGGCGTCGTTGCGCTCGTGGAGCCCCGCTCAAGGTTTCCGGGTGGACGACGTCGAGGACGGCCCCGCGGAACAGGTCGAGCTCACCTTCGAGTCCGAGGAGGTCGAGGTGGAGGTGTCCGCGAGGTGTCGGAGCAGCGAGCCACTGGTCTCCACCGTCGTCGACCGGTGAGCCCCGAGAACCGGCGAGCGGCCGGGCGAACCGACGATCACCGTGAACGTGTTTTTGCTGTTCACACCCCTTATCAGGGGCACTGAAACCCTTTGATAGGCTTTTCCGCGGAGGATTGGCCGAGCGGCCTAAGGCGCACGATTGGAAATCGTGTTGGGTTCACGCCCTCACGGGTTCGAATCCCGTATCCTCCGCAGGTCAGAGGGCCGGACACCACCAGGTGTCCGGCCCTCTCGCTTTGCTGACCTTTGCAGTGTTCCTCGAGCGCATCGGGTAGTGGCCCGGTCCCGATGGAGCGACGAGCAGCCCGAGATTTCACCGTTGCCACCGCTCCTTATGCGGTCGACGTGAAAACCCCTGCGTGGACGATCACCCGATCACTACCTTGTGGCTCGCCTTGGCGACCTGAGAACTGCACCTGTTCCGGCCTGTCGCGAATACGCCCCGCCACATCGGCCGTGCAACCACATAACCGCAGGTCGAATGCTGAACATTGGACACTCCGCGAAGTGCACGGCTACGCCTACTGCTGTTGTGCTGCGGGAGGGATGTTTTGCTTCTCCAGCAGGGCGTGGAGGTCGTCGTTGGAGAGGGGGTGGGCGAACAGGAACCCCTGGTATGCGTCGATGCCGAGGGCGGTGAGCAGGTGGAACTGGACGGTGGTTTCCACGCCTTCGGCCACGCACCGGTGTCTGATGGCGTGGGCCATGTCCACGGTCGAGCGCACGATGGCGCGGTTGAACTCGTCGTTTTCGATGCCGGTGATGAACTGGCGGTCGAGTTTGATGGTGCCGACGGGGAGATCCTTGAGCCGGGCCAGGGACGAGTAGCCGGTGCCGAAGTCGTCTATGGCGAAGGCCACGCCCTTGTTGATCAAGGTGTCCATGGCCTGTCGGGTGGCCTCGGAGAGCTCCAGCAGGGAGGTTTCGGTGATCTCCAGGACCAACCGGTGCGGCTCGACGCCGGAGCGGGCGAGTGTCTCGCCGAGAGCAGTGAGGAAGTCGGCGTCACCGACGGTGCGGTTGTCGAGGTTGACCCACACCTGCAGCGGCCCCGCGGGGGCCTCGGGCCAACCGGCCGCCTGCGTCAGGGCGGTGCGCAGGACCCACTGGTCGAGCTCGTGACTCAGGCCGGCTTGCTCGGCGGTGGGCAGGATGACCGCCGGGGACAGCATTCCCCGCTCCGGATGGGGCCAACGCACCAGAGCCTCGACGGCGATGGGTGACCGATTGCCGTCCACGACCGGCTGGTAGTACAGCTCGAGGGCGTCGGTGTGCAGCGCCTGAGCCAGGTCTCCTTCCAGCTGCACCTGCTCGCCGACGTGGGTGAGCATGGCATCCTCGGCCAATTGCACCCGCCCGGGGCCGCGGCGCTTGGCGGTGAACATGGCCGCGTCGGCATACCGCAGCAGGTCCTCACCGCTGGCGGGCTCCGCCGGCAGCATCGCTGCGCCCACGGAGGCCGAGATGCGGATGAAGTGCCCGCGCAGGGGCACGGTCATGCGCAGAATCCCGGCCACACGTTCGGCCAGAGCCTGCAGGCCCCCGGCCTGCTCGAGTTCGGTGCAGATGATCAGGAACTCGTCGCCGGACAGGCGCGCGAGGGTGCAGCCCGGCAGTGGGATGTGGCGCAGGCGCTGGGCCACCTGCGTGATCAGCTCGTCACCGGCGGCGTGACCCAGCGAGTCGTTGACGCGTTTGAAGTTGTCGATGTCGCTCAGCAGCACCGCCGTATCTCCGGTGTCCTGCTGCAGCAATTCCTCGATACCACGTCGGTTGGCCAGCCCGGTCAACGCATCGTGGGTGGCCTGGTGCTGCAGCAACTCTGCCTGGTGCAGGTAGGTGGTGATGTCCTGAAAGATCACCAGCCAGAACTGGCTGCCGTCGTCCTGGGGCGAGGGGGCATAGCGCACCTCGCAGATCACCGGCTGGCCGTCGTGGCCCGCCAGCATGCGCTGGCGGGCTCCCGAGGGACCGGCGGTGCCGTGTTCGCGACCGGATTCGGTGCTGATCCCCTCGCTGGGCTCGCGCCGGTGCAGCAATTCGGTGCCCGACATGCCCAACAGGTGCGAGCGGGAGTATCCCGTCAGCCGACACAGCGCCTCGTTGACCTCTCGGAGCCGATCGTGCTCGTCGAACAGGCCCACCCCCACCGGGGCGAGATTGAGCAGATCGGAAAACCGCTGCTGGCGCGTTTCGACCGCCTCATGCAACAGGGCGCTGCTGCGAGCGCTCGAAAGCGCCACCGCAGCCTGGGCGGCCAGAATCAAGCCCACTCGTTCGGAGTGTTCGGTGAACGCGTTGGGCTGCGAGGAGTAGAGATCCAGCGCACCGAGATCGTCTGCGTCGGTAAACAGCAAGAACCCCATCATGCTGCCGATGCCCAACTCGCGAGCCCGCGGCGCGTAGCGCGGCCACTGATCGCTGCGGACACCCAGGTCAGGGATGCGATACACCGACTTTCGATCGTTGACGGCGTCGAAGCACGGCCCCTCGCCCAGCTCACCCTGGAGCAGATCCGATTGCCGGGCAGTGTCACTGCTCACGGCCAGTACCTGCACATGCTGTCGTTGCTGCACCGTCAGAATCCCGGCGTCGTCGCACCCCTCGACGGTGCGCACCGCGTGCTGCACGATCCGATCCAGAGTCCCCTGCACGGAATCCTGCGCGAGGAGGTCGCGGGCCATATCGGCCAGCGCCTGCGTCAGCTCCTCCTGCTGCCTGCTCCCTGCCATACCTTCCCGAGTTTCCAGAACAGCGATCCGGCGAAACACCGGCATCCGCGAACGGACCCCGGCGGGTGTTGACACACTGTTCTCCACCCGCGGAGTTGGCCCGCTGCCTGACCGAGCAACACGGCCGCGGTGACCGCACGCCTGCGGTGATCGCCTGACCGGCGTGGCGACTCCGACGAGGGCGTCACTCCGGAGTACGCCGGCGATCCTCACCATTCGTGGGAGAATCGTTGACTTCGTCTTAGGTCGAAGTTCGAGACTGTCCACGTCGGCGATCAACCACCGAGGAGTGGACATGACAATCCCCCGGGAAACCTTCGACAACGCATACGAGAACGGCACCGCGCCGTGGGTGATCGGCGAGCCGCAGCCCGCGATCATCGACCTGGAGCGGAAGGGCCGGATTCGGGGGACCGTCCTGGATCCGGGGTGCGGCAGCGGGGACAACGCGATCCACCTCGCCGAACACGGCCACGATGTGCTCGGGATCGACTTCTCCCCGGCAGCGGTCGAACGAGCGCGCGCGAACGCGGTCGCGCGGAACGCGCACCTGCGCTTCGAAGTCGCCGACGCGCTCGACCTCGGGAGCGAGCCCCGCTTCGACACGATCGTCGACAGCGCGCTGTTCCACGTCTTCGATCGGGAGGCACAGCTCGCCTATGCACGAGGCCTGCACGCGATCTGCCGCCCCGGTGGCCTGGTCCACGTGCTCGCCCTCTCGGACACCGGTCCCGGCTTCGGTCCGGAGATCAGCGACACCGCGATCCGCGAGGCGTTCGGCGCCGGATGGGAACTGGAAGAACTGGCACTGGACCGGTACGTGGGCATCGTCGACGCCTCCCGGGCCCCGGACATCGGCATCCCGAACGGGGAACGCATCGAATCACCCGCATGGCTGGCCACCGCGCGACGGCTCTGAACCAACCCGAAGCCGACCCCGTCCCCAGCGCGGTTCGGGACCCAGCGCGGTTCGGGACCCAACACGGTTCGGCAGCCGTGGGACGACGACATGTTCGAGGGCAACCGCCGCTGGTCACGCCCGGTTCTGGACCACCCGCAGATCACCGTTGCCCGGCCGCCCCGCGATCTGCTGGGTCTGCGCCTCCGGCGGGTGCGTTTCGGGCGGGTGCGCTTCCGGAGGAGCGTCGTCCGGGGTGGCCAGGCTGGTGCTTACGGTGCGCTGCAACTGCCGGTGCGCACTGGCGAGTTCCTGACGCAGACCGAGAACCTGCCGGGTCACGGCGTCGTCGGAGACCAGGGTGTCGGTTTCGACGGCTCGCAGCAGCACGTCGATGAAACCGTGCAGGCGCTGATGCACGTGGGCGAACGCGATCACCTGGTGTTGCACCTCCAGTGTCGGCGAGGTGCGGGACAAGGCCTTGACCATCGTGTCCTGCCACCGCTGGCAGCTCTGGCGGTAGTGCCGATCGGCGCCTCGTCGGTAGTGCGGGGCAACCTGGGCATCGAGGGCGGTCCGGATCAGTTCCTGATTGCTGTCGATGAGTTCGCGGGCGGTCATGGTCAGCGCGTAGGCCCATTCCCACTGCTCCGCCCGGGCGCTAGCCTGGTGTTCCTGTTTGGCTTCTTCCAACTGGCCGGAAGCCAGCTTCACTTGTTCCCACGCCCACTGGGCCTGGGTGTGTGCGCTCTGAGCTGATCCGGCCGCCTGCTTGGCATGGCTCTCGATCACGGTGGCCAGCTCGTCCGCCCGACCTGCCTGCCGCACCGCCTGGCGGGCCTGCCGACGAGCGACCCGCAGCTGCCAGGCCGCGAACGCCACGGCGATGACCGCCACGCCCGCCGCGACCAGCGTCACCACTTCCGCCATCCCCATCGACCGCGAGAGTTGCACACTCGTACTCGCCGGGCGGGGCCGGTGAGTCCTATGTCACCGCCGAAGACCCGCGCGGGAGGGCGCAACCCGCCTGTCCACCCGAAATGTCCGGCGTCCGTCGACGCCCGCGCGTCGCGGCGGGTGTCGAAATCGGGGCGGGCCGCGTTGCCTGGGCGGACCGACCGGCTTCGCGCACGATCAGCGCGCGGCCGGCGGTGCCCTAGCCGGGACCAACATGATGAAAGCTGGCCCCGTGCTCGACGGGGTGCTCGCCGTGCTCGACGAGGTGCTCGGCTTTCTTGGGGAAGTTCTTCGGATTCGGGTTCCTGCGGTGTGGTGCTTGGTAGCCTTCTTGCCGGAACTTGATCTTTCAGTGCCAGGGGTGTCCGACCTGCCACTTGGAGGTGCGCGCCGGCAGGGCTCGCCGAGGAGGTCAGGACAGGGATGCAGGGCGCGGCTGAGCGATCGGGCTGGGGCAAGTGGGTGCTGGTGAGCATCGGGATCGCTTTGGCCGCCGGGCTGATCACGCTGCTGGTCGAGTACTGGGTGGTTCAGCCGAAGTCCGCTCAGCAGGCCGAGTCGTGGACGACCAACCTCACACCGGCCGACAGCGGCGGGGTGACGGCGTCGGGTGAGGTCCAGCGTGCGGAGAACGGGCTCATCCACCTCACCGGCACGTTGCTGGACAACAAGAAAGACGGCAAGGCCACGATTCTGATCATCTGGGTGGACCACCACGGGAGCCGAGAGAAAGACGAGGAGCGCCGCGAATACGTTGCCGGGGTGAACCGCTCGAAGGAAATCGGGCACAGCTTCCCCGGCAACATCGAGGCGATCTCGGTCCGAGAGTGCCTGACCACCCGGCGCGACGCCCGCAAGGGCTGCGGCTCCGATTCCGAATCCGTGCAGATCTGGAGTGCGGACCGGTCGTGGTGGCAACAACTCACAGACTGGTGACGGCGCCTCTCTGAGACCAGCTGAGACCGCACCTCGGGGCAGACAGCAAAAGAGCCGACCCTCGTGCTCGACGGGGACCGGCTCTCAGCGGCGGTAGCGGTGGGATTCGAACCCACGGAGGCTCTCACCTCACGCGATTTCGAGTCGCGCTCCTTAGGCCGCTCGGACACGCTACCGCCGACAAGGCTAACGTCGTCGATGTCCGCGCACCCCGGCGGGTGTCGAGCGAGGCGGATGTCGAACGAAGCCGGGCCACTCAGGGCCGGGCCACTCGAGACCGGCCACTCGGGTCGGGCGGGGACGGAGCGACCGGCTTCGTTCCCGGTCAGCGTGCGGGCCGCCGAGACCCGAGTTGAGACCGCACATCGAGACCAACAGAAAAAGAGCCGGCCCCCGTGCTCGACGGGGACCGGCTCTCAACGGCGGTAGCGGTGGGATTCGAACCCACGGAGGCTCTCACCTCACGCGATTTCGAGTCGCGCTCCTTAGGCCGCTCGGACACGCTACCGCCGACAAGGCTAACGGAATCCCCATACGGATCCGTGAAGGGGCCCCCTCGGCGCCACTGCGGCGGCTCGGTACGGCTCCCCGCCACATCCGGCCGCCGCAGCGAACCCAGTGGTCAGTCCCGCCGATCGGCGAGAGATCGATCAGGTCACTGCCGGTGCTCGACGAAGAAGTCCGCCAACACCTCCGCGCATTCGTCGGCGAGCACACCGCCGACGACCTCGGGACGGTGGTTCAGCCGTCGGTCGCGCACCACGTCCCAGAGCGACCCAACCGCTCCGGTGCGGGGTTCCCAGACCCCGAACACCACTCTGGCGACCCTGGCGAGCACCAGCGCGCCCGCGCACATCGTGCAGGGTTCGACGGTGACGGCGAGCGTGCACTCCGTCAGTCGCCACCCGTCACCGTGCTCGGCCGCGGCCGCCCGCAGGGCGAGGATCTCGGCGTGCGCCGTCGGGTCGCCCAGCTCTTCGCGCCGGTTGTGCGCCGAGGCGAGAACCCGCCCGTCCGGCGCGAACACCACCGCACCGATGGGCACGTCGCCGGACGCGAGCGCGCCGGGAGCGACTTCCAGCGCCGACCGCACCAGCTCGGCATCGCCGGCACGCCCGGTACCGGCTCCCCTCACTGATCCAACTTCTCCAGCATGCCCGCGTACTGCTCGCCGAACCCGCAGCGCTGCGCGATCATCTCCATCTGCTCGTCCGGATACAGATCGACCTCTTCGATGATCACCAGCAACTCGCCCTCGGGCAGGCCAATGTCGGAGAGGATCGAGAGGTTGCCCTCCGGCCACACCTCGTCGTCATCGTCGTCCGGCGCATCGATGCGGAGCAGGTCCAGCACATCGGCCGCGATGTCGTAGTCCAGCGCGGCCGCCGCGTCCGAGAGCAGCAGGTCCACGCCTCCTGGCACCGGGCGGATCAGCACGAAGAACTCGTCATCCACATTGCACATGCCGAACACCGCTCCGGTGGACCGCAGTCCCCGCAGCGCTGTGATGGCGGCGTCCAGGCCCGCCAGAACCGAACTGTCCATCGCGCTGCACCGCCACCGGCCGTCTTCTCGCACCACGGCAACGGCGAAGCCCGCGAGCGGCTCCTGCACCGTCATGTGGACACCGTAGAGCGTGCGCACGCCACCCGAAAGCACTATTGCGCGCTTCGTAACCTTCCGTGCTGCGATTCACCTTTTCCTGTCCCCCGTCCGAAGGTGCCCGACTCCTCGAAATCGAGCCGGATCAGGCAGGATGGTCGGATGCGTGCCGTGTGCGTCATCGGGCTGGGATTGATCGGCGGATCCGTGCTGCGGGCCGCGAGCGCTGCGGGCCGCCCCGGCTGGGGCGCCACCGCGTCGGCGGCGGATGCGGGAGCCGCGCGGGCCGATGGCTACGAGGTCGAATCGACCACCGAGGAAGCCCTTCGCCGGGCTGCCGCCGAAGACGCGATCGTGGTGATCGCCACCCCGCTGACCGCGGTGCGCGCGGTGCTGCGCCAGGTCGCCTGGTTCGCCCCGGATTCGTTGCTCACCGACGTGGTCAGCGTCAAGGACCCCGTCGATGCCGAAGTGCGCAGCCTGTTGCCGGGCGCCAGGTACGCCGGTGGCCACCCGATGGCCGGCGTGGAGTCCTCCGGCTGGCGCGCGGGGTCGGCGGAGCTGCTCTCGGGAGCCGCGTGGGCCGTCACGATCGAAGAGGCCACGACGCTTGAAGCGTGGCGGGAAGCGGCCTCGCTGGCCTTGGACTGCGGGGCGCAAGTCGTTCCCGCGTCGGCTGCCGAACACGATTCGGCGGTCGCCCGCATCTCGCACCTCCCCCACGTGTTCGCCGCGGTGCTGGCCTCGGTCGGCGCCGACGGTGGGGAGCTGGCGCTGTCGCTGGCCGCGGGCTCGTTCCGGGACAGCACCCGGGTCTCGGGCAGCGATCCCGAACTGGTGCGGGCCATGACCGAAGGCAACCGGGTCGCACTGCTCGACGCGGTCGACGACGCGCTCGGCCGGTTGGGTGCGGCGCGTGGTTCGCTCGCCTCCACCGGCTCGCTCAAGTCCACTGTCGACGCCGGGCACGAGGCTCGGCAGCGGTGGTCACGGCGCCAAGACGGGGAGCGCAGGAGCACCCGGATCCGGTTGGACACCGCGAAGGCCCTGCACCGGCTGCGCGATCTGGGTGATCGGGGCGGCCGGGTCGTCGAACTGACTGCCGAAGAAGCGGTCGCCGAACTCGCGGATTAGCCACCCGTCCCACCGCTTCGGAGCCTGTCGCCGGGACCGCGAATCGGCCACGATTGGGGCATGGCTCGAGCTTTTCTGATCGACGCCGCCCGAACCCCGTTCGGCCGCTACCGGGGCGGGCTCTCCGGGGTCCGCGTCGACGACCTCGCCGCCCTGCCCATCACCGAGCTGCTGAACCGGCACGGTGCGTCCGGCAGTGGCCGGCTGGAACCCTCCCGCATCGAAGACGTGTTGTACGGCAACACGAACGGGGCCGGTGAGGAGAACCGCAACGTCGCGCGGATGGCCGCACTGCTGGCGGGCCTGCCCAGCGGCATTCCCGGGGTGACGCTGAACCGCCTGTGCGGATCGGGCGGTGAAGCCCTCGTACAGGCGGCCCGCGCTGTCCGTGCCGACGACGCCGAACTGCTCATCGCGGGCGGGGTCGAAGGCATGAGCCGGGCACCGTTCGTGGTTCCGCGGCCGGAGCGCGCACTGCCGGACCGGATGGAGATGGTTTCGACCGCTCTGGGCTGGCGGCTGGTCAACCCCCGGATGCACGCGGAATGGACGGTTCCGCTGGGCCGCGCCGCTGAACAGGTCGCCGATGGACTCGGAGTCGACCGCGCCGCGATGGACTCGTTCGCGTTGCGCTCCCATCGGCGGGCGGCCGCGGCTTGGGACGCCGGTGTGCACGACGGATTCGCGTTCTCGGTGAGCACCCCGGACGGTGCGGCGGTGCGCCGGGACGAGTCCGTGCGCACCGAAACCAGCGAGCGGCGACTCGCCGCGCTGTCCCCCGCGTTCTCGGCGAACGGTGCGATCACCGCGGGCAATTCCTCACCGATCAACGACGGTGCGTTGGCCGCGCTCGTGGGCACCGCGGAGCAGGCCGATCGGATCGGCGTGCCACCGCTGGGCGAGGTGCTCGGGAGCGCGCTGGCCGCCGACGAACCGCACCGGTTCGCGCTCGCACCGGTCCCGGCGATCCGCGCACTGCTGGCACGGCTGCACATCGCAGCCGAGGACGTGGACCTGTGGGAGATCAACGAGGCGTTCTCGGCGGTCGTGCTCTCGGTGTTGCGGCACCTCCCCGAGGTGGAGAGCGAGCGGGTCAACGTGCACGGAGGCGCTGTCGCCTACGGTCACCCGCTCGGCGCTTCGATGTCGCGGATCGTGGTGGATCTGTGCAGGCACCTGCGGCACCGGAACGGCGGGATCGGCATCGCCGCCGCCTGCATCGGTGTCGGTCAGGGCATGGCGATCGCGGTGCGCGCGTGACCGGTATCGGACCGTTCGGACTGACCACGCACCGGACGGAAAGAAGGGCCGCCCGGTGCGTGCGGGCGGCCCTTCCATGATCCGCTCCGGCCACTGACGCGAGACACCCCTCGCCGGGTCTCGCTATCAGCCTGAGGCCGGGCGGCGAAGATTGCTATTGCTGGCCCTGCTGGCCCTTCTGCGGGTCCTGGCCCTGCTGGCCTGGCTGGTCCTGCTGGCCTGGCTGATCCTGTCCACCCTGCTGGCCCTGCTGGCCGTCATCCCGGAAGAACTCCTTGCCCTTCTCGGCAGCCCGGTCGATCTTCTCGCCGTGCCCGAACTTGTCCTTCGCGGTCCGGCTCGCCTTGTCGATGCCTTGCTCGACCTTGTCGCCGTGGCTCTTGCCGAGGTTCTTCAACTTTTCCTTGAAGTCACCGAGTCCCATGATGGTGCTCCTTGTCTGGCCGAGAATCCGATTGCTGCGTTGGGCGGCCTGCGCGAGAACATAATCACCCGCGCCAGTATCCGCCCGGCGAAACCCTCATCCGGGCCATGTCGCGTGCTCGGTCCTCCTCGGGTCCCCTGAAGCGGGGCGGGCAAAACGCGTTGCACGGATCGGATGTACCGGGCAGCATCCGACACATCGCAATCTTCGCCCTTTCGGGCGGTTTTCGGGTGCTGGCGCGGTTACCCAGCGGCTCGGTGTTGTTCCCGCACTTCCACAGAGCTATCGTCGGACTGACCGGATGACCAGATTTCAATCTCAGTCACCAAGTCAGACCAACCGAACCAGACCATCGAGTCGCACCGACCGCACCCCAGCGCTGACCACCCCATCGCTGACCACCCCAGCCACAACGGAGTTTCCGTGCCCCGCGAGTCCACCGATGACCGGTCCACCCGAATCCTCGACGCGGCGGGTGAACTGCTGCTCCAGTTCGGCTACCGGAAAGTGACCATCGAGGACATCGCCAACCGGGTCGGCATCGGCAAGGGAACGGTCTACCTGCACTGGCGCACCAAGGAAGAGCTCTTCGAAACGCTGCTGGTGCGGGAGACCGCCGACGTCACCGAAGAGATCCGCGACCTGTTCCGGGCGGACCCGCGGCAGGTTCGCCCGCACAACTACTTGCGAAACGCCTTCCTCATCGCCGAGCGCCGCCCGCTCATGCGCGCGCTCATGGCTTCGGACACCCAGGTGATCGGGTTGGCGCACGAACGGTCGTTGCGCGAGCGGCAGCTCGTGATCAGCGCTCGGGTCTTCGAGGTGCTGCGACGCCACGGGCTGCTGCGTGACGACGTTCCCGCTCTCGAGTACGCGATGAAAGCCGCGGCGACCGGTTTCTACATGATCGACGGGCTGCAAGCGGAGAAGGCGGACGAGTTCGATCTCGAAACCAAGGCGAACGCCTTCTCCCACGTCATCCGGCACTCGTTCGAGCCGGCCGCCGAACCTTCGGACGAGGCTCTCGTCGCCGCCGCGCAGGAGGTCGGCGAGATGTTCGGCGACCTGATTTCCGCTCAACAGTCACGTGCACACCACTGAAACGAGCGAGGAGAGCCATGACCACCATCACCGACCGCTGGCAGACACACCCGAACCAGTTCTGGCTGGCCGGGCAGCAACCCGAGGAGTCCGTTCGGTTCGACGACGCGACCGGCATGTGGCACGTCTACGGCTACCGCGACGCCCAGCACATCCTCGCCGAACCGGCCACGTTCTCCTCCCACACCGGGCGCTTGGTCCCCGAGGCGAACGACTTCTCCGAGGGCGGGCTCACCCAGCTCGACCCGCCCCGGCACACCCAGCTGCGCAAACTCGTCAACCAGGCGTTCACGCCGCGGGTGGTCGCCGGGCTGGAACCTCGGATCAGAACCATCGCGGAGGAGCTGCTCGACGTGGCCGGGCCCGACCGCATCGACCTGGTGGAGGAGTTCGCCTACCCGCTGCCCGTGATCGTGATCGCCGAACTCCTCGGGGTCCCGTCCGAGGACCGGGAACTCTTCCACCGCTGGGTCGACAAGATGCTTTCGAACTCCTCGGAGTTCTCCCTGCGCGAGCGGACGACCGAGCAGGAGGAGGCGCTGCAGGAGTCGATGCGCCACTTCGAGGAGATGACCGAGTACATCCGCGGGCACGCCGCGTCGCGCCGCGAACAACCACGCGACGATCTGCTGACCAAGCTCGTCGAGGCCGAAGTGGACGGTGAACGGCTCACCGACCAGGAGGTCGTCAACTTCGCCACACTTCTGCTGATCGCCGGGCACATCACCACGACGATGCTGGTCGGCAACACCGTGCTCTGCCTGGACGCCCATCCGGAGGAGCAGGAGCGTGTGCGGGCGAACCGCTCGCTGGTGCCGCACGCGATCGAGGAGACGCTGCGGATGCTCAGCCCGTTCCCGGTGACCGCTCGCGTCACCAATACCGAAGTCGAGCTCGGCGGGCGGACGATCCCGCCCGAACAGCTGGTCATGGTGTGGGTCGCGGCGGCCAACCGGGATCCGGAGAAGTTCTCGAACCCGCACACGTTCGACCCGGACCGCGACCCGAACCCGCATCTGGCCTTCGGGCGGGGCATCCACTTCTGCGTCGGCGCGCCCCTGGCCCGGCTGGAGGGCAGGATCGCGACCAATCTGCTGTTGGACCGCTACCCGAACCTGCGCTGCGACCCGGAGAATCCGCCGACCTTCCTGCCGACCCCGAACATGGTCGGCACGAATCGGCTGCCGCTGCTGCTGACCTGATCGCGGAAGTGGCATTGCCGCGAGTGGACCGGAAGCGGCAGGCTGCGGCCATGAGCAACCCGGTTGATCTCTTCGCAGCGCGCTTGCGCGAGTTGGACGTGCCCGGCGAAGTCGTCGAGTTCGATTCCTCGGTGCCTACCGCGGCCACGGCTGCGGAACGGCTCGGCTGCGAGGTCGGGGCGATCGCCAACAGCCTCGTGTTCGCGGTCTCGGACGAGCCGCTGCTGGTGATCGCGAGTGGGGCGCACCGCGTGGACACGAAGTACCTGGCAGCCGAGTTGGGCACCGGCCGGATCCGGCGGGCGACTCCCGAGTTCGTCTTCGCAGCGACCGGCCAGCCGGTCGGTGGCGTCGGTCCGGTCGGGCACCCGGAGCCGATCAGGACCGTGGTCGATCGGGCGCTGGCCCAGTTCCCGAGGGTGTGGGCGGGAGCGGGCAGCGAGCACAGGATGTTCGAGACGTCGTTCGCGGAACTGGTCTCGATCACCGGTGGCACCCCGGTCGACGTCGCGCCCTGAACGCGCTCCCTGCGGACACGGCGGGTCCCGGCCCGCGACGAACCGAGTCGGTAACCGTCGCGGGTCGGGACGAATCACCGGGTCCACGCCCGGTCAGAAGGCGAAATCGGCTTCCCCGCCGGTGCTGCCGCCTGCGTCGAGGCTGTTGTCGCTGTCGAGCTCGGCACCAGGGGTGGTGGCGTCGAACTCGGAGTCGACGGAGGAGTCGCCCTCGGCGGCGTAGTCGGCTTCGCCGTGCGGACGGACCTCGATCGGGTTGCCCACGCCACCGACCGGGGAGTCCGAGTCGAGGGAGTTGGTTCCGGAGAATCCGCTCTCCGCGTCGGCGGCGAGCTGAGCATCGGCCGTCGCGTCGCCTTCGAGTTCGGCCGGACCGTCGACGCCACCGTCGATACTTCCTTCGGCGGTGTTCACCTCCGCATCCGTACGAGCGACGTGTTCCGCGTCGAAGTCGCCCTCGGCGCCGAAGTCGGCCTGGCCGGTGCTGTCGGTCTCAAGACCGGACGAGATCATTTTCGTGTTCTCCCAGCGTGCTCGATCGTCCTGGCGGGACGCGGTCGCAGACCCACCACAGGTCTGGATAGTACGAAATGTCCAACGTAAACCAACCGGTGGCGATCTTTCGTTGCGCCATTTAGATCACACCGAAACACGCGAGCGGAATTATATGAATTCTGCTCATTTCCTGATCGCCGGAAAAAGTGCCGCTCACACGGCGCCGAGCACCGCCACCAGCCCGAAAGCGCCCAGCGCGGAACCGGCCCCGAGATCGATGGCCGAGCGCACCCCACCTCGCTGCAGCAGCGGACGCACGTACGCGATCACCGCGACGTAGACCGACCACCACGCGGCCGCGCACAGCACCACCAACGCACCCAACAGGAGGGTCTGGGCAAAGACCGGCGGGCCCTGAACCATGAACTGCGGCATGAACGCGAGGTAGAAGATCAGCGCCTTCGGGTTGAGCACGTTGTTGAGGAAGCCCTGCACCACCGGAGAACGAGTGCTGTGCGGAACGGGCGATTCCGGCCGAGGATTCCGCCACCGCCGCCACACCGAGATCACCAGCACGGTTCCGAGCACCGCGAGGTAACCGCCACCCACGAACCGCAGCACCGTCATCATCGCCGGACTGGCGGCCAGCAGCGCGGCCAGTCCGGCCGCGGCCAGCAGCGTCAGGAACCCCAGTCCAGCGCAGACGCCCGCCACCGTGCGGTAGGCCGTCCGCCGATCACCGGTGACCGCGTTCCGCGTGACCAGAACGAAGTCCGGCCCGGGAACGATCAACATCAGCAACGTCGTCGCGACGAAGGCGGGCAGGTTGTCGTCCATGCAGCTCCCCCAAGCAATCCGTGTATCGGGCGCGGCCGTCATGCCGTCGCGCTGCAGTGGTCCCACACGAATCGGAAACCGGGAAGCGACTCCGTATGCTGTTCGCCCGATGGCACAATCAGCGCAACTGGATCCGGTGGACCTCCGGATTCTCGGCACCCTGCAGAACAACGCCCGACTGCCCAACAAAGAACTCGCCGCCGCGGTCGGAATCGCACCGTCCACGTGCCTGGACCGGGTGAACCGTCTCCGCGAGACGGGGGTCATCACGGGCTACGGACTCCGGATCGATCCCGAAAAGCTCGGCCGCCCGCTGCAGGCATTGCTCTACGTCCGAGTGCAACCCCACCGCAGGCCGCTCGTCGACCCATTCGTCGACCACGTGCTCAGCCAGCCCGAGACCCGCGAGCTCTACCACCTGACCGGGCCCGACGACTTCCTGATCCACGTCGCGGCCGAGAACGCCAACGCCCTCCAGCGGCTCGTGCTCGACGAACTCACCGCCCGCGACGAAGTCGCACTCGTGCACACCAACCTCATCTTCCAGCGCTGGGAAGGCGGGCCGCTCCTGCCGCCCGACGAGCAAAAACGCCGTTGACCGCATGCCCCGATCCCAGCTCAGTGGGCCCGAAGGGCGAGTCCTATGCTCCCCCCATGCGTAGGACAGCTATCCGTTCATCCGCCGCAGGGCTCACCTTGCTCACCTCGGCGCTGCTCAGCGCCTGCGGAGGCGGGAGCACCGACGGCGACGCCCCAGCACCGACACCCGAAGCACCAGCCTCCGAAGGACCGTCCGAAATGGACGGCATGAACATGGGCGATCCCGCGGCCACGCCCGCCGATCAGATCGCCGGGGCACAGCTGCGCACCGGGGACTTCGCACTGCTCGACACCCGCCCACCGGGAACCGACGACGCCGCGGGACAAGCCTGGCTGGCCACGCACGAAGGCGGAACGACCACGACGCTCCGGGTCACCGGGCTCAAGCCGAGCGAGAAGTACCTCGCCCACCTGCACGCCCAACCGTGCGCGCAGGATTCGGGTGGCCCGCACTTCAAGTTCGACCCGCAGGGCTCCGACAAACCGCCCAACGAGGTGCACCTCGCCTTCACCACCGACGGGTCCGGGCAGGGGCACATGACCGCGAACAACGCTCGGCCCGCCGACGCCGCCAAGTCGATCGTGATTCACCCGGCGGAGGCGATGGACAACCGGATCGCATGCGCGGACTTCTGATCAGCGCCGTCCTCACTGCCGTCCTCATCGTGACCGGCGCGGGGACCGCGCTCGCGCACAGCGGACTGGACACCGGCACGCCCGGCCCCGGAGACGAAGTGACGGCCGGGGTCGACAGCGTAGAGCTGGTGTTCGGCTCGCTCTCGCCTTCGGTCCTGCCCAGCGTCGAGGTGACCGGCCCGCAGGGCGAGGACCACGTGACCGGCGAGGTCACCGTGGTGGACAACCGGGTCACCGCACCGGTCGAACCGCTCGAAGCCGGCGTCTACAAGGTCGACTACACCATCGGTTCCGCCGACGGGCACCGCGCCACGAGCGCCTACTACTTCGAAGTGCTGCCGGACCCGGACGCGGAAGCCGCGAAGCGCACCACGACGTTCGTCGCGATCGGCGTCGGCGGCGGGGTGGTCGGATTGGTCGCGGCATTCCTGCTGCGCCGCCGACTCCGGAAATAGCGCGCACAGCCCTGTCGCCGGACTGTCCCCGGGGCACGGCGACGACCGCGCCACGCCAGTGGCCGGACTGCCTGCGTGCTCAGTCGATGAGCCGCTCGGCGAGGGCCTCCCACGCGGGTGACGGGTCGGGGTCGGCTTCGGTGGGCAGGACGCTGAGCACCACCTGATCGGATCCCGCGTCCACCAGTTCCGCGACGCGTCCCGCGACGGCGTCCGCATCGCCCCAGGCGACCAGCCCGTCGACGAGCCGATCGCTGAGGGCATCGACGTCCTCATCGGTGAATCCCATCCGACGGAAACTCGACTGGTAACCGCCGATCCCGGACAAGAAGCGCAGCGGGCCGCGGGCGGTTTCGCGCGCCGTGCCGGAGTCCGTTTCGGGGACGACGAACAGTCCGGTGATCAGCTTCGTCTCCTCACCCAGAACGGTTCGCGCCCGTGCGGCGTACTCCGGCGTGATCAGTTGCGTGATGGCGCCGCCGCTGCGTTCGCGGGCCAGTTCGAGCTTGCGCGGGCCGAGCGCGGCCAGCCCGCGCGATGAGGCCGGTACCGGCGGGGCGGCGGCGTCCAATTCGTCGAGGTACGCGTTCATCGTCCACAGCGGCCGCGGACCGTGCCCGCCGCCGACACCGACGATGAAGCGACCTGGGTGGGTCTCCTCGATGTCGGCGTAGGTGGCGGCGACCGAACTCGCGGCGAACGCCTCCGCGGGGATGATGGCGCTGCCGACGCCGATCGACCGCGTCGCCCGGATGATCCCGGTCAACGGGTCCAAGGTCTGCAACTGTCCACCATGGACCCAAATCGTCGAGTACCCGAGCTTCTCCAGCGCGACGGCGTCGTCCGCGAAGTTCGCGCGCGAACGCACTTCCGCCGTGACCCCGACCCGACCGTTCCCCGTGCGCACCATGTTCTCCTCCTGCTCAGCGATGTTCACACCAAGCTAGAACTTCGACCAAGGTGGAGGTCAATGCACGCGACCGGGATCGCGGTGGGCGCGAGATCCCAGCACCCACCGCGGCCCGGTTCCGCGACGAATCGGCGACGCTCAGCCGCCCATGGATTCGGCAGTGGTGATGACGTCCGGCGGGACGGGGGTGTCGTTGGCCAGCGCCCCGAAGAGCTGCTCGGCACCATCGTCGTCCCATTCCACGACCGAAGCGCCACCGTCGGTCGTGTCGAATCCACCGAACGGGACGGTGGTCGTGACGCCCTGGCCGGAGGCGATGCCGTTCATCGCCAGGCCCAGCGAACCCAGGTGCCAGACGTGGTCACCCGAGTCGACCCGGAACGACTGGCTGGTGTCCAGGATCAGCGGAACCGACCGGAACGGGTTGAGCAGCACCTCCGGGCTGGTTGCCTTCTCGGTCAGTGCGGCGAGGAATTCCCGCTGGCGCTGGACGCGATCGAGGTCGCCGTTGGCGGACGCGCGGGTGCGCACGTAACCCAGCGCCTGCGGTCCGCCGAGGGTCTGGCAACCCGGCTGCAAGTCGAGATTCGCCTTGGGGTCCTGCATCCGTTCCGGCACGCACAGGTCCACACCGCCGATCGCGTCGGTGACTCCCGCGAACCCGCCGAGACCGACCTCGGCGTAGTGGTCGATGCGCACTCCGGTGTTGCTTTCGACGGTCTGAGTCAGCAGCTGCGACCCGCCGTAGGCGAACGCGGAGTTGAGCTTGTCCTCCCCCTGACCAGGGATGTCCACCAGCAGGTCTCGCGGCAGGCTCACCATGGTGGGTTTTCCGCCGCTTTCCGGGATGTGCACGAGCATCACGGTGTCCGTGCGCCGTCCGGCGGCGTCCCCGGTGCCCAACTCGGCCTGGCGCTCGGCGTCCAGACCTTCGCGGCTGTCCGACCCGACCAGCAGCCAGTTCGTGCCCGGCCCGTCCTGCGGGCGGTCCCCCCCGGTGGGCAACGCCTGTTCGCGCTTGAGCGAGTAGTCCACGTAGAGCAGGAATCCGGCCAGGGCCAGCAGCAACACCACGAGAACCGTCAGGATCTTGCGGCCGGGCCGCTTGCGGCGGCGGACGGGCGGCGGAGGCTCCGGGTAATTGCGTCGTTGCGGTGCGTAAGTCATGCCTGCTTTCCGATTCCACTGCTGTACTGCGCCGACAATTCCATTTCCCCGACCGTGCGACGCGCAAGCATGACAGAAGCACGCGAGCAAAAATAGGAGCGAATCCACGCCGACGAAGACAATGCGAACACGAGAACATTACCGAACGGTAAATATTTCTTCGAAAGGCTCGTCAGTGCATGGTCACGCGTCGACGAATTCGCTGGACATTATACTTCCGCAAGTCATATTCATGTTCGGCTGTCACTGACACATCTCACACCCGACCATTTGTCCGCTTCTACGAGAAAGGACTTTTCGTCCTGTTCTGCAAGAGTGGCTCTACGGGCCACTCCTGGAATCAGCAGTCGTGATCAACACCGGCGACGCCGACAGCGCACTCACCACCACGCCCGCCCACCTGAGGATTCACCGGAGCGGAATCGGCCGCCCACGTTCCGCACTCGGCCGGGCACCAAGAATGCGGCGGTCGGATTCGCTGATCCGGACGTCGTTGATGCTGGCTTCACGACGGGACATCAGTCCGTCCTCGGCGAATTCCCACAGTTCGTTTCCGTAGCTGCGCCACCACTGCCCGTCGAAGTCATGACATTCGTACTGGAAGCGCACCGCGATCCGGTTGCCCTGGAAAGCCCACAGGTCCTTGCGCAACGCGTAGTCGAGTTCCCGCTCCCACTTCTGCCGCAGGAACGCGATGATCTCCGCGCTCCCGGTGATGAATCGATCGCGATTCCGCCACTCGGAGTTCGCCGTGTACGCGGCGGCGACCCGTTCCGGATCGCGCGTGTTCCAGGCGTCTTCGGCGGCCTGCACCTTCTGCGGCGCGGTCTCCTCGGTGAACGGGGGGAATGGCGGTCGTGCTGCCACGGCACTACTCCTCTCGACGGAAGAGAACGCACGTTCTCTTGCTGGCTGCTAGCATAGAGAATGATCGTTCTCTTCGCTAGTGGGGTGCTGTGGACCAGACCGAAGCCATGACCCGGCTGCTCGACGCGGCCGAACGGTTGTTCTACGAACGAGGCATCCGAAGCGTGAGCATGGACGAGATCCGCGCCGCTTCCGGCGTTTCGCTCAAGCGCCTCTACCAGTGCTTCAGCTCCAAGGAAGAACTCGTCCTCGCCGCACTGCGACGTCGTGACGAACGGTGGCGCGCCTCGCTGGCCGATTCGGTCGCCCAGCACACTCCCGGCACGGTCGAACGGGTGCTCGCCGTCTTCGACTGGCTCGGTGCGTGGTTCCGCGAACCTGGCTTCCGCGGATGCGCGTTCGCCAACTCCGTAGGTGAACTCGGCGCGAGCTCGCCCGCCGTCACCGAGATCGCCCAGCAGCACAAGCAAGCGCTCAACAAGCACCTCGCGCAGCTCGTCCACGAGAGTGCGGTGCACGATCCGGACGAAACGACCGAACAGCTCCAACTCCTCGTCGAGGGCGCCATCACCACGGCAGCGATCACCGGTGATGCCGAGGCGGCCCGACACGCGCGGCAAGCGGCGGCTCGTCTACTCGGCACGACGACCGGAACGCGCTGACGAGTGGTCACAGCCGCTTGTTGATCTCTTTGCGCCGGTACATGTCGTGGTCGGCGTCGCGCAGCAACGCGTCCGCGGACTGCTGCGGGTTCCGAGTGGCGGCCAGCCCGACGCTGGCACTCATGCCCAGCGATTGGCCGGTGACGCGGATCTCGATGCTCAGGAGCGTCGAGATCCGCTCGCGCAATGCCTCGGCGGCGGCAAAGTCGGCCACCTGGGTGAGCACGACGAACTCGTCCCCACCGATGCGGGCGACGGTGTCCCCGGCGCGCACGGCGTTGAGCAACTCGTCCGCAACGGTGGCCAGCAGACGATCACCCGCGGCGTGCCCGTAGGTGTCGTTGACCGGCTTCAGATCGTCCAGGTCGATCAGCAGGACCGCCAGCATGCCCTGCTGGCCGAGCAGTTCCGCGAAGGCCCGTTCGAGTCGGTCGGTAAGCAAGGCGCGGTTGGCCAGTCCGGTCAGTGGGTCGTGCAGCGCCAGGTGCGCCAGATGGCTGTCGCGCATGTGCCCCTCGCCGATGGCTTCGTACTGGCTGACGAGGTAAGCCGGTCGCTCGTTCGGGCCCGGGATCACGCTGCTGCGGATGAGCATCCAGAAGGGGTGACCGTCCTTGTGCCGGTAGCGCTTCTCGATGCTCGTCACCTCCCGCCGACCGCTCAGCAGCTCGGCCAGCGCGTCCATCCCCTCCTCACGGTCGGTGGGGTAGGTCAGTTCGAGGAAGTGCCGCCCCAGCAGCTCCTTCCGGTGGTAGCCGACCAGTTCGCAGAGCTGGTCGTTGACCTCCGTCCAGTGTCCGTTCAGGTCCAACAGGGCCATACCGATCGGAGCGTGAGCCACCGTCCGCTGCCAGAGCAGCTCGGTTTCCCGGCGCGCGGTGACGTCCTGGATCTGGGACAGGAAGAACAGCGGGTGGTCCTGGCGGTGCTGGATGAGCGAACTGGTCACGACGGCCCAGATGATGCTGCCGTCGGCGCACAGAAAGCGCTTCTCCACCTCGAAGCTGTTCTCCGAGCTGGCCAGCAAGTCCTCAATCGACTCGCGATCCACGACGGGGGAATCCGGATGGGTGACGTCGTTCGGGGCGCATCGCAGCAAGTATTCGGCGTCGTAGCCGAGCAGGCGGCACAGCGCCGGATTGACGTAGACGAAGTAACCCTGCCGGTCGAAGATGGCTATCGGCCCCGCGGCCTGGTGCAGCAGCGCTTGCCACGGCACCTCGTCTGCCAACGTCGGTCTACCCATCGATAACTACCCACAGCCGGAGTGTTCGCGTTCGTTGCAGTCAACGTAGCGCATATTGACGTCCCCGCAGCCGGACGTTCTTCACGGCGTTGACGTCAGCGTGCTCGCGGTGTCCGCACCGGGATGCACCGGTCGGTGCTTAACCGGGGTCGGCGATGAACCCGAGTCGGCGATGAACCGGGCCACGAACAGCAAGAAACCGGCCTAGCCGGTGTGGTGGGCGATCTGGATCAGGTTGCCGCAAGTATCGTCGAGTACGGCTGTGGTCACGGGCCCCATATCGGTGGGCTCCTGGGTGAAGCGCACCCCCAGTCCGCGCAGCCGCTCGAATTCCGCCGGGACGTCGTCGACGGCGAAGGAAGTGAAGGGAATGCCGTCGGCGACCAGCGCCTCCTTGAACGGTTTGGCCGCAGGGTGCGCGTCGGGTTCGAGGACGAGCTCGGTTCCGTCCGGAATGTCCGGTGACACCACCGTGATCCACCGGTGCTCACCCATCGGAACGTCGTGCTTCTGATCGAAGCCGAGGATGTCGGTGTAGAACCGCAGCGCTTTGTCCTGGTCGTCAACGAGCACGCTGGTCAGGTTGATTCTCATGGAGCTCCCTCGCTGGTACCGGCGCCGCTGCCCAGGCGGTCATCAGCGCGCTTTCGGCCTTCTCGAGCCACCGTTCGACGATCGGTTCGAGCGGTGTCGTGTTGCTGCAGTCGAACTTGTACCAGCCTCTCCGCTGGTTCGCGGCCAACAGCTACCCGGAGCGGGCTCAGGCGTCGCGGCGAGATTCGGGTGGTCAGCCAGGATGCCTTGGAAAGTTGGCCGGTGCAGGTCGGGGCTTGGGCGGCGGTCGGAATCGACTCGAACAGACCCCGGACAGTAAGAAACCCCCTGCGACTAAGTAGGGGGTTTCGAACTGTCTCGACCAGACGTGCGCCCGTAGGGATTCGAACCCCAAACCTTCTGATCCGTAGTCAGATGCTCTATCCGTTGAGCTACGGGCGCTTGTTCAGTTGTGTGATCCTGTTCGTAAACAGTATCACCGCGGAGGCTCCGGGATTTGAACCCGGGAGGGGGAGTAACCCCCAACCGCATTAGCAGTGCGGCGCCATAGACCAGACTAGGCGAAGCCTCCCGGCAGTCCTCGTTCTCTCGGCCGCCGGAGAAAAGACTACATGCCCCTCACAGGCGCCCGCGAAGGGGGGGTCCCCCCGGTCGGGGAGCGCCCGCGCCGGACGCGCCCCGACCGAATGCCTCAGCTCGAATCCCGCTCGCTGAACTGCACGAACGGCGCGAGCGAGTCCGGATTCCGCAACGCGTCCCTGCTGACCGCCCGCTCCGGCGCGGCCCCGGCGAGGATCTTCTTCACCGGCACCTCCAACTTCTTGCCGTTGAGGGTCTGCGGGACCTCGTCGACCACGATGAACCGGTTCGGCACGTGTCGAGGTGACAACTGCGTGCGCAGCTCCCGCGCCAACCCCGGTCGCACGTCCTCCAGACGCACGCCGTCGGCCAGCACCAGGAAACACAGCAGCTCGCCGTCGGTCTCACCCACACCCGAGGTGTCGATCACCAGCGAGTCGACGACCTCGTCGAAGCCCTCCACCACACGGTAGAACTCGGCCGTACCCATGCGGATGCCGCCCCGGTTGAGGGTCGAATCGCTGCGACCGTAGATCACCAGCGTTCCCCGGTCGGTGAGCTTGGCCCAGTCGCCGTGCCGCCACACACCCGGGTACGAGTCGAAGTAGGCGTCCCGCAGGCGGGAACCATCGGGGTCGTCCCAGAAGAACACCGGCATCGTCGGCATCGGCTTGGTGAGCACCAGCTCGCCCACTTCGTCGCGCAACTCGCGGCCCTGCTCGTCGAACGTGGCCACGGCAGCCCCCAGCAGGGGGCACGACAGCTCACCGAGCCACACCGGCACGTCCGGAGACGCCCCCACGAACGCCGTGCACAGGTCGGTGCCGCCGGACATGCTCGCGGTCTGCACCTCCGCACCGACCGCGTCGTTCACCCACCGGAAGCCGTCCGTGCTCAGCGGAGCGCCCGTCGAACCGACCGTGCGCAGTGCCGAGAGGTCGAACTGCTCCCCCGGCCGCAGACCGCGCTTGAGGCAACCCTGGATGTAGGGCGCCGAGGTTCCGAAGAAGCTCACCCGGTGGCGTTCGGCGAGTCCCCACAACGCCGCGAGCGACGGATGGGCCGGACCACCGTCGAACAGGACGATCGTCGCTCCCGGCAGCAGGCCGCCGACCAGGAAGTTCCACATCATCCAGCCGGTCGTGGTGTACCAGAAGAACCGGTCCCCCGGGCCGAGATCACAGTGCAGCCCGAGCGCCTTGAGGTGCTCCAGGGTCATCCCGCCGTGCCCGTGCACGATCCCCTTCGGCAACCCCGTCGTGCCGGACGAGTACAGCACCCACAGCGGGTGATCGAACGGAACAGGGTCGAAGGCGAGCTCCGCGGCGCCGTGCCTGTCGAGCAGTTCTCCCCAATCGACGGTTCCGTCGAGCCGAGCGCCGTTGCCGAGGTAGTCGATCAGCACCGTCCCGGACAGGCCCGGCAACTGCCCGCGAAGCTCGTCGACCGTGTCCCGCACGTCGAAGCTGCGCCCGCCGTAGACGTAGCCGTCGACCGCGATCAACACCGTGGGCTCGATCTGGACAAAACGGTCGGCGACCGCGCGCGGCCCGAAATCCGGGGAGCAGGACGACCAGACCGCGCCGAGACTCGCGGCGGCCAGGAACGCGATCAGCGTCTCCGGGCTGTTCGGCACCAGAGCCGCTACCCGGTCACCGCGCCCCACCCCGAGCTCAACAAGCCCGGCACGCGCGGACGCGACCTTCGCACGGAGGTCACCGAAGGTCAGTTGCTCGGACCGCCCGTCCTCCCGCTCGAAGATGACGGCGAGATCGGAATCCGCCTTGCCCGCTTGCTCGCGCACGGCCTGCTCGGCGTAGTTCACCGTCGCACCCGGGAACCACTCTGCCCCCGGCATGACCTCGTCGACCAGCACCGTTCGCGGGTGGTCGTGAAACTTGACGCCGAAGAACTCCGCGATCGCGGACCAGAAGCCCTCCAAGTCTGCGACGGACCAGCGATACAGGTCCCAGTAGTCGGTCAAGTCGAGATCGCGTTCCGCGCGCAACCATTCGCGGAACGCGGCCATCCGCGTTCCCGCCACCTGTTCCGGGGTGGGCTGCCACAGCAGTTCCGGTGCGGTTTCGGGATGGGTGCTTGATGTCATGGGTGCTTCCTAACCCACGCACGCCCATGCGTGCCATAGCTGCGGTCCACCTCATTGCCGGTCCTACGAGTCGGGTAACCACACCCGCCCACCGCGAGGTATCCGTCCACACCCGATGATGCACCTGTGGACAACTTTTCCACAGTCTGTGGACAACTTGCTGCCAGCCTCACGTGGCCGGTCAGGTTCGGGCCGGTCAGCGCGGGTGCCTCAGGGCAGACGCGTCGACGCAGGACCGCCAGGGCGGGGCCTTCAGCGCAGGTGCAGGTCGAACCAGCTGGTCGCACGCTGCCAGCCCTCGGCAGCCGCCGCGCTCTCGCGGTCGAACCGGTGTTCCGACTCGGCGAAGTGCACCACGTTGGTGGCCACTCCGGCCGCAGCGGCGGACTCGCGCAGCTTCTCGACCTCTTCGGCCGGGGTACCCGCACCGTAGAGACCCAGCCACGGGCACGTCAGCTCACCCGCGACGTCGACCAACGCGGGCAGCGCGTCGGAGAGCGGGTGTTGGATGCCGCCACCGCCGACGGTGACGGCGGCTCCGAGGCTGCGGCTGGCAGCGACCACGAGCGTCGCCGAACCGCCGAGGTCGAAACCGATCAACCCCTGCAGATCCGAGGAAACTCCCCGCTCGCTCAACCACACGAAGGCGGCGTCGGTGTCCGCCAGGATCGATTCGCCGGACAGTCGCTGCACATGATCGTGGACGTGCTCCTCACCGTGCCCGTCGGGTACCTCGTCGGTGCCGTCGCGGTGGTACAGGTGCGGAGCGACCGCCAGCCAGCCCTCCTCGGCGAGTTCGACGACGAGGTGACGCACCCTCTCCGTGACCCCACGGGATTCGTGCAACACGACGAGCCCGCCACGCACGACGTTGTCCGGTTCGGCGACCGTGAGCCGCAATTGGTTGCCGTCGGTGAGCGCGAGCGTCTCGGTTCGGGATTCGATCATACCCGGCAGGTAACCACGACGAGGCAAACAAAAGACAACGGCCTCATCCGTATGGACGAATACCGCTGCGATTTGTCACAGATCTCGCCAGCTCGCTGCGCCATTTGACGCGACCAGCGGAAAAAAACCGCAGAAATTCGCGAGAAAATTACCGAAAGCCGCAGCCGACCGCACCCGGCGACGACCCCGGAACAATTGCGCACCGAGCACGAGTTTTCGAATCGCTCACCGCCTACCCGGCGTCCCGCGCCCGATGTGATCGTGACCGTTGCCGGCAGGCCGGTCGGGCGCTGCAACACCGCACCGGCGAACAGCTACCTTGCACATGGGCCGAACCCGCGCCCACACCGCACTGAGGAGTCGAAATGAGCGTGCGCACCCGTACCGACCTCGACCAGCTGCCCGCCTACGTGGCCGGACGCACCATCGCGGGCTCGATCAAACTGGCCAGCAACGAGGTCTCCGCCGGACCGCTGCCGAGCGTGGTCGACACGATCACGGCCGCTGCGGCGGATGTGCACCGCTACCCGGACATGGGCGCGACCCGGCTGATCGAGGCGCTGTCCACACACTTGGGCGTGGCGACCGAGCGGCTCGCGGTGGGATGCGGATCGGTCGCGCTGTGCGAACAGCTCGTGCAGGCGACCTGCACCGCCGACGACGAGGTGCTGTTCCCGTGGCGCTCGTTCGAGGCGTACCCGATCATCACCCACGTGGTCGGGGCGAAGCAGGTCCGCGTGCCACTGACCGAGGCGAACGCCCTGGACCTCGACGCGATGGCCGCGGCCATCACTCCCGAAACCCGGCTGGTGTTCGTCTGCACGCCCAACAACCCGACGGGAACAGCGCTGCGGCGGGCGGAGCTGGAACGCTTCCTCGACGCGGTACCGGAGGACGTGCTCGTCGTGCTCGACGAGGCCTACCGCGAGTTCGTCACCGACCCCGACGTTCCCGACGGGGTCGAACTCGCCGACCGCTACGACAACGTGCTCTCGTTGCGGACCTTCTCCAAGGCCTACGGACTCGCGGGCTTGCGCGTCGGGTACGCGGTGGCCCCGCCCAAGGTCGCCGAGGCGCTGCGCAAGGTCTGCATCCCGTTCAGCGTCAACGCGCTGGCGCAGTCCGCCGCGGTCGCCTCGCTGAACGCGCGCGAGGAGCTGGCGACCCGTTGCGCGGCGATCGCCTCCGAACGCGGACGTGTCCGCGACGAACTCCGCGCCTTCGGGTACGACGTACCCGAAAGCCAGGGGAACTTCGTGTGGGTTCCGCTCGGCGAGCGAACCGCCGAGTTCAACCAGCACTGCCTCGACCAGCGCGTCGTCGTGCGCGCATTCGACGGCGACGGCGCCCGGGTCACCATCGGTGACGCGCAGGAGAACGATGCGTTCCTCGCGGCGGCCAAATCCTTCGAGCCGTGAGAAGCGCGGCCCGCGACCGGTTCGGGGTACCGGCGGCTCGAACCGGCGTCAGCGCTTCGAGCCGTCGTCTCCTACCGGTCGCAGCTCGTCGGGTTCGGGCTTGGCGAGATCTTCCGCACTGACCCGTCCCTGGCCGCGGCGGCGGAAGAACTGGAACCCGGGGATGCCGACGATCGCCCTGCGCACGTCGTGGGTGACTTCCAGCAGTTCGTGAATCTCCGGTCCGACCCGGTCCAGCGTCCCCAGGATCGGCAGGATGTCGGTGAGGACGTGCTCGGTGAGCACCGGCAATTCGTCGACGAGCCGGATCGCGGCATCGACTTCCTTCGGCGAGAGTTCTTCGACGAACCGCTCGGCCATCGGGGCGGCACGCTGGGCGATCGGCGCGTACGTCGCGAGCAGCCCATCCGCGGTCGCCGCGGTCTTCTGCGCCTGCTCCACGGTGCCGGAAGCTTCCCGGCAAACCCCGCTTGCATCGACGACCAGCTCGTGAGCAGCACCGGCGATGCGAACGGCCTCTTGCACGGTTCCGGCCGCCGATTCGGCGACCTCGCGGGTGCGGGAGATCAACCCTTCGGCCTCCGTCACCGAGCCAGCGGTGCGTTCGATCAGTTCGTCGGCACGGTCGACCACCGCGTTCACGCGCGTCAGCAGAGTCTCGACCTCGTCGACCAGCCCGATGACGCGGCCGGGTAATGCGGTGACGGCGACCGTGGAGTCGACGGCCCACCCGACCGTGGACTTGGCCAGTCCGAACACGTCACCGGGCGTGGGGATGCGCATCATCATGCCCACCACTGTGCCCGCACACGTTTGCCGCGACCAACATCCGCTCGCCAGTGCCGGGCGGTGCTCCGCGTCCGCGAAGCACCGCCCGGGCGTTCTCCCAGGTCAGCCGGTAACCGCGTGGTGGCCGGCAACCGCGACCGGTGTGGGCGCGGCGGGCAGTTCCTCCGGCTGGACGTCGCCGCCGGGGGCGGGAACGTGGTCGTGGCCGGGCTTTTCCGGCTTGCCGTGGTCGTGGCCGGGCTTCTCCGGCTTCTCGTGGTCGTGGCCGGGCTTCTCCGGCTTCTCGTGGTCGTGGCCGGGCTTCTCCGGCTTCTCGTGGTCGTGGCCGGGCTTCTCCGGCTTCTCGTGGTCGTGGCCGGGCTTCTCCGGCTTCTCCGGCTTCTCCGGCTTCGGCTTCTCCGGCTTGACCGACGGGTGGTCCACGATCGGCGCGTTGACGCACTCGTTGGACTGCGGCGACAGCAACGGCACCACTGCCCCGAGAACGGCGACGTTGTTTCCGCACGCCTGCACCGGCAACACGCTGACGTTGTTGTCGTTTCCGACGTTGACGCCATCATTGTCGGCGCTATCAGCGATCGCGGGTGTACCCGCCATCAGCAGCCCGGCGCTGGCAGCAACCACACCGGTGATGCATGCTCTTTTTCGCACTGTCGCACTTCCTTCTTTCGCGGGGATCGGTTTTCGCAATACGGTTTTCAGTTGGAATGGAACTGGCCTCGCCTTCACCGCACCCGGACGACCGTTCCCAACGGCAGCGAGGTCAACATCCGCAACGCCTCGTCCGGCACTCGCACGCATCCATCGCTGCTTTCCGTGCCGAAAACGTCCGCATTCGGCCACCCGTGAAGTGCGACCGTTCCCGGTCCACCTCCATAGGTGTCGAATGTGTCGGAATGAGCTCCGAGCGGAAGGATGATCGGACTGAAACGCGTCACCTTCTCCTCGATCGAGGCCATGATGAAGGTCCGGCCACGCGGCGTCGGTGCTCCGGGCTTTCCGATACCGACGGTCCATTCACCGATCACCTGATCGCCTTCGTGGACCTGCAGCCGATACGCATCCAGGTCGACGTCGACGAAGTAGGGGGACTTGGCCTTGTGGACGGGGGCCCCTTCCCCCGTCCGGAGCCATCCCGTGGCGCCGTTCGGTCGCGAGGGCAACAGCACCCGAGCCCACTGCCCTCGTTCCTCGATCATCGGCACCCAGGTGGGGTTGTCCAGCTGAACGGCGGGCAGGCGGGCGAAAGGCCGCCCACTCGGGGAGTCGTACAGCGGCACGTCCTGCTCGATGCGCAGCACGACGCCGTCCGTCGGCGCTTGCGGCGCCGGGTCGGACGGCGCGTCGTCGAACCGGCCGAACGTGGTGGCACCGTCCAGCGAGTCGAGTTCGGCCGGCGACACGACCGGTGCCTGCTGTTGGACGTGCGCGGGTGGTTGCGCGGCCTGTTCCGCGCAACCGGGCATCGCCGCGAGCGTCAGGCCGCAGAGCAGTGCAGCGGTCTTCGGAATGTTCCGCGACCGTTGCGGCTCAGCACCATGCCGATCACGTCGGATGCTGCGAACCCTCATGGGTATGTCCTCGGATCTTCGTCCGCCCTGCATTCCGTATTCCATCGCTGTCGCCGGAATCCCTACGACGCCACCGGACAGGGCAGAATCCGGCCGGGCGCCGCTGGCGGCGATCAAGTGCCGCGCGGACGTTAACGCAGAAATCAGACATAGCCCAGAACTGGAAACTGCGACCAGACTTCGCCGAGTGAAGCCCGAATTGGCCCGTGATCAGGCCTTACGTGATCTCGTTACATGCTTACCCAACACGAACGGGTTCATATTGCCACCCATTCGAGGAGTCTCCTCCGATACCGAACGGGCGACCACCGAGAAGGGTTCGCGCCCGCACCGACGTTATCGCCCACCGCGTCCACCCGCGCCCACCGCGCGGGTGAGGCACGCAACCACCGCGGCGCCTTCACCACCGCTCGGCACCGAGCGCGGACGTGCACGTGTGGCGAACGGCAGCACCGGGTAATGGCATGGCAAGGCCGAAGGACCTGCCGGGCGGACGCCCGGCAGGTGGCCGACCCGATCGGAAAGGTGGGCCGGGATGACCACAGCACGCGACATCATGGAACGCGGTGCGCAGTGCGTCCGCACCGACCAGACCGCGGCGGACGCGGCGCGAATGATGACGGACCTGGGCGTGGGTGCGCTCCCCATCTGCGGCAAGGACCAGAAGATCAAGGGCGTGATCACCGACCGCGACCTCGTGATCAAGGTGGTCGGCCAAGGGCGTGATGCGGGCACCTTCCCCGCCGGGGACCTCAACCAATCAGAGGCGATCACCGTCGGCGCCGACGATCCTGCCGAGGAAGTGCTGGCCACCATGACTCGCCACCAGGTCAGGCGGCTTCCCGTCATCGACCAGGACAAGCTCGTCGGGATGGTGTCCGTCGCCGATGTCGCCCGATCCCTGCCCCAGCCCGAAGTGGGCGGACTGGTCGAGGCGCTCTCCGCCGAGTGACGCGCACATCGAGACGGAGAGCAGGACCGATTGACTGCCTTCAACACCGCTCTCGCGGTGATCGGCGCGGCCGTCCTACTGATCGGCCTGCTCTCCGACCCGATCAAGCGCGCGTTCCTGTCCGGACCGCTACTCGCGCTGCTGCTCGGCGTGGTGCTGGGACCGCGACTGCTGGGGGTTCTCGTCCCCGCCGAGTGGGGTGATCAGTCGGTACTGCTGGAACAGGCGGCCCGGATCACCGTCGCCATGGCGCTGATGGGCATCGCACTTCGGCTGCCCCGCGACTACTTGGTCCGGCACGCGCGATCGCTCGCGATCGTCCTCGGACCCGTCATGATCCTGATGTGGCTGGTCAGCGCGCTGATCGTTTTCGCGTTGCTGGGCACGCCGCTCTGGGTCGCCCTCCTGGTGGGGGCCGTGGTCACCCCGACCGACCCGGTGGTGGCCAGCAGCATCGTCCAAGGCCGCATGGCGCAGCGGTATCTGCCCGCCCGGCTGCGGCACTTCCTGTCCGCCGAGTCGGGCGCCAACGACGTGCTGGCGTTCCCACTGGTGTTGCTGGCGGTGCTGATGCTGACGCACCCGCCCGCGGAGGCGCTGCCGGACTGGGGCCTGCGCGTGGTGCTGTGGGAATGCGGCGGCGCGGTGGTGCTCGGTGCCCTGCTCGGCTACGTGGCGGGGAAGATCCTGGCGATCGGCTACCGACACAGAACAGTGGCCCCCACCTCGCACCTGGTCTACAGCCTCGCCCTGACGCTCACCGTGCTCGGCGGCACGGAGTTGCTGGGCACCAACGGGTTGCTGGCCGTGTTCATTGCCGGCCTGCTGTTCCGGCAGGCCATCCCCGAAGAGGAGGACCGGAGCGAGGAACGCGTCCAGGAAGCGGTCAACGACTTCTTTCTGCTGCCGGTTTTCGTGCTGCTCGGCCTGATGCTGCCGTGGGATGAATGGGCCGAGCTCGGCTGGCGGGGCGTCGCCCTCGTCGCCGCCGTGCTGCTGCTGCGGCGCCTGCCCGCGTTCCTCGCTCTCGCCCCGTTCATGAGGTCGGTGCGCGGAGTTCGGGAAGCAGCGTTTCTCGGCTGGTTCGGCCCGGTCGGCGCGGCCGCGCTGTTCTACGCCAACACCGCCCTGCAGGAGACCGGCCAAGGCATCGTCTGGGCCGTGGGCAGCCTGATCGTCTGCGCGTCCGTGCTGGTGCACGGGGTGACGGCCACCCCCGCGACTCGGCTGCTGGGGCGGCGGGAAGACCGCGGGAACGAAGCGGATTCCGGAGACCGGCCCGCCACCACCGGCGGGTAGTGCTGCCGTCTTCGCGGTGTCCGGAGACTACGAAATCGACGCTCTTCCGGACGTACCGGACACACCGACAAGTCCTCCCCACCACACCCAGCAAGCCACCGGTAGGTGTCCGTGCACGGTCTTGGATCGACTATTCGTCCCGGTGCTCTCGAACCGGCGCACCGTCCCGGGCGTGGTGGACCGTCAGCTCCACATCGATGAACGCGTCGATCATCGCCGTATACACGCGGGCAACGACCTCAGGATGCACTCCTTCTTCGACCGATCGCGTGCGCCGTCGTTCCATCATTCGCTCGCGCCTGCCGGGTGCCCGAACCGCTGCCTCGTCCTGCTTGTGCGCGGCCGCTCGCTCCACCAGTTGTTGGCGCTGTGCGAGCAGCTTGATCACCTCGTCGTCGAGTTGGTCGATCTGTCCACGAATCTCGTCCAGCGACACGACGTCCTCCTCCGGAACCTGCACCGTTGGCAATCGGCTTCGTGTCTACCGGACCGGCGCGGCGCCGTGTGGCTGTCCGTCGTGCACGGGTCGAGGTGATTTCGTCGGGGCTCGCGGCGTGCCAGAGTCTCGGAACGTGTCACTGATACCGGAAACACCGCCAGGCATCGAGTCGGCGACTCCCCAGCTGGAGCGCGAGTGGCAACGATGTCGCCGACGACTCTCGATCGCTTTCCGCTGGTTACCGGCCATGCACGCGGGCGTGTGTCTGACCCTGCTGGCAATCGCCATGGCCCGAACCACCCCGGCAGCGTGGTGGATTCTTCCGCTGCTCGGCTCCGTACTGCCGTACGCGGCACAACTCGGTTGGCTCGCCCGCGGCGGTCTGACCGACCCGCCGTCCTGGGGCAAAGCCGCGATTCTCACCGGCGGATGCCAGATCGTGCTCGGGCTGATCCCATCGATGAGCGTGGCGTACGCCACCGGTGGAACAGCGGTGCTGTGGCGGCTGTTTTCGGGCTGGGATGGCTGTTGTTCGTGGCCAGTTGCGTTCTCGGGATCAAGGCGTGCCGAGGCCTCTACGGCAACATCACGCCCGAGCTGGGTTCCACACCGTTCCGCATCGAACTCGGCGCACGGTTCGCGATGGCACGCGCGAGTTCCGCGTCATGCAGCATCCTGCTTGAGCTCGATCACGTGAGCTGGTCGGCCCGCACCTTGCCGAAGCGCCCCGAGCGGCCCGCCGAGGAGATGTCCCTTCGCCTCGCCGATCTGCGGGAGATCACTCCGGTCACTCTCCCTCCGGGGCCTCCGCTGCAGTGGTTCGCCCTGCACGACGGCACGCCCCTGTACGCGGAGCAGGGACCGGCCGTGGTTCTGCGGACCGGCACGGGCGAGTACATCTTGCCGGTCCACGACGCCGGATTGGCGTCCGAACTCCTGCATCGACGCGTGGCCCGCTCGCGCGCCACGACCGCGTAGTGAGTACGGACCGCCGAGTTGCCCGTTCGCGCCCCGGCCTCGTGGGCGGCGTTCACGCCCCGGTCCAGGACGCACCCACAGCCCCCATGTGGTGTGCTGCTCCCATGTCCGGTCTCGGCTCCAAGCTTCTCGACAAGGGGTTCGGCCATCCCGCAGGCCTGCTCGGCCGAGCCGGCGGTTGGCTGATGGCACGAGGCAACGCACCCACCGAGCGCCACCTGGTCGAAATCGCCGATCTCAGCAGCAACGACACCGTATTGGTTTTGGGCCCTGGGCCCGGCATCGGCCTGAACGCCGCCGCGACCCGGTCGCACCACGTCATCGCGGTCGACCCCTCCGAAGTCATGCTCGACGCATGCCGACGTCGGTGCTCGGAGCTGATCGAGATGAAGGCGGTCCAGCTCGTTCGAGGTGACGCCGAGAACACCCACCGGCCGGACAGCTCGGTCGATGTCGTGCTGTCGGTCAACAACGTCCAAATCTGGCCCGACCGGCACGCCGGCTTTACCGAACTGTTCCGGGTACTGCGTCCGGGCGGCAAACTACTGCTCTCCGCTCACGACAAGTGGCTGACCGGCGGACGAGAAGCGCTCGCAACCGCGGTCGAGAAAGCCGGATTCCAGGACACGCAGACCTGGACCTGGGATCCCCCGGGGCGCGGTGCCGACACCGCGGCACAACTCAGCGCACACCGCCCCTGACACCTCGGACCGGAGGCCGCTGAGGCGAGACAAGACCAGGGCGGGAACGCTTGCCGACGAGGTCCACGCAGCGCTGCACGGGGAAGATCAACCGAACTGAGCGCTACGCGACACCGTAGGAGCCGTACTCGGGCCGCCCGGTCGGCTCGTAGATGTGCACGGCGAGCCCGCTGGCCGTCGTCTCGCCGCTGGCGAGCCGCAATCCGATCGGCGCACCACCGTCGGGGAACAGCCGTCGACCGCTGCCCACCACCACGGGAGCGATCACCAGCCGCAGCTTGTCGACCAGACCCGCTGCCAGCATCGACTGCGCCAGCTGCGCGCTGCCGTGGATCTGCATTTCGCGGCCGGGCTCCCGCTTCAGCTCGGCGACCTTTGCCGGGATGTCCCCGGAGAGGATCGTGGTCGGCTTCCAGTGATCGGCCGAGCGCAGACTGTTCGACGCCACGTACTTGGGCAGTCGGTTCAACAAGCCGGCGAACGGATCATCCGGGTCGGTGGCCTTCGGCCAGTCCCGCGAGAAGTTGTCGAACGTGCGGCGGCCGAACAGGAACGCATCCGCCGCACCGAGCCAAGCGATCGCCAGTTCCATGAACCGCTCGTCCATGTGCGGCACGAACCAACCGCCCCGGGTGAATCCGTCACTGGTGTCCTCGCCCGGAGCCCCGGGGCCCTGCGAAACGCCGTCCAACGTCAGAAACTCGGTAACCGTCAACTCCACGACCTGTCTCCCATCTCCCAACCGGGCGCGAATCCCGCGTCCGAGGAGTAGACACGAGTCGCCCGGAAAACTCACCTCCAAAGAGAACCGGAAGACGAACCGGGACGGGGGAAACCGTGGCGAGCCCCCGGACCCCGTTCGAGCAGGTGCCGCTCTCCCACGAAGGCGCGGCAGACTCCGAGAAGTCGCTCGTCGTGGCGGAGACGTCCGCCGCTCGCCACATTCCCGACGGCGGTCAGGTGGTCGCGTGCCGACGCAAGGAGTCGCCGCGTCCTACCAGGAACCAGAGCAGGCTGCCGAGGAACGGCGCCACGAAGGCGAACACGACCCACGCCAGTTTCATCCCGCCGGTGTGGGCGGAGGCGAGGATGCTGATCAGGGCACCGATGAACAGCACCGCGTAGGCCAGGAACGCGAGCCCGATCACGGCGAGCATCGCTCCGCCAGCGATCTGGTGGCCCGCGTTCGCGGCGAGGACGGTCTGGTTAGCGAGCAGCGCGTGCATGCGTCGTCTCCTTCGTCGTTGTGTCTTCGCTCGGTTCGGTCGGTTCACCCGACCTCGACGTGCTTCATCCTGGCTGCCCGCGGAGGCCCGCCACGTCCTCCTTTCCGCTCTCGTCGGTTGGCTGAAAGTCGTACTTCGCGCTGCCCGGATTCCGGAGGCCGCCTGCGCCCGGATCGGTCGACCATGAATCCGTCAGCGGGTCGGGACCGGCCTACCGGCGCAACGCCGGCCGGAACGGATCGACCCGGATTCGTGCGAGAACTCGCGAGGAGATTCCATGATCACCGTCCAGGGCCTGACGAAGCGGTACGGGGAGACCCCGGCCGTCGAGGGCCTGTCGTTCACCGTGCGACCCGGAGTCGTCACCGGATTCCTCGGGCCGAACGGCGCCGGGAAGTCCACCACCATGCGCTCGATGCTGGGCCTGGATTCGGGGTCCGGCAGCGTCACCTTCGGCGGTCGCAGCTACCGCGAGCTCGCCGACCCGCTGCGCACCGTGGGCGCGCTGCTCGAAGCGAAGGCGGCGCACCCCGCTCGCTCAGCGCGCAACCACCTGCGAATGGTCGCCGCTGGTGCGGGCATCCCCGAGCGGCGGGTGCGCCACGTGCTCTCGCTGGTCGGTCTGGACGAGGTGCGCGACGGCCGGGTCGGGAAGTTCAGCCTCGGTATGCAACAGCGCCTCGGCCTGGCGACGGCTCTGATCGGCGACCCGGAGTACGTGATCCTCGACGAGCCGGCGAACGGTCTGGACCCGGAGGGCGTGCACTGGATGCGCACGTTCCTGCGGGGCCTCGCCGCGGAGGGGCGCGTCGTCTTCGCCTCTTCGCACCTGCTGTCCGAGATGTCGCTGCTGGCCGACGACCTGGTGGTCATCGGTAGGGGCAGGTTGGTCGCCACCCAGTCGGTCGGGGACTTCATCGCGGCCCACACCCGTTCGGAGGTCGTCGTCCGGACCGGGCAGGCCGCCGAGTTCGAGGCCCGGTTGAGCCAGGTCGGCGCGTGGGTGCGTCGCGAGGAACCGGAAGCGGTCGTCGTCGAGGGGCTCGACGCCGAGGGCGTCGGCGCGGTAGCCACGCGAGCCGGCATCCACGTGCGCGAGTTGCACACCAGGCAGAGCAGCTTGGAGGACGCGTTCCTCGCCGCCACTTCGAACGTCACGCAATACATCGGATCTCAGGAAAACGGGGGAACCGCGGCATGAGCATCGACAACTCCACGAATGCCCGGAATCAGCAGGCGGAAGCGGCCTCGCCCGGAGCGGGCGGTTTCGGCGCGGCCCTGCGGTACGAGTGGACGAATCTGCGCACCTTGCGATCGCCCTGGGTGCTCAGCGGTCTGGCCGTGCTGCTGCAACTCGTCTACACGCTGTTGGACGATCGGGAGGGCAGCACCGGTTTCCGGCAGTTCAGCAGCGGATTGCAACTGCTCACCCTGATCACGTTCGCGCTGGTCGCGGCGATCGGCGTGAACGCGTTCGGTTCCGAGTACCGGTATCGGACCATCACGACGACCACGCTCGTGACGAGGTCGCCCGCGCGCATCGTCTTAGCGAAGGCCGCCGCGGTGGGCGGGATCGCCACGATGACCGCGCTGCTCGTCATCGCCGTGGACTACTTGGGAGTGCTGCTTCTCGGCGGTGCGGCCCTGGACCCCGCACGTGCGGCCGTCGCGGGATTCGGCGCGATCGTCTATCTCGTCCTTTCCGCTCTCATCGGCCTGGCTCTGGCCGGGTTGACCCGCAGCGCCGTGGCCGCGCTCGGCGCGATCATCCTGTGGCCCGGTGTTCTCGAAACGACGCTCGTCGGCGCGGCGGACGTCGCCCCGGACAGCATGCCGTTCCTCTCCGCCAGGCAGCTGGCCGTCACATCCGATCCGCAGTGGTACCTGCCGCTGCTGCTGGCCGGGCTGACCACCGTCCTGCTGGCCGGTACCGTCGCGGCGTTGTCCTGGCGGGACGCGTGAAGCCTGCGGGCGGGAGCCGGTTCGCGACGAACTACGGTGACCGGGTGCTTCGACTCCCTCGCGACAGGAAGTCCTTGCTGTCCTGGTGGGACGGCAAGATCCGCTCGCTGCTGTTCGACCTCGCGGTCGCGGTGATAACCGCCCGGGCCGGTGTCGATTTGGACGATCTGACGCCGCTGAGCACCTGCCTCCTCATCGCCGCCGGTCTGGGCTTGCTGGTGCGCAGGCGGTTCCCGTGGGCGGCACTGGTGATGTCGGTGCCCGCACTGTTCATCAGCTCCGTGGGCATCACCGGCTGGGTGGCGATCTACACGATGGCACGGCGGAAGGGGCCGTGCACCCAGCTTTGGGTCGCCACCGCGATCACGCTCGTCATGTCGATACTCGGCGCCTACCACACACTCAGTCCCGGAGAGATCGTCATCGCCGTCGTCATCCTCTCCGCGGTGTTCTTGACGGGTCTACCCGTGCTGCTGGGATTGTGGGTATTCCAGCGGAAGATGCTGCTGGTGAGCTACCAGGAGCGGGCCGAGCAGGCAGAACGCGAGCGCGACCTGCTCGCCGAGCGTGCGGTCGTGGCCGAACGCCGCCGCATCGCCCGGGAGATGCACGACGTGGTCGCCCACCGGGTCAGCGTGATCTCGTTGCAGGCCGGTGCGCTGACCATGAACGCCCAGGAAAAGCGCACCGTCGAGGTCGCCGAGGTCATCCGCACCACCAGCAGCACCGCGCTGAACGAACTGCGGACGATGCTGCGGGTGCTGCGCGACGACGAGTCCGACTCCACGCAGGATGGTGGTGGCGAACTCGCCAACACTCCGACCGTGGGCAGCATCGCCTCGCTGGTCCGCGAGGCCGTCGATTCGGGGGCCCACGTCCGGCTCGAGATGCCCGATCCCCCGCCCGAGACCTCCGCCGAGGTGGGCCGCGCAGCCTACCGCGTGGCGCAGGAAGCGCTGACCAACGCGGCCAAGCACGCGCCCCACGCCGCGGTGCTGGTCGCCGTCCACGTCCAGGACGATGAGCTGGTCGTCACCGTGTCCAACCAGCGCGGGCGCAGCACCGATACCGATGCCGTGCCCGGTTCCGGCTATGGCCTGATCGGGATGCGCGAGCGCGTCACGCTCGCGGGCGGGACACTGCACACCGGGTTGGCCGAGGACGGCGGATATCGTGTGCGGGCAAGCTTTCCCAGAAACACCGACGAGGCGATGACGACGTGAGCACCAAGGTCGTGCTGCTCGAGGACGAGGAACTCGTGCGCGGTGGGATCCGGATGATCCTGGACTCGGATCCGGACATCGAGGTCGTCGCCGAGGACGGCGACGGCTCCGGTGCCATGGAACTGGTTTCCAAGCACCGCCCGGATGTGGTGCTCACCGACATCCAGATGCCCGACGTCGGCGGCCTCGAGGTCACCAAGCGTCTCACCGCGCTGTCCGAACCACCCCACGTCGTCGTGCTCACCACGTTCGATCTGGACGAGTACGTGTACTCGGCGTTGCGCAACGGTGCGGCGGGTTTCCTGCTCAAGGACACCCCGCCGCGCGAGCTCGTCAACGCGGTGCACGTCGTCGCCGGCGGCGAATCGATGCTGTCCCCGCGCATCACCACGAAGCTGCTGTCGACGTTCTCCACGAGCGCCCCCGCGCAGGCCGCGAAATCGCAGCTGGAGAAGCTCACCGCCCGCGAGCGCGAGGTGGCCGTGGCTGTCGCGCAGGGGATGAGCAACGCCGAGATCGCGAACCACGCGTACATGAGTCTGTCCACCGTGAAGGTGCACATCGGCCGGGTCATGACCAAGCTCGACGCGGCCAACCGGACGCAGGTCGCGATCGTCGCCCGTGACGCGGGCCTGGCCTGAGCTCCCCCGGGCCGGTGGCGGAACTGCCCCGGTTCCGGCTCGGGGCGAGCCACTGACTACGCGCACCCACTGGCACGGCACCCGGGCCCCGCATAGCTGATCAGGTTCCATAGTGGTCGGCGAGGTGACCCCGAAGTCCGGCGTGGCCCACTGCGGCATCCGCTACCTGCGGCGGCCGGAACGGGACGGACACGGAAGTTCTGCGCGGCTTCGTGGTCGCTCCCGGGCCCACCTCGCACGGACACCGCCACAGCGAGCACGGTGCGGGTGCGCGCGGGGCTGGCCCGCTACCCGGAGGCAAGGCTCATCCGGTGGGGCTGGGGCTTTGCTCCATGAGTTGCTTGAATGAGTTCAAGGCTTCCTCGACCTTGCGTTGCGGATCGTCGAAGAGCGTGGCCAGTGTTTCGGCGAGCATCCCGCCGGGTGCGTCGTACTGGAGACTGACTTCGACGCCGGTGGAGTCGCCGTGGTTGTCGAAACGCACGGCACCTGCGGTGGACACGGTGTTGGTCTGCTCGGTGCCTTGTTCAACGGACTTCCAGGCGATCTTGCGACCGGGTTCCTCGTCGATGATTTTCGCGTCCCACTCGAATGTCTTGCCGACAGGTCCCGACACCACCCAGCGCGTGACATCGGCCTGTCCCTCGACCGGTTCAACCCGCTGCACATCCGGGAAGATGTCGGGCACGTGGGTCAGCGGTCGCCACCAGTCGTAGCACTGCTGAGCCGGAGCCTGGACTTCGAGGTAGTGCGCTACCGAACCCATGAGGCCTTCTCCCCAAACGTTGGCTGTGAAGTGTCGACGCAGACGTACCCGCCGCTACGGGGAGGACAAACCTCACGTGGTCTCATGGGCAGTCGTGTCGTCGCTACTCAGTCCGCGGGCTCGGTACTGCGACCTTCGACCCGGCGCTTGATGTTGGCCAGAGTTTGTTCCAGGCCTGCGCGGATGCCGGGTCCATCAGCGCGCTGGGTGTGCAGCGTGACGGTGACCGTGCACTGGCCGCCGCCGTCCTCGGTCACCGCAAGTTCCCCGCGATAATTGTTGGCACCTTCGGATCCCCACTGCATCGTGCGTGCTTGGGTGTCCTGCCGAATCCAGGCTTCGCCCTCCCGGCGCTGGCCCTCCACCTCGGCCACCACCCGCACCGCCCCCGCGCCGGCGGACTCGGCGGTCGTCATCCCTTCGAAGTACTCCGGCAGCATGCGCACGTCGGTGAGGTAGTCGAACAACGCGCCCGGCTCGGCCTGCACCGTGGCGGAATGCTGGTAGTCACCCATGTGCACCGGGTATACGCGTTCTCGCGGGAGTCCGCAGCCCGCGCAACACGGCCCGGGGGTGTGTCGTGTTTGCCACGCGAGGTGGAAGGGGAATCCGAAGTACCCAGCCCTCTTGCCTCAGGGAGTCGACATGCTATCCAAGTTGCGTCAGTACGGGGTTACCTCCGATGTGTTGTTGAACGCCGGGTTGATCTCGATCGGGTTGAGCTTTGTGTCGTGGATGTTTTCGCGGCAACTGGAGCAAGCTGGTGTGGACCGGGCCGACCGGTGGGGCATCTTCGTCGGTGAGTGGGCCCCCACGTTCATTGCGCTCGGGGCTGCCATGCGGGTCGACGAGCGGTTACGCCCGGACCCGCCCGAGCAAGCCACCGGCCCTACTACGGAACGTGCCGGAACGCAGCCCCTCTCAGGTACGAACCGTCCGAAATCGCCGTGACGGGGGCGGAGATCTGCTGATCCGCACAGCACGGCGGGGCCGGGCCCGACTGCGCCATTGGACACAGTGGGCACGGGTCCGCCCCCGCACCGAATAAGGCGCGGCCAGTGGCCCGTACCAAGCGACCAGCAAAGAAACCGGCGGTTGCCATCGCCCGGACACTGCTGATCCGCACGGTACGGCCAGTACCAACGACAACGACCTGTTCGTGGGCCGCGTCACCGGGCAGGACGCTGGCTACGCGGGTGAAACCGGTGCCGAACGCCGCGCGAGCGAAGACCCGAATTCATCCAGCTAGCGATCGAGCCGACCTGCCGAACGGACTGAACCGCACTTTCGACATCGTGCGTCACCGGCTGATGCGCCCTTTCGCAACACACCCCCGGAGCTAGCGCTGGCTCATGCTCGCTCACGACAACGGCGAGCCCACAATGATCAAGTTGCGCGGCCATTCGACTTCGGGACCATCGACGTAGCGGTAGTAGACGCAATCGTTCCGCAGCCCTCCAGCATTCCTTCACGGCGAAGGCCGTTCAATGCTCCCGTTCCATCACTCTCGCCGTGGGCTTGTGCCCTCCGGGGTTGGGACTGAGACCGAACTCATGTCCAACGGCTGGCGGTGATCAGTGCGAGCAGTCACACACGGAGGAACCAGAATGTTCTTTCACGTTCAGCGAATGATCAATGAGGTCGTGCCCGACGAGCCGGACCCGGCCGCGGCGAACGCGCTGCAGGAGGGACTGGGCGGCCAGTTCGGTGAGATGCGCACGATGATGCAGTATCTGTTCCAGAGCTTCAATTTCCGTGGCGCGACGGCGAAACCATATCGGGATCTACTGCACGGAATCGGCACCGAGGAAATCAGCCACGTCGAGTTGATCGCCACGACGATCGCCCGACTCACTGACGGATCCCCGCAGTATCAGGGGTCTGCGGAGCAGCCGTTGGACCAGGCAGCTGCCGGTGGTGCCACACCCTTGTCCAATGCTTTGTCAGAAGGCAACATTCATCAGTTTCTCGTAGGTGGTCAAGGCGCATTGCCCGTCGACGCGGTCGGCAACCCGTGGTCGGGTTCCTATGTGTACAACAGCGGCAATCTGGTACTGGATCTGTTGTACAATCTGATGTTGGAATCCACCGGGCGACTGCAGAAGTGCCGCATCTACGAGATGAGCTCGAACCAGACGCTGCGCTCGACGGTGGCCTACCTGATCGTTCGCGATCAAGCCCACGAGAACGCCTATGCCAAGGCGCTGGAGACTCTGCAGGTCGATTGGGGCAAGGTCCTGCCGATCCCCAAGACCAACGCCGAACGGTTTCCGGAGGTGGCCACGCTGCTCGAGCAGGGGCTGGAGAACAAGCAATACACCTTCAGTCTCGATCACCTCTCCGAGGCCGGCAAAGTCTTTCGAGGTGGTTCGCCGTCGAAGGACGGAGCGACGTTGAGCACGGCCCAAGCTCCCGAAGGTGTGCCGCTTGAGATCGCTCCGGAACGGCCCGAGGAGTTCGCCCCGGGACTGGATCCAGAACTGATGCAGCTCATCCAGGCCACCGCCGAACAAGAACTCGCCCAGGCCGACGAACCCACCCGCTACGGCCCTACGGGCTGAGTCAGCATGAGCGAACAGCAGCAGATGACACCAACGAGGCTGTCTCCACCCGCGAACCCGACCGTGTGCGGTGGACGGGCGTGACGACCTCGAGTTCGCCACGACCACTCCAGAGGCCACCCAGGCCGGTGTGACCAGCCCGCAACAGTTGTACGCGGCGGCGGTGGCCAGTTGCCTGCATCAAGCGACCGTTTTAGGAACCACTCGCCTGGGCGCGTCCACCTCGGACAGCCGAGTGCGCTGCCAGGTGTCGTCGACCCACAGCGGTAATCAACACTTCAACATGCAGGCACGGCTCACCGTCGAGCTGCCGGAACTCGACGATGAGACTGCCGCGCGGGTGCGCACCGAAGCCCTGGCTCGACCGCACCGGTGGCTACCTCGCGACGGTGGCCTTCGGCGACACCGCGGCCGTCGAGCACGCCGTCGCCACTGTGCGACGCATGCGCCACGGGTTCTGCGGCATCGAACCGGAAACCGACTGGCTCTATGTGGTGGTCTTGCCGACGCCGCTTGGCCCATCGATGGAGATGAACAGTCCCGATGTGTGCACGGCCTGCCCCTTCTGAACTAGTCGAATAGGCCGGGTTCCGGTTCGGGCCGCGCGAGGGCGATACCCCCTGACTTGCGCAGCTCGGCAACAGTCCACGGGCTTGGTCCTGAGTTGTTCGCGAGGTCGACGAACAAGCGCGCGGTGACCAGCGCGTCGTACTCGGCGCGGTGCGGTCGCAACTCGTCCGGCACCCCCACGGCCAAGCCTCGGTGCTCGACGAGCGCCCCGAGCCGGAACGAGGACAGCGACCACGTCGCGCGGGCCATGCGCAACGTGTCGAACGCTTCGACCGGCCGCCACGCGGGCAACTTCCTGCTCATGACATCGAGATCGATCCGCACGTTGTGCCCGATCTGCATGGCCGAGCCGAGGTGCCGCAGCACCTCGTCGGCGACTTCCTCGAATGCCGGCTGTCCGGCCACATCCCGGTCCGAGAGGCCGTGGATTTTGCGCGCCTGCCACGTGATTTTGCTCTGCGGGCGCACCAACCACGAGGTCGGCTCACCGATGACTCCGCCGGAGATGGGCACGGATGCGAGTTCCACGAGGTCCGGTGGGCGTTGACCGTTGCCTTCCACGTCGATGACGACGTAGTCACATGCAGTCCAGTCAGCGGTGTCATCCATCAGTGCTGTCCTCTTCTTCCCATCCGATGCCGGCCCGACCGTGCAGGTACTCGTGGTGCGGGTGGCGCTGGTCGTGGATCTGGAACCCGAGCGCGTGCTGCAGAAAGTAGCGAGGCTGTTCGTCGAGCCCAGTCACGATCGCCGCGCGTTCGGTGATCTCCACGACGTCGAAGTCTTCCCGCTCTGGCAGGTGCGCCGCAGTCGCCCGAAGGGACTCTTCCGAGGGCGTGTGATGGGCCCCCGCGCACAGGTCGAGTTGCTTGGCAGGACAGATGTCGCAAAGTTCGCGGGCACCGTAATGACCGTTGTAGTCCGGCACGCCTTGGGCGAAGGAGACACCGCAGCTGGTCTTGCGGAACAGCGGGCCACCCTGCCCCTCCTTGAATGCTTGCAGAACTCGCTGCTCGAGCGTTTCGGGAACGATCTTGCGCCTCGCCGTGCTGTCGTAAGGCTCGGGCAAGCCGTTGGCTCGGTAGTAGTCGGCGATCTCGTCTCGGTAGAACAGGCCGGTGAACACCGTGGCGTGTGCGGACCGGCTCAGCTCGACCGCCCGTCGCAGATGTTCATCCGTGTCGTTGAGCCCCGGTACGAGAGGGCGCCAGTAGAAGACCGTCCGGTAGCTCTCGGCATGGTCGAAAGCAGTGCGCAGCGACTGCGCGGCGAACTCACTGCGCACAGGTTCGATACGCTCGTCGTCGATGCCCGAGTAGGTGAACAGCAACGTGAGTTTGACGTTGCGCAGGCGGTTCAGCCGCTCACAGTCCTCGGGATCGACGCGGTAGCGGGTGATGACGAGAACCTGGTTGCGCAGACCGCGCGCATCGAGGTCTTCCAACACCGCGAACAAGTGCTCTCTGACCCGGGGCAAACACGGATCGGTGGCGCGGTTGAACAGCTGGATCGGCGTGATGTGCGGCTGGAAATAGCAGTGGCCGACGAGAGCCTCGACTGCCTCGGAGTCGGAAACGAGCGCCCTCGGCTGGCGCATGTCCCACACGCCGTAGGTGTGCCGGATACAGTACGCGCAATCCAACGGACACCCCTGGATGTGGTTGAGCGACAATCCGGACTTGCGGTATTCGACGACCTCCCGTGCACGCTCCGGAAGACGCTCCAACTGATCTTTCGTCAGCAGCGGGACGAATGTAGGCATAGATCGCTCCTCTTCATGTCCAATTTCAGCAAGGACTAGCGGCAGATGGTTTGGAGCCCGGTCAGCACAGTTCAGTCGTCGGGGGCGACTTCCTCGCTTCCGCGCTGACCGGGCGCGGACCGATGCCGGTTCGGGAAGCCGCAGCACCGGACCGGGTTCTCACCTTTCTGTTACAGGCGTGGCGATAGATTGAGAGTTGAGTTGAGATTCTCTGAACCACTCAGGAAGGCGAAATTCGATCTTTGGCGTCCCGTATGTCAAGCACGATCAGCTCGAGCGTCTTGTGCAGAGCGGCGTGTAGTGCAACGTTTCCGATCGCCGGGCGCCTGAGAGCTTCGACTATGAGCTCTTCCCGCAGGACGACGAGCTCAGCAAGTTCGACGTTTCGGCACCACCGCGTGTCCTGGCCGTACCGGGACGCCACCTCGTACACCGTGCGCTCTCCACACACTGGAGATCACGCAACCAGCGGTATAGAGTCGTCGCCCGTCCCCGGCAGATAGCCGCTGCCGGGGACGTCCATCTTGTTGCGCCCTGCACTGGGAACTTCTCGAAGCGCCGGCATCTGCAACGTCGGCCGGTCCATCCGATGACGCCCGCCGCCCCCGCCTGCTGCCTCGATCACCACGGTTGGGACCAATGCCAACCCCGCCACAACGCGGTACTCCGATCGCACTGGCGCCCCCATGGCGTACAAGCATGGTTCACACGCGCTCGTCCCATGCTTTTTCGCCAGTAGATCTGGCCCGTCCAGCTCCACAGGAAACCGAATAACGTGTCCGCACGCTGCCAACCGGAAATCACTATCGACCCTGTCGACAACATGTCGCCGGGATTCGTGCTCGCCCACCGCCCATGTCAGCATTACCAGCTCCTCAGGGCGGCTCATTATTTTCCCGAACCACCCACCTCTTCTCTCCTGTTCTCGTACGGCTGCTCCTCTTCCCATGGAGCCCATGCCAAAATCCCTAGAATCAACACAAAAGAGGCCGAAAGAAGCAAGATACCCACCGTTTCCATTTATCCTCCCGCGTATTCGATTCACTGCTCGACTTGTGGACGCGCACGCTTGCTCGCAAGAGCGGCCCGTGCAGTGCACTGCATGCATGGCATGCCTCCCACGTCGATTCGCTCAGCTTGATCAAGCCGCATGCGCACTCCGCACAGCATGCGGAGAAGCGCACCAGGCAACTCCTCGACTGCGTAGTGCACGACCCGCTGTGACTCACCGACCACGCCAACCCGGTAGCGGACACGCATCAGCGCAGCCCCACCCGACGTCGACGTAGGCGCGCCACATGGAGCTCGCGAATGCGGCGCCTCTCAGCGCGTAGCCGAGTCGAGCGGCCATACAGCTCTTCACCTACCGAGCCCGGGAAAGGCCCCAGAACGCTGAGCAACTTGACCATGCACCAACGATCTCCAGCGAGGGAGAGGAGACCCATACGGATTGCGGGTCATCACGGGTCAGATAAAGACAGATCATTAACTGACACGCCGCAGCCACATCGATACACTGCGTATCGATCAGGAAGGAAGTGCCTGTGGCAGAGCCAAATTCGTCGCTCCGCGCCGCACGTGAGGCGACAGCTTCGCGCCACATCCCTGGCGAGTGCATGTCTCGGTCAGAGCTCGCCGACGAGGTAAATCGCTACCTGTTCACCACAACGCGTCAGGCCTACGACCTCGACCGACACCAAATCGCACGCTACGAGCGTGGCGAGGTCCAATGGCCGCGTGCCCCATACCGCTCCGGACTCCGAGCCGTACTCGGAGTCGAGCGTGATGCGGACCTAGGATTTACGCCGCGTAAGCAACGGAAACCTCCACGCCCTGTCGCAAGTACCGAACACGTCTCTGGGGGGTGGCATCCTGCTGATGTTCTTGCTGCCACCGAGGAAATGACGAGGCAGGACGTGACCCTCTCTCGACGTGAAGCACTCACCGGTGCTTCGGCAATCGCCGTTGGCGTAGCCCTCACTGATCCCTTGCAACGCTGGCTCTTGCCAACCGGTTCTGCAGGGAGCGGTTCGTCAACATTGAGCGAAGATGAACTTTCCGGCTGGGAAGAGATCGCGACGCAGTTCCGCACGTGGACAAGGACTCCAGCTGGCCATCTCACTCGGAAGGCTGTGATTGGCCAACTCAACGACGTCAGCGACCGGTTGGAGGATATTTCCGATGGGCCGCGGGCCCAGCGCGGATTTCTGGTCGGCGCAGAGTTCGCCGAGATCGCCGGAGCTATGTCGTGGGACCTTGGCCTGCACCGCTCAGCTCAGCGGTACTACACGCTGGCGATCCAGTTCGCAAAGGTAGCCGGGGACGATGGCTTCGCTGGGGTCACCCTCGCAGCCCTCGCGCGGCAATGCTTTGACCTCGACAAGCCGGATGACGGACTGGAGTTGGTACAGCTGGCCCAGTACGGAACCCGTAAGTCCGCCGGGTCGACCTTACGATCGATGCTTGCCACCCGAGAAGCATGGTCCTATGCCCAGTGCGGACAAATTCAGCCTTTTCACCGTGCGGTCGGTCTCGCCGAGGGTCATTTCGCCGACGGTCAACCAACCGAGGCGGACAGGTGGGTGACCGGCTTCGACTTGGCAGAGCTGTATGGAGTGATCGGAGCGCGCTACCGTGATCTTGCTCGACATGAAGCCGACCAAGCCCGTAAGGCCCAGGACTACATCGGCCGCGCGCTTCAGCTTCGACCCCCCTCCCACACGCGCAACCGTGCCTTTGACCTGATCGGTCTCGCGCGCGCACACCTGATCACAGCCGAGCCCGACCGTGCATGTGAACTTATCGAGGAGGTGCTGCCGCTGGCCCACCACTGGGCGTCAGGACGGGTGGGTGCGAAGCTTCGCGACTTTCATCGCGAAACAGAGCCGTTCGCTACAGCGCGGGGCGTGAAGCAGACGCGAGAAGCGGTACGTGATCTGATCGAGGTCTGAGGCACTCGCCGCACGGAAGGATCGTCGCGTTGTCACGTATCGGAGTTACAGGGCATTCCAACCTCAGCACGGCGAGCATCCCGCTGGTGCGTGATACTTTGACCGCCGAGTTCGCCAGCTACACCGACGACCGAATTGTCGGCGTGAGCTGCCTGGCTCGTGGTGCTGACCAGGTGTTCGCCCACGCCGTACTCGACTGCGGGGGCAGCCTTGAGGTGGTCCTCCCTGCACGGGACTACCGCGAACGCAAGGTCAAGCCGGACAATCTCGCCGAGTTCGACGAGCTCATCGGCAGGGCAACCAGCGTCCATACGATGTCGTTCGCCGAGTCGAACCGAGAGGCCTACATGGCCGCGAGCGAGCATGTCCTCGAGACCGTCGACAGCATGATCGCCGTATGGGATGGCCAGCCATCCGGTGGCCACGGCGGCACCGCTGATGTTGTCGAGGCTGCCCGCCAGCGCGACCTGCCGGTCACCGTGGTGTGGCCGAAACGCGCCACCCGCGACTGAAACTGCCGGTAGATCAAAAACACGAGCCACGCTGACGTGCGCGTGCGCTCCTGAGCGCCAGCGCTGAGAAATGCGCCTTGCGTGCTGGCTCCGCCCGCTTGGCTCGCTCCTCGGGCGGCAGGAGACCGCCCGGGTCGACCTGGCGCTCGAATCTGTCATGAGCCGCTCGCCGCGCCGCCGCGGTGCGTGCGGCGCGATTCTCGGTGTTCGCCCACGAAGCCATGTGCGGCGATCTTCGCGCGAAGGGTGCGCTGAACTGGAGTCATAGCCACGCCCGCCAGTACAGCGCACCCGTGTCACCTCGAGTGCTACACGCGATCTCCGAGCTTCAGGGCGCGTGCCGCTGCATGCGCGCGGGCATCGGCTGCGCTCGCGCCGTAGCGGCTGAGCATCTCGCGGGACTTCCACCCCATGATCCGCATCAGGTCGTTCTCATTGCCTCCCTCTGCCTGCCAGTGGTGCGCGAGGGCGTGCCGGAACATGTGCGGGTGGATATGGCCAGTACCAGCCTCGCGGCCGCGACGAATGAGCATCGCTTTGATCCCGTTGTGCGTGAGCGGTCCCTGCCCCGTGGAGCCGAGCCAGAGGGCGGACAGCGAGGCTTGAGACTGGCGATTCCGCACCCGAAGGTAGCGGCTCACGCCTGGCCGGTCTTGGCTCCGATGGGGATCGCCCTGGATCGCCGCCCCTTACCTCGCACGAGGATCGCCTCAGTGTCGAGATCGACGTCATCCACGTCGAGGTAGCTCACTTCGGCGCGCCGACCGCCGGTATCCCACAAGACGCGGAGGATCGCCGCATCCCGCCGGTCAGCGAAGTCCTTGCCTTTGCACACCTCGAGCAACGCCCGCATCTGCTCGATTGTGACGATCGGGACCTGCTTTTCGGGGACTTGAGGCGCTCGGGTGCGCTCCATCGGTGAACGATCCAGCTCTTCCTCGTCCACCAGCCATTTGAAAAACGTGCGCAAGCTCCGGTAGTGATTGTGCGCGTTTCCTGCGGTCCTCCGGTCCAGAAGATTCCGCATGTACTCACGGATGTTCTGGGCGTCGATCGTGGTCGGCTCAGCTGGCTCCGACTGACTACTCGCCCAGTCCCCGAGCTGCCTGACGCAATGCAGGTAGATGCGCACGGTGTTGGGCGACTTGTTGTCGGCTTCCAGGGAGCGACGCCACTCCCGTGCAAGGGTTCCCCACTCACCGGGCGCGTAGGTGTACGACGGCGCTTTCATGATCTCCATCCTGGTGTCGAAATGTCACCAGGCGAATGCACTGAGAGCGCTGTGCTCGCTCAACTGTGCACTGTCAAGATCACTTCCCAGCACCGTTCGTGCTGGTCAGAACCTATACAGCGGAAGCGGCGGGATTCGAACCCGCGGTGCCTTTCGGCAGGCTCGCTTTCAAGATCTGCGGCTGGCCATACGGCACGGTTCGCGCAGCTCCTGAAAGCTGGTCAGCGAGCCCTACCGCACGCCGGTGAACACCGCTGAACGGTGCTGAAAGAGACCAGGACTGAGACCATCACGACCAGCATTGAACGCGTTCGCGATCACCTTCGAAGACAGTATTATCCCCACCAACGACCAGTAACCACCCGCACCGCGGTTACACCGTTCTCTGGCAATCCCACGCCGGCTGCGGAGCTCGTGCCATGTTTGCAGGCACGTGTCGAAGTGGGATGCGCGATGCTCGCTGCGGACACGGGGGCCTGTCAATGAGCACAGCGCGAGGGCTAACAGCGAAGGACCGGCCCGGTAAGCTGGCATGGATGGGGCCGATCTCGCTGTGCGCGGGCCTTCTCAGCTGGATAATGCCCGGCAGTGGAGTGGTCATCGCATTGGTCGCCGTGGCCTATGGTGTTGTTTCGGTACAGACGAGAGGTCCGTATCGGGTCGACGGGACCGCGATCGCCGGGATGGGTGTGGGCAGCCTGCAGGTTGCCTTCTCGCTTTTGTTGCTCACGATGACAGCGAGCGGCCACTAGCGGGTCAGCGCTGCAGGTGTTGCAGAGCGATGCCGACGATCACGGCGTCAAAAGCAGTTCCACTCACCGCTTCGCCCTGGACTGCTTCTACGCCCTTGAACTTGTCGTGACTGACACCGGCATATTGTGGCGCAGGGGCGCCGGGAACGATCCCAGCGCCCAGCTGCCTGCTGCTGCGATCAGCCCTCTTCTTCGTCGCCTTCGAAGACTTCCTCGATCATCTCGCCAGCGACCATGCCGCCGAGGACCCCGGCGCCTGCGCCGAGCGCGGCGCCGGCAACCATGCCGCCCATGCCAGGCCCGCGTTGCTCGTGCTCGTCGTGGTGACCATGGCCGTAGTCGTGGTGGTGCCCGTATCCGCCGCCTACGGGGTCGCCCATCGAGCCGCGCTGCTCGATGACCTGTTCCAGCCAACCGTGGATGCGCCCGGCCCAGTCGGTGCTCCGGGCTTCCTCGTGGCTGACGTGGAAGCGGCCGAATGCCTCCTGGTCCGGGGTGAAGAGCCCGCCGCGCTTGTCGGCTTCCAGAATCACGTCCAACCCCTCTGGGTTGGAGACGAAGGTCAGCTCGACGTCGTTGACGCGCCCGTCGTACTGCGGCGGCGGGGAGAACTCCAGTTCCTGGAAGAACGGGAGTTCTTGGTGGACGCCGTGAAGGTGTCCGTGTTCCAGGTCGGCGTTCTTGAAGTGGAAGCCGAGCTGAGAGAACGCCTCCAGAACCCGTTTTTGGGAAGGCAGCGGCTCAACCGCGACGGGGTCGAGGTCACCCTTGTCCGCGACCTTGGCGATGGCCAGTTCGGTGCGCACGCCGAGGGTCATGCCGGGCAGGTGTTGGCCGTCGACGCTGATTATCGGCGTTTCCCACGGCATCGGCAGCTCGAACGGGATCGTTGTGTTCTCCCCTTCGCCAAGCCGGAACCGCTCGCGGACCATGGCGCGGTGGAACTCCGCTCCGGTTTGACCCTCGTCATCATCGTGCTCGGTCTCGACGCCGGTCACCAGACCGAGCACGACGTGCTCGATGGTCACCTGCTGCGAGCCCCCGGTGATTCGGACTTCACCGTTCAGGGTCTCGCCCGGACTCACGTGCGGATTATGGAGCACCGTGTCCACCGAGGGGCCTCCGATGCCGAGCGCCCCGAGCAACTTCTTCAAGACCATTGAATTTTCTCTTCCTTCTCTTATTGTCGTCCATTGATTGCTCTGGGTAGTGCCGAGTGGGTCGGGTGTCGTGCGGCTCCTCGGTCGTATCGGAATGTCAGCGGAGTCCGGCCCACCCGGAGCAAGTCCGAGAGCTACAGGGGGTCCGCGAAGTAGGTAAGACGCTCGGGAGTGGTCGACCGATCGCGGTTGTTGCGGCGCGAATGGCGCCGAGGGATGAGACTCACCGGCCAGCCCTATCGCGCCCCTCCCGCGGTGAGCGGCGCGGAAACCACTTCGATGATCATCGCCCATGTCCATAGCAACGGAACACTAGATCAACAGGTTCCTGGCAAACACCCCAAAGACGATGCTCACCACAACATCACCCGGTCGTCCGGAACAGAGCCTGCTTGGATACCGCCCACTGCAAGTGGCGTCAGCGGCCGAGTTCGACAGCCGCATTGTGGTGCGAACCCCGAGGAACCCTTGGCCGTTTGGCTAGTTGATGCACGGGATGCCGTCGGCGGTGATGGCGTCTTCGCTGGGTGCGGGTGGGGTGGGTGCTTGCTGGCGCTGCACACCATCGAGCCGAACCTGTCCCGATGGGGCGAAACTTTGCTTGCCGGGGCCGTTGTAATCGTCGGCGAGTAGTACGTCGATGTGGCCGTCCCGTAGGTCCTGGTCACTGCGCACGGGCAGTCCGTCGAGTTGCTCAGCGACGTAGCGGGCGATCTCGCCATGGCCGGGGGCATATGCCACGCGTGAGGTGCGGCGTGGATCCGCGTTGTCCGCAGCCCCGGTGGGAACGTCCTCGGAGGCGAGTTCGTCGAGGACACTGGAGGCGAGACCACTGGTGTCGGTGGTGTTGCGGACGTCGACGCTGACCGCTTGAAGTCCTGCGGGCTCGGGTGGCTGGGGCGGCAATCCCTTGTTAACCCGCTGAATGGTTTCTTGCACCGTATCCGGGTCAACTTGTACGGCTTCACCATCGGGAGTGTCGTAGGCCGGGTTTTCCACCGGAATGGTGTCGAAGGCGATATTGCCGCCAGCCAAACCCTGCATTTGCTGGGCGAACGTCAGTACGTCCCAGTCCTGGTCGAGAACCACGGCTTTTTGCAGCGAGTCGAAGAGCCCGTTGAGCTTGCTCGGGGAAGCGAGCGTGCCGGTGGACAGCATCGATCGGGCGAGTCCGGCGAGGAATGCTTGTTGGCGAACCACGCGGTCAAGGTCGCCTCGGGGCAGACCATGCCGCTGCCGCACGAACGCGAGCGCATCCGACCCTGAGATCGACTGCCGGCCGGCGGGAAAGTCCGCTCCCGAGTAGGGGTCATTGACAGGTTCTTTCAGGCAGACCTCGACGCCGCCGACCGCCTTGGTGAGCTGGTGAAATCCGAGAAGGTTCACCTCCGCGTAGTGATCGATGCCCACACCGGTGAGCTCTTCGACCGTCTGCAGCAGCAATTTGCGTCCTGACTCGGACGACCGGCGTTCGAGCTCGGCCGGATCCGTCACGCCTTGATCCTGCAGCTCGTCGGTGGCTTCAGACTTGCCTCGCCCGAACGCCGAATTGATCTTATGCTCACCATAACCACCCGGGATCGCCGTGTAGGTGTCCCGAGGCAGCGAGTACGCCACCGCACGCGACCGGTCCTTCGGAATGTGCAGCAAGATCAAGGTGTCGGTCAGGTTCGCTTCGTTGTCACCAGCGCCGAGCCGTTCCAGAACGTCCTCGGGGAGTGGATTGCCTTGGGCATCCGTGCGGCTGTCCATACCGACGAGCAGGACATCGAGGGAACCATCAGCACTCGCACCGGCGGTGATATTACTGGTGGACAAGCCACTCTGAAGGTCGCCGAGGGTCATCCATCCGTACCCGGTCAGCGAGAGCACGATCGCCGAGGCCACGGCGACGGCACTCCGGGCGGTGGCCCGCCACGCTCGTGGCCGAGTGGGCTGCGGCAGTGGCGCGGGAGGCGCGGCAGGGATCGGAGCAGTGCGCTCGAAGTCGTCGGCTCGCCGATATGACCTGGGCGTGTTGTGCCTCTGCGGTCGCTGATGTGGTCCCATCCGGTCGCCTCGACCCACGACTGACTCCTCATTTGCACGCGGTGTCTCGGTGGCGGGCGGCCCGCCGGCGGCAAGGTTACGCATCATCCGATTCAGCCGTTTCACCCGTTCCGCTACTGCCCGGTTCGGCACCGGACCTGGATGTACCGTCGAGAAGGTCACGGATGGCGACCGGGCGCGGGCGTGCTAAAGAGGAGGCTGTGAGGTGAGCATCGGCGAGCCACTGTCGGCGTTGGCGCAACTGCCGTTTCCGGTGGTCATCGCGGCCGCGGGCGGGCTGACGCTTGCGGAATGCACCATCGGCCTCGGTTTCGTCGTCCCGGGCGAGAGCGGCCTGATCATCGCCGCTGCCAGCGTCACGAACGCCACGATGTTCGTGATCATGGTCGGTGTTGTCGCTGCCTGCGCCACCATCGGCGACACCATCGGATACTGGCTCGGCCACCGCTTCGGACACCGGCTCCGTGAAACACGCCTCGTCGCCAAGATCGGTCGTCAACACTGGGACCGCGCCGCCGACCTGTTGCACAGACACGGCGCCGGCGCAGTATTCGCGGGCCGATTCCTCCCGGTCGTGCGCACACTGACCCCGGCCGCCGCCGGGGCCTCGGACCTCGAATTCAAACGGTTCCTGCCCGCCTCGGCACTCGGGGCGCTGTGCTGGTCTGCGCTGCACGTGGGCATCGGCGCCAGCGCCGGTGCCTCGGCCCGCTACATCGAAGACATCCTCGGCCGCGCAAGCTGGGTCGTTCTCGCTGCCGTTATCGTTGTGGCGGCCGTGATCATACTGTGGCGACACCTGCGCAAACGCACTCCCGCCGAGCCGCCAACTACCGACACACAGTCACGGTTAGACGTGGCACGCAGATCCGGAACCCGACGTTAGCCAGCAGCTCCAGGTGAACTCGGTCGACAGCGATGGCGGGGTAGCTCGTCAGCACACCGCAGGCTGGTGCGATCGGCGTGGGGGCCAGTCTGTTCGAGGACCACCTTCTTGCAATGGCTGTCTTGAAATGGCTGTGCTCTGGCCCGTCCCATTCCGGTTCCGACGGATGCCGGCCAGTTGCCAGAAAGCGCGAGCGAGGTAGTGAGGGGCTGGGCGCGGTGGATTCCACCGCGCCCAGCTTCCGTGACGTCAGCGACGACGAGCCGTGGTGCGTTGGGCGGCGTCGCGGATTTCGCCGACGAGTTCCTCCAGGACGTCCTCCAATGCCACGACACCCAACCGGGCGCCATCGGCATCGACGACCTGAGCCAGGTGAGCGCCCCGCTGTCGCATCTGCCCCAGGGCGAGATGCAGGGGATCGGTGGGGCGCAGCGTGGCCAGCGTTCGCAGCCACTTGGCCGCGATGGGCCGGGTGCGGTTGTCCTGATCGTCCTCGAGCACATCCTTCAAGTGCAGATAGCCGAGCGGTTTCCCGTCTCCATCGGTGACAGGGAAACGTGAGAACCCGGTTTGTGCCGCACGAACCTCCACCTGCGCCGGAGTTATGCCTTCCGGCACGGTGACCAACACGTCTGCAGGGATGAGCACCGAGCTCACCGTGCGTTCGGGAAACGACAGCGCACCCACCAGCAGCTCATGCTCGTGGGCGTCCAGGAGCCCCTCCTGACGGGACTCCGCTACCAGTGCGGAAACCTCTTCATGCGTGTAGGTCGAGGCGACTTCGTCCTTGGGCTGGACCTTGAACAGACGCAGGATGCTGTTGGTAACCCAGTTCAACGCGGTGATCGCGGGCTTGAGCACCCACACGATCCCCCACAGAACCGGGCCCAGGATCAAAGCGGCGCGATCAGGACCGGCCAGCGCGAGGTTCTTGGGCACCATCTCCCCGAGCACCATGTGCAGGAACACCACGATCACCAACGCGACTGCGAATGCGATCGGATGCAACAGCGCCTCCGGCACTCCGAGCGCGGCAAACGGCACCTCCAGCAGATGTGCCACCGCCGGTTCGCCGACCGCACCCAACCCCAGAGAGCACAGGGTGATGCCCAGCTGCGCGCCGGCCATCATCAGCGACACCCGCTCCATCGCCCGCAACGTGGTCTGCGCGATCTTCGACCCCGCCTCAGCCTTGGGTTCGATCTGGGTGCGCCGCGCGGAAATCAATGCGAACTCCGCACCCACGAAAAACGCGTTGCCGATCAGCAGAAGGATCGCGATCAGGATCCCGCCCATCACTCCTGCCCCCCAGTGTCCGCGTCCGAAGACGACGACTCGACGACATCGAGCTCAACACGGTCGACCCGGAATCCGTCCATGCGCTGCACCGTCAACACCAGAGTCCGATCCCCCACAGACAGCTCGACGCGGTCGCCTTCGACCGGAATGCGTTTCAGCTCGTGGTTGACCAACCCGCCCACGGTGTCATAGTCGTGATCTGCCGGGAGTTCGATCCCCGTCAGTTCGGCGACCTCATCCGGGCGCAGCAGTCCTGACAACCACCACACCCCGTCATCGCGACGGTGTGCTTTGGAAGTGGCGCGGTCGTGTTCGTCCGTGATCTCTCCGACGATCTCCTCAACGAGATCCTCAAGCGTGACCACACCGGCGGTGCCGCCGTATTCATCGGCCACGATCGCCAATTGCAAGCCCTCCCGGCGCAGCAGCGCCAGCAGATCGTCAAGCTCCACCGATTCGGGCACCAGCACCGAGGGCGACATCACCTCGGCCACCGTCCGCTGGCCGCGTTTATCGATCGGCACGCTGACCGCCTGCTTGAGATGCACGATCCCAACCGGATCATCCACGCCCTCACCGAAGACCGGAAAGCGGGAATGACCGGTCCGGCGAGCCAGCGCGACCACTTCGGCACCCGGCGTGTCCGGGTGCACCGCCCGGACGCGCCGGCGTGGGGTCATCACCTCCGCGGCGGTCTTCTCACCGAACGCGATCGATCGAGTCAGCAGCCGGGCCGTCTGCTGGTCCAGCGTGCCCCGCTCGCCGGAGCGTTCCACCAGCGAAGCCAGCTCGTACGGTGACCGCGCCGAGGCGAGCTCCTCCTGCGGCTGCACCCCGACCCGGCGAAGCAGCCCGTTCGCGGCGCCATTGAGAAACCGGATCAACGGCTTCGACGCCGTGGTGAATCCACGTTGCGCACCCGATACGGACTTGGCCACGCCCAGCGGACGGGCGATCGCCAGGCTCTTCGGCACCAACTCACCGGCCACCATCTGAAACACCGTCGCCGCCACGAACGCCATCGTGAACGACACCGGCGCCGCAGCCGCCCCGAGCCCGAACCCCTCCAACGGGCCACGCAAAATCGTGGCCAGCGACGGCTCCGCGATAAATCCCACGACCAGGCTGGTGACCGTGATCCCCAGTTGCGCTCCGGACAGCTGCGTGGACAACGACGTCAACGCCGCCAGCACGCCGCGGGCCCGCCGTCCCCCAGCCTCGGCCTCGCGCTCCACTGTGGCCCGATCCACCGTCACCAGGCTGAACTCGGCCGCCACGAACAACGCGTTCGCCGCCACCAACAACACGGCGACGAACAACAGAACCCACTCGATCACACAACACCCCCGGTCGGGTTCACAAACCGGAGGTCGCCACTACTATCAGATTCGTCGTCCATGCCCATACCAACGAAACTCTAGAGCACCCAGTTCCAGACAAAGAACCCAATACGGGTGACCAATACGACAGTCGCGCTAGGAAGAATTCGTCCTAGCGTCACAGAAATCCCTGCGATCGGGCTGCATAACGCTGGCCGCCCACGAACGACATGAAGACAGTTCCTCACCACTCCATTCCGCGTGATCCGTGCGCGGGTTCAACGGTGCACCGGTCGAAGTGGTGAAGACGTGGTCGCTCGCGCCCCAGAGCTGTCCGGCCGCACGCTTCTCCGTCTCTTGCTCCACCTACCCTGGTGGTGTCGGCGGGCTGCCGTGGCAGTCGCCGAACCAGCGCCACCGAGTGATCGAGACGACGATAACGGGACAGCCGGAGCATCAGCTCCGGTCACCTGACGAGGTCGATTGCAACCAGAATTGCAACCGCTCCAGCATGACGCCGATTCATGGCAACGCCGTGAACCGGCGTCATGCCTGCTCATCGAAGCGGAAGCGGCGGGATTCGAACCCGCGGTGCCTTTCGGCACGCTCGCTTTCAAGGCGAGTGCATTCGGCCGCTCTGCCACGCTTCCAAGCCGCAGCGTATCCAACCACGCGGCAGTCCGAGCAGCGGGGGTTTTCAGCCTTCGAGGCTGCGCAAGCGGTCGGTGATGCGCTCGAAAACCATGCCGAGCATGCGTTGTTCATCGGGTTCGAGCAGGTCGATCAAGTGCTCCCGCACCCCGGCCACGTGGGTGGGAGCGGCGTTCTCCAGCAGTTCGGCCCCCTTGCTGGTGAGCATCGCGAGCACACCGCGCCTGTCGTCCGGGCATTCGACGCGCCGAACCAGCTCCTCGCCCTCCAACCGCCGCACCTGATGGGAAACACGGCTCTTCGAGTGGGCGACGCTCTGCGCGAGCTCGCTCATGCGCAGCTGCCAACCGGGCTGTTCGGACAGCTGGACGAGGATCTCGTAGTCGGCGATGGACACCCCGTGCGCGTTCTGGAGCTCACGGCTGAGCCGATGCTCCAGCAGGGCACTGCCCACGATGTAGGAACGCCACGCGGCCATCTCCTCGACGTTCAGCCATTCCGTCCGCCCCTCACGCACTCCAACCACCCGATCAGGCTATCGCGCGTCCTCGGGCGCGGGTGCTCGCAAATTCACTCCCCACAGGTGTCCGTATCCCTAGGGTGGCGGTGTGACCGATTCCCCAGCTTCGAGCGTCGTGGTGACCGACCTGGTGAAGCGTTACCCGAAGAGTCGCGCCAACGCCGTCGACAGGATCAGCTTCGACGTGCACGCCGGGGAAGTGTTCGGCCTTCTCGGCCCGAACGGCGCCGGGAAGACGACCACGGTCGGCGTTCTCACCACCCGCGTCCTGCCCACCAGCGGCACGGCCACCGTCGGCGGGGTCGACGTACGCGCCGATCCGGTGGCCGCCCGGCGCAAGGTGGCCGTCGTGCCGCAGCGGGTCAATCTCGATCGCGCGCTCAACGCCCGCCAGAACCTGCTCTTCCACGCCACCTACCACGGAGTGCCCGGCAAGCGGCGGAAGCGAGACGCCGACGAGCTGCTCGACACGCTCGGCCTGGCGGACAAGGCGAAGGCCCAGGTCGACGACCTCTCCGGCGGGCAGGCCCAGCGGCTCATGATCGCGCGGGCCCTGATGCACCGCCCGGAGGTGCTCTTCCTCGACGAACCGTCCACCGGACTCGACCCGCAAGCCAGGCTGTTCGTCCACGACCGCATCCGAGACCTCCGTTCCGAAGGCATCACCGTCGTGCTGACCACCCACGACATGGACGAAGCCGAGAAGCTGTCCGACCGGGTCGGAATCGTCGACCACGGCGCCCTGCTGACGCTGGACACCCCGCAGGCGCTGATCAAGTCGCTGCCCGGCAACGGCACCGTCGACGTGACGGTCGGCCCGGACGACGAGTCGGGGACGGCGCAACGCGCGGACGACGAGGTCGGCGCCGCGATCCTGTCCGAACTGGACTCGGTGGAGCGAGTCGAGCGGCTCGACCCCGATGGCGGGCGGGCCAAGCTGCGGCTCTACGTGGGTGAGGAGCCTTCGGTCGTGCTCGGCCCGGTCGTCCGAACCCTGCACGAACACGGTGTGGGGGTCAGCGACGTGTCGTTGGGGACGGCGAGCCTGGAAGACGTGTTCATCGACCTCACCGGGAGGGATCTGCGTTGAGTTCCGTGCGCGCGTTCGGCGCCGTGCTGCGGCGGGACGTCTTCGTCACCGGGCGGGAACTGCCCACCTTCCTCGCCCAGGTCCTGGTGCAGCCGGTGGCGCTGCTGTTCATCTTCGGCAAGATCCTCACCGAGCTCGGCTACACCCAACCCGGCTACGCGCAGATCCTGCTGCCCGGCATGATCGCGCTCAACGCGTTCCTCGTCGCACTGCAGAACACGTCGTTTCCGCTGGTCATCGACTTTTCCTACACGCGCGAGATCGAGGATCGGCTCCTCGCGCCGCTGCCGATCAGCTGGGTGGCGGTGGAGAAGATGTTCTTCGGCGCTCTCCGCGGGGTGATCGCGGCGCTGCTGATGATCCCGATCGGCATGTGGATGCTCGGGGAGATCGACTGGGCCTTCGAGGGGATGCCGCTGGCCGTGCTCTGCCTGCTGCTCGGGTCGTTCACCGGGGCGGCGGTGGGGCTGACGGTCGGTGCCGCCGTGCCACCTCGGCGGATCAACATCGTGTTCTCCGTGATCCTCGCCCCGGTGATGTTCACCGGGGCGACGCAGTTCCCGTGGGCGCAGCTCGATCACCTGCGCTGGTTCCAGGTGCTGTGCGCCACCAATCCGCTCACCTACGTCAGCGAAGGGCTGCGCGGAGCCCTGCTGCCGGACATCCCGCACATGGCGACGTGGGTGTGCGTGCTCGCGCTGGTGGGAACCAGCCTCGGTTTCGGCGCGCTCGGCACGTGGCTCTTCCTCCGCCGAGCGCTGGACTGAGCGTTGCCGGCCGAGGTCGTCCGCCGAACCAACCACCCGAGCGGCGCCGCTCCGCGCCGGTTCGTGCCTTCACCGTCCCGCGAGGTCGACCCACGTCAGGTGGTGGTCGGAAGCGGCGTTCAGCCGGGCGAGGTCGTTGTCCTCGGTTGGCCAGAACACGCCGGAGCCGGTGGGTGTGAGTGGCAGTGACGGCAGCACGTAGTCGACCCGCAGGTTGCCCGGGGCCTCGTCGCCGAAATCGGCGGTGTCGAGGTACGGCGAGCCGTGGTGTTCGTCGTTGGCTCCGCCCTGGGTGATCGCGGCTTCCACGCCGCCCGGGCTGCCCGGCAACGGATCGACGACCCGGTGCGCGAATCTGATCTGGTCGACAGCTCCGTCGACGCTGTCGCCGTCGAGCGGGTCCGCGTTCTGGTCGCCCGCGATGACGAACGGCGCGCCCGGTTCCAGCCCACCGCGACGACCGGTGTCGTCGTAGATGTGGTCGCTTCCGGACGGGTCCACGTAGTCGGCCCAGAAGCGGATCTCGTCGTGGTTGCGCAGGCCGTTGCGGTCCTCGGGCCCGTCGAAGTTCGGGGGTGTCGGATGTGCGGCCAGCAGGTGCACGGTTCGACCGCCGATCTCGATGGGCAGGTCCCAGTGCGACTTGGACGAGAGCCGCACCCGTTCGAGTTCCTCGGGCGAGTACCAGTCGGCGGGTTCGGGCGTCGCCGGATCGTCCGGCAGCAGCGCGCCGGGCATGTCGGCCCACCGGAATCGTTGGAACGTCCGCACCTCGCCCACCGCGATCGGGTGCTTCGAGAGCACCACCATCCCGTACTGGCCGGGAAAGGCCCCGAACCCGTGAGCGTCGCCGCTGCCCCCGACGGTGCCGTCGTTGTCGAGGTCCATGCCGGAGGGAACTCCGGTGTTGACCGGCGCCGCGTAGGCGTAGGGGTAGTCGATCGGTTCGGCGCCGCGTTGGCCGACCGCGAGGTAGTTGTCCCGGAACGCGTCCACCGCCGCGTTGGCGGGCACGTGGTCGAACTCGTTGAGCAGCAGCACGTCCGGCCGGTTGCGTTGCACGACCTCGGCGACCGCGCGGGCCTGCTCATCGTCCGGTGTGGACAGATTCGCGAGCAGTTCGCCTTCAGCGGCCCGGTTCAGCGAGGCGTTGAACGTGGCGAAGCGGACCGGATCACGTTCCGGCGGATCCGGCGCGGCGACCGCCGTGGGCCCGGCGAGCAGCAGAGCAGCCGCGGCGATCCCGCTCAGTCGCAGGGAACGCGGCCGCATCGAACCTGGCCGCATCGAATCTCGTCGCACCGAACCTGATCGCACCGAACGTGTCAGCACCGGGCCCCTCCGTCCACGTTTCCGTTCGCACCGCCGCTCCCCGCGCGGTTCAGGAGTAGTGGCTCGCAGTCCGCCAGTCCGGACACCTCCGGCCGCCATTCCGGGCGGTGCGCCGCGAACGCCTCCCGCGTGAGCAGCAGCCGGTTCAGCCGCACGCACTCACCTCGCCGTACCAGACGTTCGGTTCCGTCGGCCACGTAGCCGAGCCGGTCGCTGATCGCGAGGGACGCCGTGTTGTCGGCGAAGGCACCCGATCTCGCCTGCGTCGCACCGAGGTGGTCGAACGCGAGCATGAGCACCGCAGCCCGCATCTCGGTGCCGTACCCGCGGCCCTGGTGGCGCATCCCCAGCCAGGATCCGCTGTTCACCTCCCCGAGGGTGGCGAAGTTCTCCGCGCTGATCTGCTGCGCCCCAATGACGTGGCCGCCCGCTCGGACCAGGAAGTTCACCCGCCAGGAATCCGGCGCGATCTCCGCGCGCTGCTTCCAGTGGAACCGCAGCACGTTCGCACCGAGTTGGTCGTCGGGGACGTCCGTCCAGGGTTCCGTGAATGGCATCTGATCCTTCGGGTGTATCCCTCGACGGGCTTCCCCGGCGAGTTCGAGCAACCCCGCGTCGTCGTCCGGCCGGAGTTCGAGCCTCGGCGTCCGGACGATGAGGTTCCACAACGGCCACGGATGGTTCATGGGTCAAGATTGACGAGCGGCGGGCCCGGCCGCATCCCCTTTTCGGCGGACACCCCGCGAACCCGCGCGGAGGTTCCGGCGCGGACCCGGTCGGCCCGCGCCGGAACCCCGTGCCTCACGCCTCGTCGCGCGGGCAGTCGTGCACGCCCTCGGCGTGCGCGGGCTTGGCCGTCGACAGGCTTTGCACGGCCATCGCGCTCTCCTGCGAACGCAGCTCGGCACGCTGTTCCCGAGTCCGCATTCCGTTGACCTCTTCGGTGCTCTCGGCGTAGGAACCGATCACCGAAGCCAGCGCGCGGGTGTTGTTGCCCAGCGCGTTCAGGTCGATGTTGCTCAGGTCGTCCTCGGGCGTGTGGTAGTTCGGGTCGAACGGGATACCCGCGGTGCCACCCCACTTGGCGACCTGCTCTTCGGTCTTGATGGCGTCGCCACCGGTGAACAGGCCACCAGCCGGGATGCCGACCGAGATGAATTCGCCGTAGTCGGAACGGCCGTTGAAGTCTGTCCCTTCGATCTCGACGCCCTGCTCGTTGATCGCCTTGACGAAGGCCTGCTCGATCTGCGCCGAACCGTGCGGTCCGGGCCCCGCACCCTCGCCGTCGGAGTCGTCACCGTCGTAGGCGAAGTAGCCGGCGTTCGGCGATCCGATCATGTCGAAGTTCAGGTACATCGCGATGTCGAGCTGTTCCTCGAAGCTCAACCCCTGCACGTACTTGGTCGAACCGACCAGGCCGGACTCCTCGGCACCCCAGAAGGCGAACCGGACGGCGTTGTTGGTGTCCGGACTGCCGCCCATGCGCAGAGCGCTTTCGAGCAGGCCCGCGCTTCCGCTGCCGTTGTCGTTGATGCCCGCACCGTCGGGAACGCTGTCGAGGTGCGCACCGGCCATCACGACGTTGTCGGCGCGGCCGGTCTTGGTCTGGGCGACGACGTTGCGGGTCGTGACGTTCTCCAGCCGGGACTGGATGTCGAGGTGCACCTCGGCACCTTCCTGCCCGGCGAGCGATTCACCGGTCTGCTTGCTCACGCCCGCGGTGGGGATCCGCGCGTCATCCGGGTCGCCCAGGGTTCCGTTGAGATCGCCGTCCACGTTGTTGTAGATGATCGCCGCGTCGGCCCCGAGATCACCCGCGACCTGCTGCTTCTGCGCGAAGGTGCAGGAACCGCGTTGGATGAGGACGGTCGTGCCGGTGATGTCCGTGCCGTCGTAGTCGGCGGCCTCGCAGCCCGGCGTGTCGTCGACCGGTGCTACCGAAAGCGGTGCCGTCAGCCCGCCGTCGGGTGTCGCAGGCGAGTACTCGAAGGCATCGCCTTCGGTGTCCGAGCCGTTCACGGTGAGGCCGAACGAGTCCAGGTAGTAGGCCTCGTAGGTGAATTCCGGAGTGGTGACGTCGAATCCCGCGTGGCGCAGCTTGTTCGCCACGTAGTCGACGCTGGCCTCGTAGCCCGGATGCCCGGATGCGCGGTTGCCACCGTTCTGGTCGGCAATGCGCTGCAACGCGATCAGGTGGCGATTTACCGAGTGGGCGGTGATGTTCTCACCGAGGTCGGCCGGCCCCTTCGGCGCTGCGGACGCGGGCGCGACGGTGAACGCAACCGCCGCACACGCGAAAAGCGCGGAGACCGCACGCCCGGATCTGATGGTTCGAAAACTCATCATGCTCCCCGATTCAGGTGGGTATTTGTCCGACAGCTTTGATAGTTCCTCCCATAGAAGTCAAGGTTTCACCGCAAACGGTTAGAACTCAGGAATCAATTACCAGTTTTCCCGTGCTATCAGCGCAGTTCCGCACCGATACCGAACGCCTCGAAGTCTCGGGCAGTGGGACCTGGGCCGCCAGCGCGGCGGGACTCCGACCGGGTGATTACGGTCGAAGTCATGTACGCGATCAGCATCCGTGAGCCGGGGACACCGGACGTTCTGGAATGGACCGAGCAGCCCGACCCCCGCCCGGGGCCGGGCGAGGTGCTCGTCGACGTCGCCGCAGCCGGCGTGAACCGGGCCGATCTGGTGCAACGCCAGGGCGCCTACCCACCACCGCCCGGAGCCAGCGAGATCGTCGGGCTCGAATGCTCGGGCACCATCGCCGAACTCGGCGACGGAGTATCGGGGTGGCAGGTCGGCGACGAGGTCTGCGCCCTGCTCGCCGGCGGCGGTTACGCCGAACGAGTCGTGGTGCCGGCCGCGCAGGTGCTGCCGGTACCCGCCGGGGTCGATCTCGTCGACGCCGCCGGACTCCCCGAAGTCACCTGCACCGTGTGGTCGAACGTGATCATGGAAGCCGGGTTGCGGCCGGGGCAGCTGCTCCTGGTGCACGGCGGTTCCGGCGGCATCGGAACCTGCGCCATCCAGATCGGCACCGCGATGGGCGCCCGGGTGGCGGCCACGGCCGGTTCGCCCGAGAACCTCCAGCTGTGCCGCGATCTGGGAGCCGAGGTCGCGATCAGCTACCGGGACGAGGACTTCGTCGAGGTGGTCAAGGAACTCGGCGGGGCGAACGTCATCCTCGACAACATGGGCGCGTCCTACCTGGATCGGAACCTCTCGGCGCTCGCGCCGGACGGTCACCTGGCCATCATCGGCATGCAGGGCGGGCGCAAGAGCGAACTCGACATGGGCAAGATGCTGGTCAAGCGACTCCGGTTGTCGCTGCTGGGGCTGCGCGGTCGTCCGGTAGAAGGCCCGAACGGCAAGGGCGCCATCGTCTCGGACGTCCGGGAACGCCTCTGGCCGCTGGTGGAGTCCGGCGAGGTCGGTCCGCGCATCCACGCCCGCGTTCCGATGAACGAGGCTGCACGGGCCCACGAGATGCTCGAATCGGGCGGCGTGCAGGGCAAGGTTCTGCTGCCGACCCCCTGATTCCACACCCGAGCCGACCCTGCCGGCCCGACTTCCCGGCATCGGTGCGCCCGCCGGTGCCGGGGAGCGCGGCCGGGCGTGGGTTCGGCCCGGTTCAACCCAGTTCGGCCAGGGCGCGGATCAGCTGCTCGGTTTCGCCCGCGTTCGTGTAGTGGGCGAGTCCGACCCGGACAGCACCGCCGACCTCGCCGACGCCGAGCACCGAGAACACGCCGAATTCCCCCGGGTCGGCGAACGCGCACACCCCGCGGTCGGCCAGGTGCTCGATGAGGTCGACGGCCTCGACCCCTTCCACAGTGAACGCCAGTGACGGCACGCGGTGCACCGCACTCCCGAGCAGCATCACGTGCGGCAGTTGCCGCAGCCCGTTGGTGAGGTTCGCCAGCAGACTCGCGTGGTATGCCTGCACCGAACCCATCGACGTCAGCAGCCGTTGCCTGCGGGGTCCGGTCGCTGCCGGGTCCAATCCCGCAAGGTGGTCCACAGAGGACACCAGGCCGGCGAGCAACGGGTACGGGTGTGCGCCGAGTTCCAGTCGCTCGGGGCCACGCGCGTGCTGTTCCAAGGCGACCGACGGCAACTTCTCGATCATCGCGGGGTTCCGAAACACCAGCGCGCCCACCGGCGGACCTCCCCAGGCGAACGCGTTCACCGCCACCACATCGGCCCCCATCGACGTGATGTCCAACGGCACGAACGGCGCGGCGGACGAAGCGTCGACCACGACCAAGGCCCCGTGCTCGGCGGCCACCGCCGAGGCCGCCGCCACGTCCGGTCGGGTTCCCACCGCTCCCGAGGCCGCCGTCAACGCCACCACTTTCGTGTGCGGGGTGACCAGCTCCCGGTACTGCCAGCCGGGAAGCTCACAGGTCTCGATGTCGACCTCTGCCCACTGGACACCGACGCCGGCGCGCCGGGCGGCTCGCTCCCACGGCAGCACGTTGCTCGGGTGGTCCAAGCGGGAAACGATCACATCGCCGTCGGCCGTCCAACCGTCGCCGAGCACGTCGGCCAGCCGTTGCAGGAGCACGCCGGAACCGGGCCCGAGCACCACACCGGCCGGGTCCGCGCCCACCAGGTCGGCAACCGCTCGACGGGCAGCGCCCACGATCGCCTCGGCGCGCTGGGAAGCCGGGAAGATTCCTCCCCGCCCCGAAACCGGCGCGCGCAACGCGGTGGACACCGCTGTCGCGACCTGTTCGGGCACCTGCATTCCCGCCGGGGCGTCCAAGTGCGCCCACCCGTCGCCCAGGGCCGGGAACGAGTCCCGCACCGCAACGACGTCGAACGCCATGACCACACCGTAGAGAGAACGACGACCGTCCGACCCATTGGGTGCCGGACCTCACGAATTGACTGGCCGAATCGTCCCGGAACAGGTCAATATGGGGATATGCACCAGAGCGATCACGATCAGAGCGGGGTAGGGCAGCGGGTCCTGGTGGTCGGCGAGGACGGCAACCCGGTCGGAGCCGCGGTGGGAGCCGAACGTGGCGAGGACGTGGGCGGTCTGGTGGAGCAGCCCGCCAAGGTCATGCGCATCGGCACCATGATCAAGCAGCTGCTGGAGGAAGTACGCGCGGCTCCGCTCGACGAACCGAGCCGCAGCCACCTCAAGAAGATCCACCAGTCCTCGATCAAGGAACTCGAACAGGGCCTCGCGCCGGAGCTGATCGAGGAGCTGGAGCGGCTGTCGCTACCGTTCGCCCAGGAGGAGACGCCGTCGGAGGGCGAGCTGCGGATCGCCCAGGCTCAACTGGTCGGCTGGCTCGAAGGGCTTTTCCACGGCATGCAGACCGCCCTGTTCGCGCAGCAGATGGCGGCCAGGCAGCAGCTGGAGCAGATGCGTCGCGGGCTGCCCGCCGGCGGCCACCAGGAGGAGGACACCGGTCAGCAGAAGGGCGGCACCGGCCAGTACCTCTAGCGCTGCCCGAGCGAGTGGGCGGGGCGGCGAGCCGAGCCCGGCCGTGCCACCCGCCCAGCGGCCGTTGCGCGGGGCCGTGGACGTGTACGCGTCCGTGATGCCGGTTTCCCCGGAACCCCCACGGCGCCTGCCTGCACGGACCCGAGGTGTGACTCCTCGGCGGAACCATCGGCGTCAACAGCACTTCTCGAGTGGGTGACGCCCGCAACCAACCCGGGTACGGACGGTCGGTAGTCTTGCGCACCGTGCAGGCCACGAGCACCCAAGAGCGCCCTCCCGCGCCGCCCTCGACCTCGTCACGGACTTGGCGCAAGGCGTTTAACGACCTCTCCCAGGGCTTCCGGCAACGGCAGCTCTGGGCCCACCTCGGCTGGCAGGACATCAAGCAGCGCTACCGGCGTTCCGTCCTGGGACCGCTGTGGATCACCATCAGCATGGGTGTCACCGCAGCAGGCCTCGGCCTCATGTACGCAACGATCTTCGGACAGAATCCGGCGGATTACGTCCCGTACATGACCGTCGGCTTCATCATCTGGTACTTCATCCAGGGCTGCTTGACCGCTGGTACCGGGGTCTTCATCCAGAACGAGGGGTTGCTCAAGCAGCTTCCCGCCCCCATCACGGTCCACGTGCTACGGACGGTGTGGCGAGAGTTCCTGCTCTTCCTTCACAACGTGGTGATCTACCTGGCCATCCTGGTCATCTTCCAGCCAGAAGTGAGCTGGACGATCATCACGGTCTTCCCGGCGCTGCTACTGCTCCTCCTCAACGGCGGCTGGGTCGTGCTGCTGTTCGGGGTCGCCAGCACCCGCTTCCGCGACATCCCGCCAGTGGTCAACAGCTTCATGCAGCTGCTGTTCTTCATGTCGCCGATCGTCTGGCCGGTCGAGGTTCTGGAACAGAACGCCGGTCCTCGTGCCTGGCTGGCCCAGATCAACCCGATCTACCACTTCGTCGACATCGTGCGAGCGCCGCTACTGGGGGAAGAGCAGAGCCTCCACCACTGGTTGATCGTCCTTGGCATCACCGTCGGCGGCTGGTTTCTGACCTTGATTATCATGCGCAACTACCGTGCCCGTGTCTCGTACTGGGTCTAAGTGAGGCCGAACAACAGTGGTCAGTATTGACGTCTGGAACGCGGCGGTCGACTTCCCGATCTTCGACGCGAAGTCCCGCTCTCTAAAGAAGGCGGTGCTCGGCAAGGCCGGTGGCAAGATCGGCACCGACAGCAAGGTGCCGATCATCGAAGCCCTGCACGACATCAACCTGTCGCTCTCGCACGGTGACCGGGTCGCGCTCGTGGGCCACAACGGCGCGGGCAAGTCGACCCTGCTGCGGCTGCTCGCCGGGATCTACGAGCCCACTCGCGGCAGCTCGCGCGTGGAAGGCAAAGTCGCCCCGGTGTTCGACCTCGGCGTCGGCATGGACCCGGAGATCTCCGGCTACGAGAACATCATCATCCGCGGTCTGTTCCTCGGCATGCACCGCAGGGAGATGGAGAAGCGGATCGACGACATCGCCGAGTTCACCGAGCTCGGCGACTACCTCGAAATGCCGCTGCGCACCTACTCCACCGGCATGCGGGTTCGCCTCGCGCTGGGCGTGGTGACCTCGATCGACCCGGAGATCCTGATCCTCGACGAAGGCATCGGCGCGGTCGACGCGGAGTTCCTCGAGAAGACCCGGGACAGGCTCAAGGACCTGGTCAAGCGCTCCGGCATCCTGGTCTTCGCCTCGCACTCCGACGAGTTCCTCATCGAGCTGTGCAACACGGCGCTGTGGATGGACAAGGGCACCATCCGGGAACAGGGTTCGCTGCGTTCCGTGCTGACCCACTACAAGGGCAGGGACCCGCTGGAGAATGCGAGCCAGGAGTTGCTGGAGCGGATCGGCGAGGCCGTGCCGTCGAGCACCGGTGCCACATCGGCAAGCACCAAGGCCGTGTCGGCGAGCACCGCGTCGGCGAGCACCGCATCCGCCAGCGGCGAGGCCGAACAGAACGGCTCCGATGCGGGCCTGCGCGGTGGTGAGACATCATGACCAGTGACTCCACTCGGCAGGAGAACCTGCCCGAGGACTCCGTCGTCACGGTGATCGTCACCAGGAACCGCCGTGAGCTGCTCGCCGAGTCGCTGAAGGTCATCGCCGCTCAGACGCGGGCACCCGACCACCTCGTGGTGGTGGACAACGGCCCGGACGAGCCCGCGCGGGAGGTGGTCGACGAGTGCCCGATCCCGTCCACCTACTTGCTCTCGCACCGCAACCTCGGTGGCGCGGGCGGCTTCGCGCTGGGAATGCTGCACGCTCTGTCGCTGGGCGCGGAGTGGGTGTGGCTCGGCGACGACGACGGTCGCCCGGCCGACGAGCACGCCCTGGACACCCTGCTCACGGTCGCTCGGGAGCGGAAGCTGGCGGCGGTCTCGCCGGTGGTGGTCAACATCGACAAGCCGGACCAGTTGGCGTTCCCGTTGCGGCGGGGACTCACCTGGAAGCGCAAGCCCGAGGATCTGCGCGATCCCGGTCGGGGCGGCGACTTCCTGCCGGGGATCGCGTCGTTCTTCAACGGGGCGCTGTTCCGCGCGTCGACGCTCGACGTGGTCGGGGTGCCCGACTACCGGCTGTTCTTCCGCGGTGACGAGGTGGAACTGCACCGGCGCGTCGTGCGCTCCGGACTGCCGTTCGGCACCACGCTCCGAACCCGCTTCGTGCATCCGGACGGTTCGGAGGAGTTCAAGCCGATGCTCGGTGGGCGGTTCCACGCGCAGGACCCGTCGGACGACAACAAGCGCTACTACACCTACCGCAATCGCGGATACCTGCTCGCCCAGCCGGGCATGCGCAAGATCGGCGCGCTCGAAGTGCTGCGATTCGGCCTGTACTTCGTCGGGCACCGCCGCGACCCCAAGGCATTCCGCGAGTGGCTGAAGCTGCTCCGTCAGGGTCGACGCGAACAGTTCTTCCGCCGCTGACCCAACGGATCGACACCGAGCCGAAACAGGCCTCACGCATTTCGCGTGAGGCCTTTTCGCTTTTCGGGCACATCCGGCGAATCGTTCCGTTCCTGCTTCGTCCGCGTCGCGGACCTGGGAAAACGATCTTCGGCGAACGCGCGGGCGAGCGCATCCACGAACGTGTTAAATCCGGGTGTGTCGCGCCCCTCGAAGATAACCGGAGAATTACAGGGAACTGAGAAGGGCCTGAGAGCAGTTCGGATTGAGCTGCTCAGAGCGTTTCCGTTGGTGTCGATTCGCACACGCACCGAACGCCGCGGCAGCCCGCGTACCAGCTACTACTATTCTCGATCGCGTGCTTAAGGGGCAGCAAGACAGCGGCCGGGCGGATGACGGAGATACGCCACCGCCCGAGGACTCTTCGGCAGGCGCCGCCGCGAGGCGAAAGGACCCGGCCGCGAAGCGGTTGAGACTCTTCGCCACCGTGATGGGCCTGGTGGGCGCGGTCCTCGCCATCTCCGTACCGTTCCTGCCGGTCAACCACAACATCACGACGCTGGAATGGCCCACGGCGCAGGGGACCCAGTCGGTCTCCGCGCCGTTGGTGAGCTTTTCCCCGCAGTCGTTGGACGCCGAGGTGCCGTGCGCATCGGCACGCGACGCGGACGCGCGGACCCCCGGGACCGCGGTGCTGCTCAGCACCAACCCGCCGTCCTCCGAGTACGGCAGCCTCACCGGCCTCGTCCTGCAGATCACCGACGGTCAGCTGACGCTGATTTCCAAGGGACAGCAGGTCAGCACCGTTCCGCTGCCCGCGGGCGACTGCTCCGTCTCGATCCGGTCGGACGCGAGCAGCACCACCGCGACCATCGGCGACGAAACGCTCGCGTCCCTCAAGGGCGATCAGCGCCCGCAGCTGACCGGCGTGTACTCGGACATCGACGCCAAACTCGACAACGTCGAGGGCCTGTCCTTCGAGGCCCGAATCGACAACCGCTACGAGAGCTTCGCGACCCCCATCAAACTGGTGGCGATCGCCCTCGCCGTGCTGGCGTTCATCGGTTCGGTCATCTCCCTGCGCCGCCTCGACGTGCGCGCCGGTCGGCGGCCGCCCAAGCTCGCGCCCGCGGGGTGGTGGAAACCCACCCTCCGGGACACTGCTGTGCTCGGATCCCTCGTCCTGTGGTGGATCATCGGCGCGATGACCTCCGACGACGGGTACATCCTGACGATCGCGAGGGCCCGCGAGAGCGCCGGCTACATCAGCAACTACTTCCGCTGGTTCGCCGTTCCGGAAGCCCCGTTCGGCTGGTTCTACGAGCTCTACGCCATGTGGGTGCAGATCTCCACCGCGACCCCGTGGGTCCGGTTGCCCGCACTGCTGATGGGCATCGTCAGCTGGCTGCTGATCAGCCGTGAGGTGCTTCCGAGACTCGGCCAGCAGGTCCGCCGGAGCAACGCCGCGGGCTGGGCCGCCGCGGCGGTGTTCCTCGCCTTCTGGCTGCCCTACAACAACGGCCTGCGGCCCGAGCCGGTCGTCGTGCTGTTCTCGCTGATCTCACTGGCCGCGGTCGAACGGGCCGTGGCCACCCGCAGGCTGATGCCCGCCGCGCTCGGCCTCGTCGGCGCCTCGCTGGCGCTCGGTGCGAACCCGCACGGTCTCGTCGCCGTGCTGCCGTACATCGCCGCGCTCAAGCCACTGCTGCGGCTCGTCCGGCAGCGCTCCCGCGAATTCGGTTGGCTCCCGGTGCTGGCGCCGATCCTGGCCTCCGGCCTGGTGATCCTGACGATCGTCTTCGCCGACCAGACCTGGCAGTCGGTCATGGACGCCACCGAGCTGCGCACGGATATCGGCCCCAGCGACGACTGGTACCAGGAACTGGGCCGATACAACCTGCTGTTCAGCCCGACCGCCGACGGCTCGCTCGTGCGCCGGTTCCCGGTGCTGCTGGTGATCCTGTGCCTGGCAACCTGCGCGGTCGTGCTGCTGCGCCGCGGGAAGATCCGCGGTGCCGCGCTCGGCCCGAGCAGGCGGTTGCTGGCGGTCGCGGCGCTGTCCTTCGTCGTCCTGGCGCTCACCCCCACCAAGTGGACGCACCACTTCGGCGTGTTCGCCGCGGTCGGCGGCGCGCTCGCCGCTCTGACGGCGCTGGCCACCAGCGGTACCGTGCTGCGGTCGAAGCGCAATCGCGCAGCGTTCTTCGCCGGGCTGATGGTCATCTGCGCGTTCGCGGCCACCGGTCCCAACGCGTGGTGGTACGTCAGCGGTTGGGGCGTGCCCTGGTTCGACAAGCCACCGTCGTTCAAGGGGTACAGCGCCAGCACGCTGCTGCTCGGCATCGCCGGTATCGCGGGCATAGTCGCTCTGGTCGAACACCTCCGGCTGGACGAGAACCGGCCCAAGGTCGTCGACGAGCGCGCCGGCGTGGAGAAGCGGAGTCGCGCCCTGCGACTGGGCACCGCGCCGCTGTCGATCATCTGCGCCTTGCTGGTGATCGGTGAGCTGGCCACCTTCGCCAAGGTCGTCCACAAGCAGTGGGGCAGCTACAGCCTGGGCGCCGACAACGTCAAACAGCTGGCCGGTTCGAGCTGCGGCCTTTCGGATTACGTCTACGTGGAAACGAACCCGAAGCAGGGCATGCTGGGCGTCTCCCCCGAGCAGCCCGCCACCGCGGCCCCGGCTCTCGACGAGGTGCCCGTCCCACCGGAGCGCCTCGAGGACGAGGAGACCCCGGACGGCTACCTCGGGGCGAAGATGGAGGGCTTCAACCGCAGCGGGTTGCCGCCGGGCGACGGAACCGATCCGAAGGAACCGGACTGGAAGCCGCCGCACAACTTCGGTGAGGACGACGCGCCGGTGTGGGGCAGCTACGACGAGGCCGGGGTCGGTACGGGCAAGTTCCGCTCACAGTGGTACGACCTCCCGGAGCGGGCCGCCAGCGGTGAGGTGCCGATCGTCATCGCGCTCGCCGGTGCGGAAGGCGGACCGAACTCGCTGGCCGTCGAGTTCGGTCGGGACACCGAAGAGGGCTTCGAGGTCATGCAGCGGCACAAGGTCGAGCAGGGACCGGCGCCGCAGTGGCGTGATCACCGGGTCACCGTCGAGGGGTCGGCCGAAGGCGCGACGAAGGCCCGCATCGTGGCCACCGATCAGGCGCTGGGCCCCAACGGCTGGCTCGCGGTGAGCGCACCCCGTGCCCCGCAGCTGACGAACATGACCGAGTTCGTGGGCGACCAGCCGACGTTCGTCGAGTGGCCCGCGGCGCTGATGCACCCGTGCCTGCAGATCTCCGGACTGAGCAACGGCATCGCCGAGGTGCCGAAGTTCCGGGTCTCGGCCGGAGCCGAGGTCCGCGACATCGGTCAGGGCTGGTCGTCGCCCGAGACGGGCGGTCCGTTCGGCTGGATGAACATCACGTCGAGCATGCGCGAACTGCCGACGTACATGAAGAACGACATCCACCGGGACTGGGGCTCGCTCTACGCGGTCGACCCTTACGAGCCGGGTGCGTTGCCCCCCGAAGCGGCCATGAACATCCAGGAGGAAACGCACTGGGGCACGTGGACGCCGGGTCCGCTCACCAATCCGGTGCAGCTTCCCGGTGATGTGCCTAGCTCGGATGACCGCAACGACATCCCGACCATCGAGCAGGAGAAGACTGGCGAGTGATCCCGGGCACCCGGGCAGTCTGCCGGGGCACGAGTCCATGTGAAGGGCCCCACCTCGCGAGGTGGGGCCCTTCACATGGGTCGGATTCGCCCGCGGTGAACCAGGTCCGCTCACGGTGAAACCCACTTCCGGGATGGACAGCGGCGTGGTGAGGTCGGGGCATGGCTGACACACGACAGGAACTGGTGCTGCATCTCGTCGGCGCCGTCCAACCACTGCACATCGCGCTCGATCCGGCCGAGGCGGAAACCCTGGGCGAGCGGCTGGCGGATCTCATGTCCGGTGGTGGATCCCGCTCACTGGCGACCGCCGACGGAGGTCACTTCACCGTGAACTTCACCCACGTCGCCACGGCCCACTTGGAGCGCACCAGGTCGGACGCGCACGCGTACGGGGCTCCGTCGCGGGGGACCGGATTCGGCTCCTGAAACCAGCCTGAGGGGACTGCTCCGTGCCGCGCCGGGCCCGTACCGGTGCAAAAGCCGGTGCCGGGGCCAAGTGCCCGCGCCGGACCGTCGGCTTGCCGTTGAGCGGGCACCCCGCTCCGGCGGTCAGTCGCGGAAAATGACCCACTTGAGCATCACGAAGTTGATCAGCGTGCCCAATCCCTGACCGACCACCCAGCACACGCTGGAGCGGATCGGATCTCCGTAGGCGAACGCGAACTCCGGCAGGGTGCTGAACAGCACCTGGTTGACGCCGACGTTCACGAAGAAGGTGATCGTGTAGACGATCGCGAAACCGCTGGCCTGAGCCTTGCGGTTGCCGCTGGCGGCGCCCTTGAAGGTGAATCGCCGGTTGGCGACGTACGAGGTCGAGGTGCCCAGGATGAACGCCAGCGAACGCGCCAACCAGTTCGGCACGTCGAGGGCCAGCATCGTCATGTAGCTGCCGTAGTCGAGGACCGCGCAGACCCCGCCGATGCCGATGAACCGGAACAGCTGGTTGAACACCCCGAGCCTCTTCACCGGTGATGACGCATCGGAAGCTTCGGCGGCTGATTCGGCCACGGCCACTGCTTCACCTCGGAGCTCGACGACACGCTGAACGTACCCGCCCGCACCGTGGTGCACCGGAAGCCCCGGGTGAACCCGCCGACGGGCATCGCCTGCCGCTCACCCGACGCCTCCCGAACCGGAGCTTCCGGCTGGTGCGCTGGGCGGTCGGCGAACACTCGTACGACTCGGCTACGGACCACGCACGAGTGTATCGATAATCATCGACGCACTGTCGACGGCCGTACGTACCCGCCCGGGCGGAACCGCCGATCGTGGATAGACTCGGCTGGGTGGGATCGGTAAAGGACAGTCTCGCCAACCAGCAGACCCGGCGACTCACCGGCTGGGGGCGCACCGCGCCGACCACAGCACGAGTGATCAGCACCCCCGACGTCGACGCCATCGCCCGCGCGGTCCGCGAGGCCGACGAGCGCGGCGTCATCGCCCGCGGCCTCGGCCGCAGCTACGGCGACCCTTCGCAGAACGCGGGCGGCACGGTCATCGACATGACCGCGCTCGACCGAGTGCACCAGGTCGACAGCGACAACGCGACGGTGGTCGTCGACGCAGGCGTATCGCTGGACGCGCTGATGCGGCGACTGCTTCCGTTCGGCCTGTGGATTCCAGTGCTGCCGGGAACCCGCCAAGTGACCGTCGGCGGGGCGATCGGTGCGGACATCCACGGCAAGAACCACCACTCGCAGGGCTCGTTCGGCAGCCACGTGCTCTCGTTGGACCTGCTCACCGCCGATGGGCGGGTGCGCACGCTCACACCGGAGGGCGAGGGTTCGGAGCTGTTCTGGGCCACTGTCGGCGGCATGGGGCTGACCGGCATCGTCCTGAAGGCCACGATCCGGCTCAAGCGCGTCGAAACCGCGTACTTCCTGGTCGACAACGTGCGGACCAAGAACCTCGACGAGCTGATCGAGCACTTCACCGATGGTTCGGACGACAACTACACCTATTCGGTCGCGTGGTTCGACTCGCTGGCGCGTGGCGAGAACATGGGGCGGGCACTGCTGACCCGGGGCAACCCGGCCAGGTTGGAGGACCTGCCCAAGAAGCTGCGCGGGGACCCGTTGAAGTTCAACGCCCCACAGCTGATGACCGCACCGCCGATCTTCCCGAACGGCCTGGTCAACAAGTACACGATCACCGCGTTCAACGAGGTCTGGTACCGCAAGGCGCCGACGAGGTTCGGCATGGTGCAGAACATCACCCAGTTCTTCCACCCGCTCGACCTCGTCGGCGAGTGGAACCGGGTGTATGGCCCGAACGGTTTCCTGCAGTACCAGTTCATGGTGCCGTTCGGCCAGGAGACGATGTTCCGTCGTTCGATCGACAAGATCAGCGCTTCCGGACACGCCTCCTTCCTCAACGTGCTCAAGACCTTCGGCGAGGGAAACGCGGCACCGATGTCGTTCCCCGGCAAGGGGTGGACACTGACCGTCGACATCCCGATCACGTCCGGCTTGGACCGGTTGTGCCGGGAGCTCGACGAGATGGTGCTGAACGCGGGCGGGCGGTTGTACCTCGCCAAGGAATCCCGCACGTCCGCCGAAATGATCGAGCAGATGTATCCGCGTATCAACGAGTGGCGCAATATCCGCTCTTCGGTCGATCCGGAGGGCATCTTCCACTCCGACCTTTCCCGGAGGCTTCGCCTGTGACCGCTGCAACCCCGAAGCGGAAGTTGTCGGGCTGGGCTCGCACCGCACCGACCACAGCACGAGTGATCAGCACCCCCGACGTCGACGCCATCGCCCGCGCGGTCCACGAGGCCGACGAGCGCGGCGTCATCGCCCGCGGCCTCGGCCGCAGCTACGGCGACCCTTCGCAGAACGCGGGCGGCACGGTCATCGACATGACCGCGCTCAACCGCATCCACGACATCGATCCGGACAACGCGATCGTCGATGTGGACGCGGGCGTGAGCCTGGACCAGCTCATGCGCGCCGCACTCCCCTACGGCCTGTGGGTCCCGGTGCTGCCCGGCACCCGCCAGGTCACGATCGGTGGTGCGATCGGCTGCGACATCCACGGCAAGAACCACCACTCGCACGGGTCGTTCGGCAATCACGTGCTCTCGATGGACCTGCTCACTGCCGACGGTCAGGTGCGCACGCTCGCGCCCGAAGGCGAGACCGCGGATCTGTTCTGGGCCACGGTGGGCGGCGTCGGGCTCACCGGGATCGTGGTGCGCGCCAAGGTGCGGATGAAGCACACCGAGAGCGCGTACTTCGTCGTCGACGCCGACCGCACGAAGGACCTGGACGAGACGATGGAGTTGTTCTCCAACGGCTCGGACATGAACTACGACTACTCGATGGCGTGGTTCGACGCGATCTCCACCGGCGCCAACATGGGGCGTTCCGCGTTCTCCCGCGGCTCACTGGCCAAACTGGACGAACTGCCGCAGAAGCTGCGTCACGACCCGCTGAAGTTCGACGCCCCGCAGCTGCTGACGTTCCCGGACGTCTTCCCCAACGGGCTGGCGAACAAGCTGACGTTCAGCACCCTGAGCGAGGTCTGGTACCGCAAGACTCCGAAGCAGTCGCGCGGTCAGATCCAGAACCTCACCGCCTTCTACCACCCGCTGGACATGTTCGGCGAGTGGAACCGGGCGTACGGCTCGAAGGGGTTCCTGCAATACCAGTTCATCATCCCGTTCCACGAGCAAGAAGCGCTGCGCGGCCTGGTCCGGCACATCGCGGAGTCCGGGCACGTGTCGTTCCTCAACGTGCTCAAGCGGATGGGTGAGGGCAACCGCGCGCCGTTGTCGTTCCCCGTGCCGGGTTGGACGATCACCGTCGACTTCCCGATCAAGGACGGCCTGCACCGGTTCTGCGAAGAACTGGACGAACGGGTCCTCGGCGTGGGCGGCAAGCTGTACTTCGCGAAGGACTCGCGCACCACGCCGGACATGATCCAGCAGATGTATCCCCGTCTCGACGAGTGGCGCAAGGTCCGCGCCTCCGTCGACCCCGAAGGAATCTTCCACTCCGATTTGTCCCGAAGGTTGGCCCTATGATCGACGCGGTTGGAAACCCCCAGTCCCTGTTCATCCTCGGCGGTACCTCCGACATCGCGCTGGCGACGGCGGAGAAGTACGCCGAGCAGCGCGCGCTGCGGATCGTTCTCGCCGCGCGCCCGGAGGAATCCGAACTGGTGGAGGCCGCCGCCGAGCGGCTGCGCGAGACCGGCAGCACGGTCACGACCATCCCGTTCGAAGCTCGCCAGCCCGAGACGCACGCCGAGGTGGTCGACAAGGCGTTCGCCGACGGTGACATCGACGTCACCCTGGTCGCCTTCGGTGTCCAGGGCGACAACGAGAAGAACTGGACCGACGCCGAGGCGGCCCGCATGGTCGCCGAAATCAACTACGTCGCACCGATGTCGTTGGGCGTGCACCTGGCGGAGAAACTGCGCAAGCAGGGCCACGGGAACCTCGTGATGATGGCCTCGCCCGCGGGTGAACGCGCGCGGCGGACGAACTTCGTCTACGGCTCGGCCAAGGGCGGCATCGACATCTTCTACTCGGGCCTGACCTACGCGTTGGAAGGCTCGGGCGTGAAGGTGACGGTCGTGCGCCCGAACTTCGTGAAGACGAAGCTCACCGAGGGCATGAAGCCCGCCCCGATGGCGCAGACACCGCAGCAGGTCGCCGCCGCCATCGTCGACGCGGTCCACAAGGGCAAGGAATCGATCTGGGTCCCCGGACAGATGCGCTGGGTGATGACGGTGCTGCGGCACCTGCCCCGGGTGATCTTCCGCCGCCTGTCGTTCTGAACCGACTCGCTCGCGCGAAGGGCCGCCGGGATCCGTCCCGGCGGCCCTTCGCGTTCGCCCGTCGGGACCCCGGTGGATGATGTCCGGCGATGGTAGATGCGCGGAACGACGAGCGGAACGACGAGCTGCTCGCGGCGGCGGACGCGGTGGAACGGCTCGCGGGAACCACGACCGGTGGCGAGTGGCGGCGGAGCGGGCTGCTGGCGAGCCGCCCGGAGGTAGTCGCCCACTTCGCGGACGGAGGCACGGAGCACATCGCAGAGGCAAGGGCCGGAAGCGCGCCGTGGATCACCGCGTTCTCCCCCGAGCTCGCCCCGATGCTGGCGGGGTGGATGCGCTCGGCCGCGCGGGCCGACGACCCCGCCCCGGAGGCGGTCGCCTTCGCTCGCGCCCTGCGCACTCGCCTGCCGGATTCCTGAACGGCCGGACCGCGAACCGGCCGGCCAGGACCTGCCATCGACCCCGCCACGCTGTCGGGCGCGAGCGATCACGAACGCGCAGGCCTCGAAATGGTAACGACCGGCAACGGATCGGCCGCGCGGAACGATTAATGCACGGTGGCTGTGGATGCGGGGCCGCCGAAACTCCCGTGCGGGCGACGAGCGCCGCCCCTCGGGAGTGGCCGTGCGCCTCCGGAGTGGGGTCCGGAGGCGCACGCAGGCCCACCAGGAGAATCCGGAGCGAAAAGATCTGTTCCCATGGCAACCCGAATAGGCGTCCCGAGCGTATACCCGTCGGACAGCACATATCGGGCTTCGGAAGGGGACCGGCTTGAAAATCCGAACCATGGGAGTCGCGGCAATGGCCGTCGCGATTTTTCCGCTGAGTTTCGCCGCACCCGCGGTCGCGGAACAATCCGGGGTTTCGACGCAGGCATTCACGCCGATCGAAGAACGGTACTGGAACGAATCGGACCTCCGTGAAGTGCTCGGCGATCCGGTCGACACGGAGTACGACGAAGGCGATATCTCCTACCGGGAGTACCAGCGCGGCTGGCTGTACTACAGCGAGGACACGGGTGTCCACGAGCTCCACGGGGACATCGCGGACCGCTTCGTCGCCCTGGGCGCGCACGACGTGCTCGGGGTTCCGACCACGGACGAGATCGTCACGCCGGACGGGGTCGGTAGGTTCAACCACTTCACCGGCAGCGAGATCGCCATGGGTGAGGCTTCGGTTTACTGGACGCCGGACACCGGCGCGCACGGCGTTGCCGGCCCGGTGCGGGACTTCTGGGAATCGAAGGGCTGGGAGACGGGGTACCTGAGCTACCCGACCTCGTCCACGACCGGTACCGCGGACGGCGGCCGGTTCAACCACTTCGACGGCGGTGACGGCGCGGGCGCTTCCGTGTACTGGTCCGACGAGACCGGCGCACATTCCGTCCAGGGCAAGATCCGGCACCTCTGGGCTTCACAGGGCTGGGAGAACGGGCTCGGCTACCCGACGACCGATGAACTCCCCACGGCCTCCGGCCACGGCCGGTACAACGAGTTCACCGGTAACGACAACCCGCCCGCGGCCGCGTACTGGAGTCCGTACACCGGTGCGCACTACGTCGACGGGGCGCTCCTGGAGCACTGGGACGAGCTCGGACGGGAAAGCAGCTACCTCGGCTTCCCGACGTCCGACCCGTACCAGACGACCGGTGGCACCGTCGTCGAGTTCCAGAACGGGTTCATCTCGCAGGACAGGAACACGGGCGAAGTGACCGACGAGCCTTACCGTCAGTAGTTTCGGGTGCGTCTTTCGGGGATCTTTCGCCGCCCCGAAAGACGCACGGTCCGTTTGTAATCCGCATTTTCCGGAGCGGAGTTACTCGATTGGATGATCTTGGTTGTCATCTTTCCTTCCCGGGGACAAAAATTGCTTCGGCAGTCGAAGCACGTTACTCGGAAAGGCCCTCTCTTGATGACACTCAGCAATCCTCCGGTGGCTCGACTCCAACTCGGCCAGCTCTTGCGTGAGCTGCGAGAAAACGCGAAAAAGACTCAGGAAGATGCCGCGGTCGTCCTGGAATGCCGCACCCCCAAGGTCAGCAAGATCGAGACCGGCAAGGCCACCATCGGCCCCGGCGACGTGCGTCTGCTCATCGACCTCTACGGCACGAACGGCGACACTGCGGACACCGCCATCCAGCTCGCCCGAGAGGCCCGCAAGCGCACCAACGTCCGAGTGCCCGACTGGGCACGCCGATTCGTGGCACTCGAGAGCATGGCCGACTCGCTGCGCGTCTACGAACCCGAGCTGATCCCCGGCCTGCTCCAGACCGAGGAGTACATGCGCGCGGTCGCCGAAGCCGCCGAGCCCGGACGTGACCCGGAGGACATCGAACGAGCGGTCGCGGTGCACGCCGACCGCCGAGTGCGCCTGACCGGGGATGACCCACTGCATCTGTGGGCGATCATCAACGAGGCGGTGATCAGGCGGCCGGTCGGCGGTCCGAACGTCATGCGGGGGCAGCTCGAACACCTGCGGCGGTTGAGCGACCTCTCCCGAATCCACCTGCAGCTCCTGCCGTTCAGCGCCGGCGCCCACGTCGCGATGGGCTCCTCGTTCCACATCCTGCACACCCCGGAGCCCACTCCCACCCAGGTCGTCTACATCGAAGACCTGGCCACCGCGGAGTACCTGGAAGGCTCCACCCGCACCGAGCGCTACACCCAAGCCTTCACCGGGTTGCAGAACGCCGCTCTGGACGAGGACGCCACCCGCACGATGTTCGACCAACTCATCCTCGAGAACGGGTAGCAGCGGGCCGGTGGAATGACATTCCACCGGCGCTACCCGGCAGTGCTCAGCGGGGCGACCGAGCAGCGAAGGACTGAGCACTGCCCCAGCACCGGTAGGCTCAGCACCGACTGATCCCGAGCTTTGGTCGCCCGAGCACTGGTAGGCCCAGCACCGAAGACGTGAACACCCGGCGGTCCGAGCACGGCAGCCTCACCGGTCGGCGCCCCGGATACCCGCGGCCGGATGGCAACTACCGAGGTGCGCGTCGCACGGACGCGCACCGGTGCCACCAGCCCCTCCCGGCGAGGCCCGCGCTCGCGCGCGCCGCTACCACCGCGCGCCACCCACCGATCCGGCCCGCGACCGCCGTGTTCCCAGTCGCTCGAACGCGTGAATAGTAATACCGGCCATGTAGTAGTACCGGCCATGTAGCAATACCGGCTATTCCACCGCGCCGGAACGCGCCGGCGGTTTTCTCCGACGCGAACTCCGCGACCGAGGCCGCCACGATCGCACCCAATCGATCAAGCGCCCAATCGATCATCGCCAATGGATCATTTGCCGAACAGCGAGCACTGATCAATTCACCTCGCAGTTCGAATTCCGCCTTCGGGCGACTCACGTGCGATTTCGATCGCGAAGCGGCCCACCGCTCGCCACACCTTGGTGTCACCGAGGCACGGTCTCCGTTTGACACGCACCCGATCAGCGGTTCGAATTCGATGTATTCATTTCCGCACTGGAAAGATTCGAAATGATCCAGAATTAGAAGCTGGCGGTTGCGAGCAAAAGGATCAACTGTGACGGATGGGACCGGGCGAGCAACGACCGACCTGCACGATGTTTCCGGGCAGGATGCCGACTCCGACGTTCGCGCACGGCCCCGGCTGATGCCCGGCAGGCAGGGCAGGACTTTCTCCGCCGCCGCCGTCCTCATCGGACTGCTCGGCATCGTGACCGCTCTTTCGATCCCGCTGGCGCCGGTGGTCACCCACGACGTCACCGTCAGCTGGCCGAAAGCCGGACAGCTGCCGGAACCGTCACTCGCGTTCTTCGTGCCCTACCAACCCGTCGAAGTGCACGTCGACGTGCCGTGTTCGGTCGTTCGGGCCGGGCAACGGCAGGGTCAACCGACCACGCTGGCGAGCAGCCGGATGCCGGGAGCCCCGACCACGGGATTCTCCGTGGCCACCGCGAACGATCACGTGCTGGTTCTGGTGGGCGGGCGTGAACTGATGCGCTCACCGATCACCGGCCAGAACTGCTCGGTGGTGATGCACTCCGATGCCTCCGGCAGCACCGCGCGGATCGGGGACCGCAGCGCGACCTCCAGGCAACGGGTCTCCGACATCGTCACGTTCAGCACCCAACTCGCCCCGCGGGAAGCGGCGGGGTTGCACGTCAGCGCGCGAACCGCGAACTGGTTCGAGAACTCGCCCACCGCATCGAAGACGGCGCTGCTGGGAGCGCAGTCGGCCCTGGTGGTGCTGGCACTTCTGGTGCTGGTCCGCGTGGACCGCCACCGGCGCTCCCGAACAGCGGCCCCGGAGGTGACCGGCTACGTGCGCAACGGCCGGCCCACCCCGCGTACAGCCGGCCTGGGACGGCGGTTGCTGGTGGATGCCGGACTGGCCGGGGTGCTCGGCGGCTGGCTCGTGCTCGGGCCCAACACGCCGGACGACTCGTTCGCGGGCATGACCATCCGGAACGGGCTCAACACCGGGGACATCGGCAACTACTACCGGTGGGAGAACGCCTCCGAAGCCCCGTTCACGCTCGTGCAGAACCTGCTGGAGCCACTCGCCGCGATCAGCATCAATCCGCTCGTCCTGCGCACTCCCAGCGTGCTCGCGGCGCTGTGCACCTGGCTGCTGCTGAGCAGACCGCTGCTCGGGGTGGTCCTGCCCACGCACGCGCGCCTGCCCGGGGTGCGTGCGCTGGCAGCGGTCGGGCTCCTGGCGTGGTGGCTGCCGTTCGGGCTGGGGGTCCGTCCGGAACCGTTCGCCGCGCTCGGGATCACCGCCGTGTTCGCGTTCGTCCTGCTCGCTGTCAGCCGCCGGGACGGCACCGGTCTCGCCTGGCTGGGAGCGGGCGCCCTCGCGGCCGGCCTGTCGCTGGCGGTGAACCCGATGGGGGTCACCGCGCTGGCCCCCGTCCTGGTGCTGGCTCCGCGCATCTGGCGGCTGCTGGGCTCGTTCCGGCTCCCGGCGACCCTGTTGCTGGGCGGCTTGGCGTCGACCGGTGTGGCCGCGATGTTCGTCGACCAGTCGCTGTTCGGCGTGAACAAGGCCACCGAACTCCATCGTTTCTACGGCCCGAACGTGCCGTGGTTCCAGGAGATCACGCGCTACGAGTACCTGCTGGGTTTCGGCCTGCAGGGAGATGTGGCCCGCCGGACCCCGATCCTCATCACCATCGTGCTGGTCGGGTGCGTGATCCTGTTGGCCTGCCGCAACACCCATCACCTCCCGGGCATGCGCTGGACCCCGGTTCCGGCCGCGTGCCTGCTGGTGTGCCTCGGGCTCATGTGGCTGACCCCGTCGAAGTGGACGCACTACTTCGGCGCGCTCGCCGGTATCGGTGCCGCCGCGCTGACCGCGAGCGTGGTGCTGATCGGGGTCGCCGCTCGACGTTGGGCCGACGACCGCGCCATCCCGCTGATCGGCCTGGTCTGCACCGTGCTGGCAGTGGGGGCGGCGACGGTCGCCTTCAGCGGCAAGAACAACTGGTTCCTGCACTCGCATTACGGCGTGCCCTGGGGTGAGCAACCGATCCGCCCGCTGAACAACCCGTTGCCGTGGTTGTCGGTGGTCGCGCTGCTGCTCATCGCCGCGCACCTGTTCCGGCGCGACGGCCGGTCCGTCCGGCGGATGCTCGCCGGGCTGCCCGCCGTCGTCGGGGTGCTGGCGGTGGTCACCACCGTCGGGATCGTGCTCGCTTCCTTCGCGGTGGCACCGATCCGCCAGGCCGGAAGCTACTCGGTCGGCGGCCAGAACCTCGCCAGCATCGCGGGCGGCAGCTGCGGTTTGGCCGACCACGTCGTCGTGACCCCCGACGTGCCCGGTGGCGTGCTGGAACCGCTCACCGGCACCGACGAGACCGTCGGCTTCGCGACCGGCGCGACCGGCCACATACCGAACCGGCCACCGCCCGACGGCAGCGGCGACCTGGTGTGGGGCAGTCTCGCGGGCGGCCAGATCTCCACCGGCCAACTGCGCACCCGATGGTTCGCCCTCCCGGAGCTACCGGAATCGCGCGAGCTGGCGATCTCAGTGGCGGGGCGCAGCGGCGACGGCAACCGGATCGCCCTGGAGTTCGCCGGTGCGGGCGGGATTCTCGGGCAACGCATCCTCGACGACACGGCACCCGACAACGCCCGGTCCCCCTACCCCAGCGACCGCATCGTCCCGGACAGCCCGCAGGACCATCCGGAATGGCGTGCGCTGCACGTCGCCGCCGCGGACGTGCCCGCCGGTGCCGATCGCGTCCGGATCCGGGCGACGGACACCACCACGGACTCGGCGGGCTGGCTGGCCACTACCGGCCCTCGCCTGCGCGAGGTCGTCCCGCTGGCGGATTTCATGCGGGACCGCGCACCGACTCTCGTGGACTGGTCCATGACCTGGACGGTGCCGTGCCTCCGGGACATGCCCAGGGTGGAGCGAGGAATGGTCCAGCCGCCCGCCTACCTGATCAACCCGCCGACCGCGCTCGGGTTCGGCGGAACCGCCGCCTACGAGCGCGGTATCGGCGGAAGCTTCGCCGGTGTCCGGGAAGTCGGACACCAGCGGGAGGTGCCCACGCGGTTGCTCGGCACCGAGAACACCCCGCCGCACACCGAGTGGGGGCATCTGATCGCCGTGGACTATCCGCTGCGGGGTGACGGTTACGACGTCCGAACCGAACCGGTCGCCCGGTGGGGATGGCGAGGGGAGGAGTGATCATGGCCGAAGCGATCGACCGCTCGGTTCCGATCGATCTGCCGGAACAGCAGCGGAAACCGGAAGCCCGGAGCACCGGGGCGCTGGTCTCCTACGTGCTCCCGGTCTACAACGAGGCCGGCGGGATCCGGGACTTCCACGAACAGCTCGCGGAAGCAGTCACCACCCGCAAGGAGTTCGAGTACGAGTTCGTCTACGTCAACGACGGGTCCGCGGACGGTTCCCTTGCGGTCCTGCAGGAGCTGGTGAGCAGTGATCCGCGCGTGCGGGTGGTCGACTTCGCCCGGAACTTCGGCCACCAACTGGCCATCACCGCCGGGCTGGATCAGGCACGCGGCGACGCGATCATCGTCATGGACACGGATCTGCAGGACCCGCCGCAGGTCAGCCTGGATCTGCTGGACGCATGGCAGTCGGGCGCCGAGATCGTCTCCGCCCGGCGGGGAACCAGGCAGGACAGCCGGTTCAAGCGGTGGACCGCGCACGGCTACTACCGGCTGCTTCGCCGGTGCGCCGAAGTGGACATTCCGGTCGACACCGGGGATTTCCGGTTGCTGGACCGCCGTGCCGCCGACGAACTCCGGAACTTCCGGGAACGCAGCCGCTTCATCCGGGGCATGGTCGCCTCGATGGGATTCCGGCAGGCGGAGGTGGTCTTCGACCGGGACGAGCGGGCCAGCGGCGAGACGAAGTATCCGCTGCGCAAGATGGTGCGGCTGGCCGCCGACGGCGTCACCAGCTTCTCCACGGCGCCGTTGAAGATGATCACGCGAATCGGTTTCGCCAGCCTGCTCCTGTCGGTGCTCGGGATCGTGTACGCGGTCACGCTGCGCCTGTTCGTTCCCGAGGTCACCGTGTCGGGCTGGACCATGCTCATGGTGGTGCTGCTGTTCCTGGGCGGGGTGCAGATGCTCTCGCTCGGCGTGATCGGCAGCTACATCGGCCGGATCTACGCCGAAGTTCAGCAACGCCCGTTGTACATCGTCCGGAAAGTGATCCGGCATGACCAGAACTGAGCTGCCCGAGCGTGGTGGTGTGCTCAGCCGATCGCTGGTGCTCTACGCGGTGATCGGACTGAGCGGGGTCACGCTCGACTACCTGCTGTTCCTGGTGTTGTTCAACTCGGTCGGGCTGCACGAGCAGCTGGCCAACGCGGTGAGCACGACGGTCGGGATCATCAACAACTTCACGCTCAACACCCTGCTGAATTTCCGCAAGCGGGATCGGCTGCTGTTGCGCTTCGCACGGTTCTACAGCGTCGGCCTCGCGGGCATCGTCCTGACGTTCGTGCTCCTGCAGGTCTTCTCCGGGGCGCTCGGGGTCGACCCGAACATCGTCAAGGCGGTTTCGCTGCCGATCGTGCTGGTGTGCCAGTACACCCTCAACCGCAGGTGGAGCTTCGGCTGACGTCCGGCCCGCGACGAGCGGGTCTTCCCACGATTGGAGTTCTGATGGAACTGGGCATCGTCGGCGCGGGCGCGACCGGTCTGACGGCCGCGTTCGACGCGGTCAAGGCCGGCCACGAGGTCACCGTGTTGGAGGCGTCGGAGGAACTCGGCGGCCTGGCCGGGTCGATCGAGGTCGGCGGCACCCCGCTGGAACGCTTCTACCACCACAGCTTTCGGACCGACCGGGCGATGATCGAACTGGTCGACGAACTGGGGCTGGGCGACAGGTTGCGGTTCCACCGGCCCACCACCGGCATCTACCTCGACGGCCGGCTGCATCCGTTCGGCACACCCGCGGAGATGCTGACGTTCCCGGAGTTCTCCCTTGTCGACCGGTTCCGCTTCGGTGCATCGGCGGCCGCGCTCAAGGCGGTCCGCAACGGGCAGCGCTTCAATTCGGTCCGGGCGCTGGACTGGATGCGCCGCTGGGCGGGCGAGCGGGTCACCCGGAAAATCTGGGAACCGCTGCTCACCGGCAAGTTCGGGCCGCGCGCCCACGAGGTGTCGATGGCCTGGCTGTGGGCCCGGATCCACTACCGCACGTTCGACCTCGGTTATGTCCACGGTGGATTCGAGCAGGTGTACCGGGCTTTGCTGACCGCCATCACCGACCAGGGCGGCAAGGTCGAGTTCGGCAAGCCGGTCGGATCCGTGCGCCAACCCGGACGACGCGTCGAGGTGTGCACCAACGACGGCAGCGGCTACGAATTCGACCAGCTCATCGTCACCACGCCCCAACCGGTTTTCGCCAAGGCAGCCGGGCTGCCCTCGGACGATGTGCTGTGGCGCAACCAGTACCTCGGCGCGACGTGCTTCGTCCTCGAATGCGACCGCAGCCTCATCCCCTACTACTGGCTCAACATCAACGAACCGGAGTTCCCGTTCCTGGCGGTCGTCGAGCACACCCGGATGGTGGACCGTGCCGCCTACGGCGGGCGCCACATCATCTACGTCGGAAACTACGTGCCGCGGGACGACTGGCGATTCACCACCGAACCGTCCGAACTGCTCGACCACTACCTCCCGTGGTTGCGCAGGTTGAACCCCGAATTCGACCGTTCGTGGATCAAGGACTGGCACTTCTCGAAGGCCGGATTCGCCCAGCCGATCGTCACACCGGAATATCGCGCGCTCATCCCCGGCCACCGCACCGCGATGCCGAACGTCACGCTCGCCACGATGTCCCAGATCTACCCGCAGGACCGGGGCCAGAGCTACGCGATCGAGATGGCGCACGAAGTCGTCCACCGACTCGGACTCGACCGTCCTTCGCCGAAGGCCACGTAGCGACCGGCTGGCACCGGCGGCGAGCCGGGGACGGGCCGACCGGCGTCCGGGAACCTCCGTCGGCGGCCCCCGGTTCGCAGGCGGCCCGTCCGGTCACACCTCGTTGAGTCCGGGCTTGCCGTCCTCGACCACGAACGAAGCCAGCGTCTCCACGGGGGCGCCCGGTTCGGAAACGTAGGGCAGCACGCGGTAGTCGGCGCGCAGCTCGCCCTCGGTGAACCGGGTGCGGACGTAGCCGCGCTGGTTGTTGTGCATCCGGACGTGCGGGTTCTCCCGCAGGTAGCCCTTCTGCTCCTCGGTCAGCTCGGCGGACCCGTCGCCACCGCTGGTGATGGAGGTGGTCACCAGTTCCGCACCGACGATCTCCGAACGGTCCGCGCTCGGGATGTCGTTGGCCCAGTTCTTGTGCACGTCACCGGTCAGCACCACGGGGTTGCGCACCTTCGCCTGCTGCCACCCCTGGACGACCCGCTGCCGCGAAGCCACGTAACCGTCCCACGCGTCCGGGTTGTATCCCTCGCCTTCGCCCGCGGTGAAGTCCAGTTCGCTGAACATGACCTGTTGGCCGAGCACGTCCCACCTGGCCCGGGACGATCGGAATCCCCGCAGCAGCCAACGCTCCTGCTCGGCACCGGTGAGGGTGCGCTCGGGGTTCTTCCGATCCGGGTCGTCGCTGTTGAACTCGTCGTTGCCGACCTGATCGTCGCGGTACTGGCGGGTGTCGAGCATGTGGAAGTTCACCAGCCGTCCCCATTGGAGCCGGCGGTACAGCCGCAGGTCGATGCCCTGCGGAAGCTGCGCCTTCCGCAGCGGCATGTTCTCGTAGTAGGCCTGGAACGCGGCCTTGCGCCGGTCGAGGAAGTTCGGCTGCGGCTCTTCCGGCACCTCGTCCGCCCAGTTGTTGTCGACCTCGTGGTCGTCCCACACCACTACCCACGGCGCCATCGCGTGCGCAAACCGCAGGTCCGGGTCGGTCTTGTACTGGGCGTGCCGCTGGCGGTAGTTCGCCAGCGTCGTGGTTTCCGGCCCCTCGTGATCGCGGGGGTTGCCGGTCGGGGCGACGTAGTCGTCGGCCTTGTACTCGTACTGATAGTCGCCCAGGTGCAGCACCAGGTCGGGGTGTTCTTCGGCGAGATGCCGGTACGCGGTGAAGTAGCCGTGCTCGTACTGGGAGCACGAGGCGAAGACCATCGACAGCTCGCTCAACGCGCCCGGCACCGGTGTCGTGCGGGTGCGCCCCACGGGGGAAGCTCCCCTTCTGCCCGGAACCGGTAGAAGTACTCGCGGCCCGGCCGCAGACCGGTGAGCTCGACGTGCACGCTGTGGCCGAGTTCGGGGGCCGCCTGCGCCGTCCCGGACTGCACGATGCGGGTGAACCGCTCGTCCTCGGCGACCTGCCACTCGACGGGGAGCGCCTTGTTCGGCATGCCTCCCATCCCGTCCTCCGCGAGCGGGTCGGCAGCGAGCCGCGTCCACAGCACCATCCCGTCGGGTGCCGGATCGCCGGACGCGACGCCGAGGCTGAACACCGCACCGCGTCGCGCGGCGCCCGCCCCGGGCAACGCGGTGACCGGCAACGCGCCCGCTGCCGACAGGGCCACGGCACCCGCTGCGGTACCGCCGAGCAGCACGCTGCGGCGGGACACGGGGCTGCGGCGGGCCACGGATCGGAACGAAGGATCGAACACGGCATTTCCTCCAGGGTCGGGCCTTCCACCCTGTCCGATCGCGTTGACACGCCGGATTACATCGCGTGATCCGGCGATGAACACGCCATGCGGAACCAGCGGGACACGCCGTGCGGCATCGACGGGTGAACGCGGTGGGAGTCCCGGCCGTACGGATGGTCCGGTGAACGATGGTTTTCGTCGCCGGGTGAATCCCGCACGAACGAACGCGCCCCCGGCCGACCCTTGGGTTCAAGGAGTCGTCGGGGGCGCGTTCTGTTTCGTCGAGCCGAGTACCTGGGCTTACAGGTAGTACGCCAGGAACAAACAGCCCGCGAGTGCGGCGCCGAGCACCAGGAGGACCTTGTCCTTCAAGGCCACTTCCTCGGGCTCCCCGGCGACGCCCTTGTCGACATCGACCGCGTACCGCAGGATCGCCATCACCATCGGGATGATCGAGATGACACCCCAGCGGGACTGCTCGATCTCCTGGATGTCATAGGCCCACAAGGTGTAGGACATGATCGAGATCGCCGCCGAGATCGCCCACACGAAGCGCAGGTACGACGGCGAGTACGCCTTCAGCGACTTGCGGATCTTCGCACCGGTCTCGTGCGCCAGCTTGACCTCGGCGTAACGCTTACCCGCCACCATGAACAGCGAGCCGAACGCCACCACCAGGTAGAACCACTGGGTGATGACCAGCCCAGCGGCCGCACCACCCGCGATGGCCCGCAGCAGGAAGCCGGAAGCCACGATGCACAGGTCGATGACCGGCTGGTGCTTCAGACCGAAGCAGTATCCGAGCTGCACGGCGATGTACACGGCGATCACCGTGAGCAGTCCGAGACTCACGAAGCCCGAGATCACCAGGGCGCCCACGAGCAGCGCCGCGCACACTCCGTACGCGACCGGCAGCGGGATCAGCCCGGCCGCGATCGGGCGATTGCGCTTGGTCGGGTGCTGCCGGTCCGCCTCGACGTCGATGGCGTCGTTGACGAAGTAGACACCCGATGCGGCCATCGAGAACACGATGAACGCCAGCAGCGCGTCCAGCAGGACCGCCGGATCCAGCAGCGCACCGGCCGTGAACGGCGCGGCCACCACCAGGACGTTCTTCACCCACTGCTTGGGGCGCAGTTCCTTGATCAGACCGTTGACCAGCCCAGAGGCGGTACCGGCCTGCGCCGTCACCTTCTCGTGATAGGCATCCGACGACTTGTCCTTGTCGTCCGTCTTCGGGGATTCCGACTCCAGTGCACCGGCGGCCCCGCCGGCCTCGGAACCGATCGTGCCTTCCGAGTCCGACTCGATCACGGTCTCGGTGGTCGGGTCCGAGCTCACCGTCGGGTCCGGGCTGTCAGCGGCGAGCTCTTCCGAGTCGCTCACGGTAGCACCGGTTTGGTTCTTGTCAGCCACGATTCCTCCGCCGTCTCGTGAACCGCCGGAACGCCAGCGCAACAGCACCGCCGAGCGCCGAACCGGCGACCACATCGCTCGGGTAATGGACCCCCAGGACCAGCCGGCTGAGCATCATGGGCGGCACTACCGCCGGAGTCAGCTTCTTGCCGGTCAACCCCCCGTAGAGCACCGCAGCGGCCGTCGTCGACGTCGCGTGCGAGGAAGGGAAGCTCAGCTTGCTCGGGGTTCCGACGTGCACCTCGATCTCCGGATCCGCGGGGCGGCGTCGCCGCACGACCCGCTTGACCCCGATCGAGGCCGCGTGCGCGGCGGCGACTCCCGCTGCGGCGGTGAGCCACTCAACGCGCCGCTTCCGGTCGACGACCGCCCCCATGGCTCCGATGGCCAACCAGCCACCGGCGTGCTCACCGAACAGCGACATCGCCTGCGCGGCTTTGATCACCGGCGGTGTGGCCAGCGTTCCCTGCACCCTGCGCAGCGCCACGGTCTCGGGGGTGACCGTCGACGCTGTCTCATCCGATCGCTGCCCGGCGTCCTCCTGCTCGTCGACAGGGGGCGCCGGGGTCAGCTCCTGAGGTCTGGCCATCTTCGTCTCCGGGGTATCCACCCCACGGTTCGGGGTCATTTCTGGTCGAAGGCCTGCTTCCAGGACTCGGCGCTGGTCAACTCGGGCAGGGCCGCACGGTACGCCTCCCGGAGGCGGGACCACTCCTGGCCCAGCTTGCGGTAGTTCGCCAACGCCCGTAGCCCCAACTTGCGGAACTCCTCCGGGTCACGGCGGCGGAACGCCACACCGCTCCCGTCGGCGTTGGACACCGTCGCGCTGTCCAGGGAGCCGAGCAGGAACCACCGCGCGCTGGCCGCCGGGACGTTGAGCTGCGGGCGCACGGAGGCTTGGTCTTCGGGGTCCTTCAGGTTGTGCAGCAGCGCCTTGGAGGCCCGCGCCGCGATCACGGCCGGGTTTACCGGCGGGTTGAGCAGCCCCTCCGCCATGACCGGGTCGGCCGAAGGCGGCGGGAGTTCCCCCGCCGACGGCAAGGTCTGGGCGTCATCGTAGCCCTTGCGCAGCTCGCGAACCTCCGGCAGCGCTGTGCGGAGTGTCTCGAACAGTCGCTCCGGCCCGGCGAGAAAGTCCTCGATGGCCTTCTGCTGCACCGCCACGGTCGAGTACTCCATCGACAACAGGTGCCGCAGCGTGAGCTTCAACCCCTGTTTGACGATGACGTTGCGCACCTCTTCGGGGCTGTGCAGCGCCGCGAGGATCAGCCGATTGCGGACGTGGAAGTACGCCGTCCAGTCGGTGGCGTCGTTCTTGTCGGTCCACGGCATGTGCCAGACGGCGGCCCCGGGCAACGTCACCGTGGGGAAGCCGTTGCCACCCGCCCGCAGCGAGTACTCGGCGTCGTCCCACTTGATGAACAACGGCAGCGGCAGCCCGGTCTTCTCGATGACCTCACGCGGGAACAGGCACATCCACCAGCCGTTGTAGGTGGCGTGGATCCGCTGGTGCAGCTTCTTGCTCTGGCGCAACGGGTACTTCGCGAAGTCGTAGTCGGTGACCGCGCCGGGGGCGGCGCGCCACATGGCACCGCCGACGTCGACGACCTCGCCCATGGTGTGCAGCCTCGAACGCGCCTGCAGGTTGAGCATCTGGCCACCGACGATGGCCGGCTGGGACGCGGCGCGGGCGAACGCGTTGAGGCGCAGCACGCCGTCCGGTTCGAGCGCGATGTCGTCGTCCAGCAGCAGGACCTGCTCGGCGTCCGAGTTGTGCACACCCTCGTACATCACCCGGGTGAATCCACCCGAGCCGCCGAGGTTCGCCTGCTCGATCACCTGCAGCTTGTCGCCGAGCCGTTCGGCCGCGAGGTCGAAGCCCTCGGTGTCGCGGATCTTCTGCGGACCCTGGTCGGCGACGACGACCTTGTCGACGACGTCCATGACCTCCGGGTCCTCGCCCAACGTCTGGAGTGCGACCACGCAGTCGATCGGACGGATCGTGGTGGTGCCGACAACCACGCGCTCGCGGGGCAGCTCGACGTCGGTCGTCCAGGCCGCTTCGTCGACTTCGAGGGCCGCGTCGTTGGTGAAGGCGTCGAACCAGATCCAGCCACCGTCCTCGAACGGGGTCAGCGAAACCCGGAACTCCAGCCACTTCCAGGACTTCGGGCTGGACACGGGTGTGCCTTCGAGGTGGACGCTGTCGCCGTTGGGCTTGGATCGGTAGACGTCGAGCCGACCGGCCCCCTTCACCTTCAGCCGCAGCACGACTTCGTCGACCTTGGTCCAACGCTTCCAGTAACTGGCGGGAAAGGCGTTGAAGTAGCTGGCGAACGAGATCTTGCTGTGCGAGGGCACCTTGACCGAACGGCGGGAGACGACGGTCGCGGTACTCGACAGCGTCTCGGGCTCGTCTATGTACAGCGCGCGAACGTCCAGCGGGTCCTCGCCGCGCGGGAACACGACGCGCTGCAGGACCTGCTGGGGTTCCACCTGTTTGCTGGTGGCCCTCGCCGACGATGTTTCGCCGGGCTTGGGTTCACCTGCGGTGGCGGCACGGGCCTTGGTGTTCTCGGCACCAGAAGACTCGGGGGGAGTCCGGTCGGTCACGTCAGTCCTCCAACGAGCCGTCCAGCGAACGACCCTCGGTGAAGTAGGGGGAGATCTTGTTGTCGAACATGCTCAGGGCGGAACCGATCGCCATGTGCATGTCCAGGTACTTGTACGTACCCAGCCGGCCGCCGAAGAGGACCTTGCGGTCCTTGGCTTCCTGCTTCGCCAGCTCGCGGTAGGACTGCAGCTTCTCGCGGTCCTCCGACGTGTTGATCGGGTAGTACGGCTCGTCACCGCTCTCCGCGAACCGCGAGTACTCCCGGACCACGACCGTCTTGTCCTCCGGGTAGTCCCGCTCCGGGTGGAAGTGTCGGAACTCGTGGATCCGGGTGTGTGCGACGTCCTCGTCGGCGTAGTTCATCACCGGCGTCCCCTGGAAGTCGCCGGTGGGCACCACTTCGGTTTCGAAGTCGAGCGTGCGCCAACCCAGCTCACCGCGCACGTAGTCGAAGTAGCCGTCGAGCGGGCCGGTGTAGACGACCGGGGTGCCCTCGGGAATCTCCTCGCGAACGTCGAAGTAGTCGGTGTCCAGCCGGACGTCGATGTTCGGGTGCTCGGCCATCTTCCGCAGCCAGGCGGTGTAGCCGTCGACCGGGAGACCCTCGTAGGTGTCGTTGAAGTAGCGGTTGTTGAAGTTGTACCGAACGGGCAGGCGCGCGATGTTGGACGCGGGCAGTTCCTTCGGGTCGGTCTGCCACTGCTTGGCGGTGTAACCGCGCACGAATGCCTCGTAGAGGGGTCGGCCGATCAGGGAGATCGCCTTCTCCTCCAGATTCTGCGCCTCGGAGGTCTCGATCTCCGAGGCTTGTTCGGCGACCAGTGCCTTGGCCTCGTCCGGTGTGAATGCCCGGCCGAAGAACTGGCACAGCAGGCCGAGGTTCATCGGGAACGAGTAAATCTGTCCTTGGTATTTGGTGAACACACGGTGTTGGTAATCGGTGAAGTCCGTGAACTGGTTCACGTAGTCCCACACACGTTTGTTCGAAGTGTGGAACAGGTGTGCGCCGTAACGGTGCACCTCGATACCGGTTTCCGGCTCCGCCTCCGAATAGGCATTGCCGCCGATGTGGTCACGTCGGTCCAGCACCAGCACCCGCTTGTCCAGCTGGGTGGCGGTGCGCTCTGCGATCGTCAGGCCGAAAAATCCGGAACCCACAACGATCAGGTCATAGCCTGCGAAGCTCACAGTCGTCGAGGGTAGCGGGAAGCGAACGGACGACGGAGACCGCATTGTCATTCGCGAGCACGAGCTACTACGAACCGTGACAAGACCGCCGCCACGTGCGATAAGGATCTTCCACGACCGAGCAGCTCCCACCGCGTTCGGTTACATATGGAATACCGTGCGTACATTTTTGGCGCTTGGCCACCGCCGGTCCAGCGACCGCACCGGCGAGTCGGATTCGGTAACATCCCGACGAGCGAGCGACGGTCCGCCGGATCGGCAGCAATCGGACAAAGCGCACGAGGATGGTGATCAAAAGCGTGGCACGCGCACGCGACGGCCGTTATCTGTTGGTCGCGGCGATCATCATCGAGATTCTCGCGATTTGGTTCGTGCACTGGATCGACACCCGCGGTTACATCGACACCGAGATTTACCGGCTCGGTGGTCGCGCATGGCTGAACGGCTATGAAATTTACGGCGATCTCACGCCCGAGACGCCCGAATCGGTCACCCTGCCGTTCATCTACCCCCCGATTGCCGCAGTCCTGTTCGCACCCCTGCACTACATGTCGGGCGATGCGGCGGTCGTCACCGTCTCGGTGCTCTCGCACCTGTCCATCCTGGTGACCGCCTACTGCTTGGCGAGCTCGTCGCGGTACGTCGCACCGCACGCGGGGCGCATCGCGGTGGCCACCGCCCTGGTGATGCCGTTCACGACGCTGATCGAGCCCGTGCGGGACACCATCAACTACGGGCAGATCAACCTGGTGCTGATGGCGCTGGTGGCCGCCGACTGCCTGCTGCCGCGGACCAGATGGCCGCGTGGCCTGCTGGTGGGCATCGCCGCGGCGATCAAGCTGACCCCGCTGGGCTTTCTGCTGCTGTTCCTGCTCCGCAAGGATTTCCGCGCCGCGTCGGTGGCGATGGTGACGTTCTCGGCCAGCGTGCTACTCGGACTGCTCGCCGCCCCGGAGGACGCGGCCGACTGGTGGCTGGAGGAGATGTGGTCCACCGGGAGTTCGATGGGCACCGTCTACGCGGGCAACCTGACCTGGCGCAGCCTGTTGGCCAAGCAGGAACTCACCGGTGTCGCCCTGAACGTGTGGTGGATCGCGGGCTCCGTCGTGCTCCTGGCCCTGACCGTGGCAGGCGTCCGCTACGCGCTGCGGGTGCGCAACAGCGCGCTGGCGCTGACGTTCACCGCCGTGCTGGTGCTGCTCGTCTCCCCCATCTCCTGGTCGCATCACTGGGTGTGGGCGGCACCGACGCTCGTGCTGCTGTTCGCGATGTCACTGCGACATCGCTGGTACGGCGTGCTGATGACGGTGGGACTGGCCACGGCGGTGATGCTGATCGGGCCGCAGTGGTACCTGCCCTACACCGATGACCGGGAACTGGAGTGGACGTTCTCGCAGCAGGTGGTCGGCAACTCCTACACGCTGTTCGGGATCGGGTTTCTGGTGGCCGGGGCGATCGCGTACTTCCGGTTGCGCCGTGCCCGACGCCCCGCGGCCTCGCGAAGCGGCACGTCGGACGCCGCCACGTCCCGTGCGGCGCCGCAGCCGGTCGTCGCGCACGACGGACACGAGTGACCGCCGATCCGCCCGGCCGACCGTGCCGCCACGCGGGCGTAGTCGGTCAGGACCACCAGCGTTCGAGGACCTGGGCGACGCCGTCCTCGCCGTTGGTGGCGGTCGTCTCGTTGGCGACGGCGAGCACGCCCGAGTGGGCGTTGCGCATCGCCACCCCGTGACCGGCCCAGTCGAGCATCGGAATGTCGTTGGGCATGTCACCGAAGGCGATGACGTCCTCGGCGGGCACCCCGAGCTCCTCGGCGACCTTCGCCAGCCCACCGGCCTTGTCCGCTCCCGGCATCGAGAGCTCGATCAGGCCTGCGCCGGTGGAAAACGTCAGCTGCAACTCGGCGCTCATTACCTCGTCGACCACGACCGCCATCTGTTCGCTGGTCATGCCCTCGTGCAGCACGAGCAGTTTCGCCGCCGGCTTGCCGAGCAGCCGGGCCGTCGGCACGACGCGGATGTCCTGGTTGGGCCACAGCCGCCGGAATCCTTCCTCGGCCAGGAACTGCTCGTCGATCCGCGTCCGCGCACCATCGGTCGTGCGTTCCACGCCGAAGGAGCAACCGGGCAACGCTTCGCGCAGCTCGCGGGCGGCATCGTGCAGTCGCATGGGGTCGATCTCGACGCTGTGCAGCACCCGGTCCGCCGCGGAGTCGTAGACGACCGCCCCGTTGGCGCAGACCGCGATCCCCTCGACCCCGAGACCGTCCACCACGTGCGGGATCCAGCGCGGCGGGCGCCCGGTAACCAGCACGAACGGCGTCTCCGCTGCCACCCGGCGCACGACTCGCGCAGTACGCGCGCTCACCCGCTCCCACGGGTCGAGCAGGGTTCCGTCCACGTCCGAGGCCACCAGGGCGGGCTTGCGCATGACTCAATCCTGCCTGGACACGGTGAGACACTCACACCGCCCGGCCAACACCGCCGTTTGAGTGATGCCGCTGCGCCAAAGGGCGGATACTTCACGCAAAACTTACAAACACGGTTTTTGATTCAGTCGGTCAGGCACGAATTGATCACAATAATCATCCGAACGGGTCGAGACGTGAACACAAGAACCGATACGGTCGAGAGCGTGCGCGTTGGGATTGTGATTCTGCCCGAACATCGGTGGTGGGCCGCCGAGCCCATGTGGCGAATGGCCGAGGAGTACGGCTTCGCCCATGCCTGGACGTACGACCACCTGGGATGGCGATCTCTCGTGGACAAACCCTGGTTCGACGCGGTCCCGACGCTGACCGCCGCGGCGACGGCCACCGAGCACATCCGGCTGGGCACCCTCGTCGCGTCCCCGAACTTCCGGCATCCCGTGCACTTCGCCAGGCAGCTCACCGCGCTCGACGACATCGCGGACGGGCGACTGACCGTGGGAATCGGGTCGGGCGGAACCGGATTCGACAGCACGGTGCTCGGCCACCCGCAGCTCTCGGCCGGCCAGCGAACCGGCCGGTTCGCCGAGTTCGTCGAACTGCTCGACAAGATCCTCACCCAGGACTCCACGAGCTACGACGGCGAGTACTTCTCCGCTGTGGAAGCCAGGCGCGCACCGGGGTGCGTGCAGATGCCCCGATTGCCGTTCCTCATCGCCGCCAACGGGCCGCGCGCGATGCGCTTGGCCGTCCGATTCGGCCGGGGCTGGGTCACCGAAGGGGTGCGCACCGACGACACCGAGACCTGGTGGAAAGCGGTCACGGAATCCGCCATGCGGTTCACCGACACGCTCCACGCCGAAGGCCGCGACCCGATGCGAATCGAACGCTACCTGTCGGTGGACGCCGCACCGGTCTACTCGATGTCCAGCGTCGAGTACTTCCGCGACGTGGTCGGACGTGCCGCCGAACTCGGCTTCACCGACGTGATCACCCACTGGCCACGCCCGGATCACCCCTACGCGGGCGACGAATCCACCGTCGAGAAGGTGGCCGACGAGGTGCTCACCGAACTCTGAGCCGCGCAGGGGCCGTGGAATTCCGCCTGTGCGCCGATGCGGGTGGCGGGCTGCTGTCGAGCGGCCCCAGCCGCTTGATCACGCACCCGACCCGGTCCCGTACCGGGCTCGAGCTGTGTAACCGACCGCGTGGGACGGGTAGTCCGACAAGCGGGAGGTGCCGGAATGTCTTCGGAAGCGATCGCGCAGCGACTGTTGGAACGCGCGGGCACCACGTACGCCGCTGAGGCCGGAATCAAGCTCGACGACAAACCCGCGCCGCTGTACCGGCTGCTGGTGCTCTCGGTACTGCTCTCCGCCCGGATCAAGGCCGACATCGCCGTGGCAGCGGCTCGCGAGCTCGGCGAGTTCGGCACACCCCGCAAGATGCTCGACGCCGATTGGCAGCAGCGGGTCGACGCGCTCGGGCGCGGCCACTACGTGCGCTACGACGAGAGTACGGCGACCGCGCTCGGCCAAGGCGCACAGCTGCTCCTCGACGACTACGGCGGAGACCTGCGCCGGATTCGTTCGCACGCCGACGGCGACCGGACCGCCGTGCACACCGAACTGCAGCGGTTCCCCAAGCTCGGCCCGGTGGGCGGCAACATCTTCTGCCGGGAAGCGCAGCTGGTCTGGCCGGAACTCCGGCCCCACTTCGACCGGAAGTCCCTGTCGGGTGCCGCGAAGGTCGGTCTGCCCGAGCGCCCGGACGAACTCGCCCGGTTGGTCGACGAGCACGACCTGGCCAGGCTGGCCGCCGCACTCGTGCGAGTCACGTTGGAGAAGGGGCTGGTCGACGAGGTCACCGCAGCTGCCTGAGCGCCACGCCCCGCACCGCCGATCGGCGCGCACGCGCCCCGCTGCTCCTACCTCGCCACCCGACGATTCGGCGGCCCGCACCACGCGGACGACGGTGAATCCGATGCGGCGCCCGGTGGAACTGCACAGGCGGGTGCGTCGTCCGATCTTCGAGCATTCCACCCGCCATGGGTTCGGGAATGGGGGGAGCTGTGTCGCGGGGGCGGGCCGAAGGAGCGGTATGGACGACTACCGGGTGTTCCTGCGGGGGCCGGTCAAGCACCGGCAGGTATTGGCAGCACTCGAGACCTTGCGGACGTTCGACGTGCTCGACGGGCCGGTGGGAACGACCGAAGTCGTCGGCGTCCGGGAGGACGTGCTGATCGAGTTCGTCCACCAGCACCGGGAGCCGGACGGCGACGGCCCGTCATCGGCGGACATGCCGATGCTCGTGCGGTTCTCCTCCGTTGCGGGCCCCGCCCCGGCGTGGACGGCCGCGCACTCGTTCCTGTGGATGCTGACCCGCTGCTACCCGGTCCGGGAGGCTCTGCTGGTCGGCCACGGCATCGAGCCGCTGCGGTTTCGGGACGGGCGGTTCCTGCGTGCGCCCGCCCCCGAGAACCGGTGTTCGGAGGATTGATCCCGAAAGCGGGTTCAGCCCTGACGTTGCTGCGCGAGGAACGGGCAGCCGACGAGGCGCCGCAGTTCGCGTCCCAGCGCTTCGGCATCGCGGACCTGGGCGGAGAACGAGAGTCGCACGTCGTGGTCACCGTCGGTCGATTCGACCCGCAACCGCAGGCCGTACTTGTCGATCCCCAGCGGACGCAGGTGCCCGCCCCGGAGGTGTTCGGGCAGGTGCCGGGTGAGCAGGCCGACGACGTCGCGGTGCGAGAGTTCCAGGTGACGCAGCCAGCTGTCCTCCAGCAGGCAGAACGGGTCCGGCTCGGCTGCGCTGTACGCGGCGGAGGGCACCGAGCAGGTGCCCTCGGCGTCGGCGAGCACCAGCGAAGCGGTGTCCAAGCGCAGCACCGCGGCACCGTGCCCGGCGTCGAGCAGTCGGCTGTCGGCGCGGTGTTCGGCCACGGAGAGAACTTCCGCGCGGGCCTGTTCGCCTTCCAGCACGCGCAACCATCCGGTGAGCCAGAGCAGACCGCGAACGGGTTCCCGCAGCCGGACGGGGGTCGGGTCGGCGACTTCGAGCACCCCGGCCAGTTCGCCGCGCGGGTACTGCCACGCGGTGGCCACGAGCGGATGCTCGTCGGTGAGCAGCAAGGTCGCGTTGCCATCGGAATGCACGTGGTGCAGCAGCGGTGCGGTCCGCGCGGAGTTCTCGCCGGAGGGGAGCAACGCGGCGCGACCACCGCGTTCGGCGATCGTCCTGGCTCGTTCGGCCGAATTGGGCGTAGCGGGCCGACGTGTCGTCGTCTCGCCCACTGCTCACCTCCTAGGTGGAGAACCGTCGTCATTGGCCGAACCCGCGGCCGGCCGTCGAGATGACCGCGGTTCGGGGGTCGGTCCCTCTTCCGTTGCACCCGGCCTGCCGATCGCTTCCCGCCGCGAGCCGGAAACGGCATGGCCCGGAACGCGGCGAGCACCGGGCACCTGTCACTCATCGGTACGGATTCTGCTGAGAACGGGGTACCGCCGTAGGGCTGGACCGGCCGGGTCATCACCCGTCGAGCGGCACATCCGAGATTCTTAGGTAACCCTAACTCAAACGGGATGATCGGAGAAGCCGTTACCGTCCTACCAGCTGATCGCGCGGTGGGCGCCACGCCCGGGTCAGCGATCGGCCGGGCTTTCCCGACGCTGGATACCGCGACAAAGAATCGATCCACCTGCGAAGACGCGCCTGCCTCCCCCTCCGGGCGACGCTCGCGGCAGTGCCGGACCCGAACCGTGCACATCACCCGAACGGCGCCGGGCCACCGTGTTGAAGTGACCCGAGCGGGCTTGACGGCAGGGTTCTCCAGGGACGGGCGGCTCGGTGCCCCGGTCGACCGGGCGCGGACAATTGAACGATGACCACCCTCGCAGGGGCCTGAGAATCGGCCACCTTTGTTCCCCGAGCGGTGCGGCATTAGCGTGTCAGCCGTGTCAAGCGCTGTTGAGCTTCGCGCGCCTGGTCCGCGCGGCATACCGCCCCTTTTCGCCCGACTGGTTGACGACGCGGCGTTGTTTCCTCCCGGGAGCTCGCCCGTACCGGAAGCGGTCGCCGCCCACCTGGACACAAGAGACGGTCAGTACGCCGGGGTGATGGGGCCGATGCTGTGCAAGGCGTCCCGGCTGGCCGAACTGATCACCGAGCTGGCCAAGGTGAGACCGGCGCGACCGGTCGCCCTGTCGCTGGTGTGCGACACCGGACTCGGTGGCGTACCGAAGGCCTTGTCCATCATCGAAGGACGCCAGGAACTGCTGGAGCTGCGCATGGTCGAGATGCCCGCTCCTGCCGACGTCGACGACGTCTGGCTGGAACGGGTCTCCGAATTCGTCCCCGAGGACGTGGTCCGCGCGGTCGAACCGCGCCGTGGCGACAACGGCTGGCTGGAGGGGGTGAAGAAGGTCGCCGATCACGGCTGCTGGCCGAAGCTCCGGCTCGGCGGGGAGACCGCCGAGTCGTTCCCCAGCGTCGAGGTCATCGCCGAGTTCCTCGCGATCGCGAGCACGCTGAACGTCCCCTTCAAGGCCACCACGGGCATGCACAAGGCGGTCCGCCGCACCGACCCGGAGACCGGCTTCCAGCACCACGGGTTCCTGAACCTGCTCGTGGCCACCGGCCGGTCGCTGTCCGGCAAGGACGTGCGAGAGGCGTTGGCCAGCACCGACCACGAGGCACTGGCCGCGGAGGCCACGTCGTTCTCCGAAGCCGCTGCCGGGGCTGTCCGATCCGTGTTCTCCTCGTACGCGTCCTGCTCGCTCGACGAGCCGGTGACCGATCTGGAAGGGTTGGGGCTGTTGTGACCTGGATCGAGGATCCCGAGTTCGCCCCGGGCAAGCCCTTCGGGCCCCAAACGCTGCCCTACGGCGTACTCGTGACCTCGACCGGACCGGTCGTGACCGTTCGAGTCGGCAAGCACGCGATCCCGTTGCGGCCGCTCGCCGATTCGTTCGGTCCCCGGCTGACCGAACTCGTCGAAGCGAGTTCGTTGGATCCACTGCTCGCGGCGGGCCCGGCTGCCTGGCGCGAGCTGCGGGAGCGGCTCGTCGAGCTGGTCGGCGCCGACCGCGCGCCCCGTGGCGCGGGGTTGGTGCGCACCGACTGGCACACCCAGATGTTGCCGTTCACCGTGGCGGATTACGTGGGCTTCTGCGCATCGCGGCCCCACGCCGAGAACCTCGGCCACATCCTGCACGCCGTCTCGTCGGTGCCCGACAACTGGTCGCACCTGCCCGTGGGCAACCACGGCCGCAGCGGAACGGTGCGCGTGTCGGGCACCGACGTCGTGCGGCCCGCCGGGCAGCGCAGGCTCTCCGGGGATTCGCGGCCGGTGTTCGGACCGACCCGGCGACTGGACTTCGAGGCCGAGGTCGGCTTCGTCTGCGGCGGCGACCCCGCCGCAGGCGTGCCGACCTCGGAATTCGACTCCCACGTGTTCGGTGTCGCCCTCGTCAACGACTGGTCGGCGCGGGACGTCCAGTCGTGGGAGAACCAGCCGCTCGGCCCGTTGGTGTCCACATCGTTCGCGACCTCGATCTCCGGTTGGATCACTCCGCTCGCCGCGCTGGCCGAGGCTCGCGTCCCCGTCCCGGAGTCGGAGCACCCGCTGGTCGAGTACCTCGTGGAGGCCGAACCGTGGGGACTGGACCTGACGCTCGGCGTGCGCTGCAACGACACGCTGGTTTCGTCGCCACCGTTCGCGGACATGGTGTGGTCTCCGGCGCAGCAGCTCGCGCACCTGACCGTCGGCGGCGCACCGGTCCGTCCGGGCGATCTGTTCACCTCGGGAACGGTGTCCGGGCCGGACCGGGACCAGCGGGGGTGTCTGCTCGAACTCACCTGGGGCGGATCCGAACCGATCACGCTCGGAGACGGTGAGCAGCGGACGTTCCTGCAGGACGGCGACCGGGTGGCTCTCAGCGGTCACGCCCCCGGGCCGGACGGTTCCGTCGTCGGGCTGGCCGAGGTGACCGGAACGGTGCTGCCCGCGTCGCAGGCTCAGTCGGTCCGGGGATAGCGGAACGCGAAGGGTTCCGCGCCGGGCCGTTGCTTGGTAGAAAGAAGGGCAGCTCGACGCCGGGCCCCGCCGAGGGATCAAAGCCCACCACGCTTGAGCCCACCGCGGAGTTCAGGCCACGGATCTCCGACCGGTATTCGTCCGACCGGTATTCGTCCGAGGCGGGATCAAAGTCCACCACGGGACCAAAGTCCCTACCGGACCAGGACTCCCCGAACGGGTTGTTCAGGACGATTGACCTGGTGGGGCGTGATCCCGCGTGTGCCAGCCTGGCAACCGTGGACCTACTCGACATCGCCCGGTGGCAGTTCGGCATCACGACGGTCTACCACTTCCTTATGGTTCCGCTGACCATCGGACTGTCGATCCTGGTAGCCGGGATGCAGACGGCGTGGTGGCGGACCGGCAACCGGCGCTACCTGAAGATGACCAAGTTCTGGGGCAAGTTGATGATGATCAACTTCGCCATGGGAGTGGTCACCGGCATCGTGCAGGAATTCCAGTTCGGCATGGCCTGGAGCGCGTACTCACGGTTCGTCGGCGACGTCTTCGGGGCACCGCTGGCGATGGAAGCGCTCGTGGCGTTCTTCGTGGAGTCCACGTTCCTGGGGCTGTGGATCTTCGGGTGGGACCGGTTGCCCAAGGGCGTGCACCTGGCGTGCGCCTGGGCGTTCTCGCTGGCCACGGTGCTCTCCGCCTACTTCATCCTGTCGGCGAACTCGTGGATGCAGCACCCGGTGGGCATCGAACTCGTCGACGGCGAGCCGCAGCTGAACTCGATCTGGGCGGTGCTGACCAACAACACCGTGCTGGCCGCTTTCCCGCACACCGTGTTCGGTTGCTTCGCGGTGGCGGGGTCGTTCCTGATCGGCATCTCCGCGTGGAAGATCGCGAAGCACCACCGGAACTCCACCTCGGACGACGAGGACCGCAAGCTGTGGCACGGTTCGATGCGGCTCGGCGCGTGGGTCGGTGTCGTGGCCTTCGCCGGGTTGGCCGTCAGCGGTGATGTCCAGGCCAAGCTCATGTTCGAGCAGCAACCGATGAAGATGGCCTCCGCCGAGGCGCTGTGCCACACCGAGGCACCCGCGAGCTTCTCGATCTTCGCCTACGGTGACGTGAGCCGGGCCGACTGCGAGGACGTCAAGAGCTTCACGGTCCCGTACGTGCTCTCCTACCTGGCCAACGGCGACCTCCACAGCGAGGTCAAGGGCGTCGAGCAGCTGATCCCCGAGTACCAGGCCAAGTACGGCACGCATTACCCGGACGATCCGCAGCTCGGCACGTTCGCCGGTGAACCCATCGATTACCAGCCCAACCTACCGGTCACCTACTGGGGATTCCGCTTCATGATCGGGTTCGGCGCGCTCGCCGCGGCCGGCGCCGCGGCCGTCCTGTGGTTCACCCGCAAGAACAAGTTCCCGCCGGGACGCTGGTGGGCGCCGCTGGCCGTGGCCAGCATCGCGACTCCGTTCCTGGGCAACGCGTTCGGCTGGATCTTCACCGAGATGGGGCGGCAGCCGTTCGTCGTGGCGCCCAACCCCAACCCCTCCGGCGTCGACGGGGTGTGGATGTACACCGCTTCGGCAGTGTCCTCGGGAGTCTCCCCCGGCGAGATGCTCACCTCGACCATCGCGCTCACCACCGTTTACGGGGTGCTCGCCGCCGTCGAAGTGTTCCTGATCGTCCGCTACGTGCGCGCGGGCGTCGAGGCCGTGATGCCCCCTGAACAGACCGGAGAGGAGGAGAACCCCGATGCCCTGTCCTTCGCCTACTGACTGTCCTTCGCCTACTGACAGCCCCCGCGAAGTCCGCACCGGTCACCACTCCGATCCACTCCGAAAGAGGCCCTGATGGATCTGCCCACCTTCTGGTTCTGCCTCATCGCCTTCCTGTGGCTGGGCTACCTGTTCCTGGAGGGTTTCGACTTCGGCGTCGGCATGTTGCTGCCGATCATCGGCAGGAAGGAGCGCGAGCGGCGCGCGTTGATCAACACGATCGGTCCGGTGTGGGACGGCAACGAGGTCTGGCTGATCACCGCGGGCGGTGCCATGTTCGCGGCCTTCCCCGGCTGGTACGCCTCGCTGTTCAGCACCGCCTACCTGCCGGTCCTGGTGCTGCTGCTCGTGCTGATCGGGCGCGGTGTCGCCTTCGAGTACCGGGGGAAGGTGGACACCGACCGGTGGCGCGGGAGCTGGGACGCGGTGATCGTCATCGCTTCGTGGACGGCGCCGCTGATGGTGGGCCTGATCCTGTCGGCGAGCGTGTTCGGCCTGCCCCTGGACGCCGACGGAAACCGGGTGGGCGGCCCACTGGAAATCCTGACCGGCACCAACCTGCTCGGCGCCGCCGCGGTGTGCGGGTTCTCGCTGCTGCACGGCGCGATGTTCCTGTCGCTGAAGACCGAGGGCGAGCTGCGTGAGAAGGCGCGCCGGTTCGCGCTGCGTTGGGGCGTCCCGCTGCTGCTGCCGATCGTCGCCCTGGTGGTGATCGCCCAGCTCACCGCGGGCGCCCCGTGGGTATGGGTGCCGCTGGGCATTGCACTGATCGCGGCGGTCGGTGCGCTGGCCCGCCAGGCAGGCCGTCGGGACGGCCAGGCGTTCGCCCTGCAGGGCGTGGCGCTGGCAGGCGTGGCGCTGACGCTGTTCGGCTCGCTGTGGCCCAACGTCATCCCCTCCACCCTGGACCCCGCCTGGTCGCTCTCGGTGGCGGATACGGCCTCCAGCCCGTACACGCTGGTCGTGATGAGTTGGGTCGCGGCGTTCGGCGCCCCTGCCGTGATGGTCTACCAGGGCTGGACGTACTGGGTGTTCCGCAAGCGGATCGGCACCCGGCACATCCCGCCGGTGCACGTGCCATGACGGGACCGCTGGGCGCGCTCCCGAAGCTTTCCCCCTCCGCCCGGCGCGCGCTGCTCAGCACCGGGCTCCTGGCCACGGGCAACGCGATCGCGCTGATCGCGCAGGCGTGGGCGCTGGCCACCGGGCTTGCGGCGATCGTGACCGGCGGTGCGGACGCGGCCGCCATCGGAGATCGGCTGGTCGTGCTCGCCGTGGCGACCCTCGGGCGCGCGGTGTTCGGCTGGGCGATCGAACTGGTTTCGGCCAGGGCTGCCGCGGGCGCCAAGGAGGAGCTCCGGCGGGTCCTGCTCGATTCTTCGCTGCGGCGCGGACCGGAGTGGATCCGGGAACGCGGCCCCGCCGAGCTGACCTCGCTGGCCACCAAGGGGCTCGACTCGCTCGACGCCTACTTCACCAAGTACCTGCCCGCCCTGGTGACCGCAGCCGTCGTTCCACCACTGGTCGGAGCGTGGATCCTCGCTTCCGATGCCGTCGCGGCGTTGACCATCGCGATCACGGTTCCGTTGATCCCGCTGTTCGCCTGGCTCGTCGGTCGCTACACCGAAACCCGCACCTCGCGCGCGGCAGACGCGGCGCAGCGGCTCTCCGGGCAGGTGCTCGAACTGGTCCGCGCGCTGCCGGTACTGACCGCGTTCGGGCGGGCGCGTGCCCAGGGCGAGGTGGTGCGGAAGGTGAGTGAGCGGCACCGCCGGAGCACGATCTCGACCCTGCGTATCGCGTTCCTCTCGGCGCTGGTCCTGGAATTCCTGGCTTCCCTGTCGGTCGCACTCATCGCCGTCGGCATCGGATTCCGGTTGGTCTCCGGCGAACTCGACCTCGCCACCGGGCTGCTGGTGCTGGTGCTGGCGCCGGAGTGCTACCTGCCGTTGCGCGCGGCCGGTGCCGCCCACCACGCCAGCGAGGACGGAGTCGAAGCGGTCCGGCGGGTCGACGAGGTGGTCCCGACCGGTTCCGACCGGTCCGGCGGCTCGCTGCCCGGCGACGGACCGCTGCGAGTGCGCGACCTGCGGGTGCGGCGCCGCGACGGGTACGCCCCGGAGGGACTGGGTTTCACCGCCCGACCGGGCGAGATCGTGCACCTGGACGGTTTCGACGGAATCGGGCCCAGCGGCAGCGGGAAATCCACCACGTTCGCCGTGCTGCTCGGCTTCACCGTGCCCGAAGCGGGTGGCGCCGACTACGGCGGCACCGACATCGAGGACATCGACCGGACCGAATGGCGACGTCTCCTCGCGTGGGTGCCGCAGCAGCCGGCGTTCACCGGAGGGACGGTCGCCGACGAGCTCGCGCTGGCGGTGTCCGACCAGCCGGCGGCTGGCGGTCCGGCGACTGGCGGTCCGGCGACTGGCGGTCCGGCGGAGGCACTGCGGCAAGCCGGAGCCGCCCACCTGGCGGATCGGCGGGTGGACGAGCTCTCCACCGGCGAGCGCCAGCGGATCGCGCTCGCGAGGGCGTTCCTGCGCGTGCGGACCGGAGCTCGGATCCTGCTGCTCGACGAACCGACCGCGCACCTCGACGCCGCCACCGCGCGGCACGTGAACACCGAGATCCGCCGGGTGGCCGAGCAGGGAACGGCGGTCGTGCTGGCCAGCCACCGGCCCGATACCGGCCGGGCGGAAGCCGAGGAACCGCGGGCGGCGGGCGGCGAAACTCCGCCGGTCCTGCCCGCCGCGCGGCCCCACTGGCGCGATCTGATCACCGCGCGCGGCCTGCTGGGAGTGGGGCTCGGTGCGCTGTCACTGGTGTCCGGGCTCGCGCTGACCGCCACCGCGGCATGGCTGATCGCGCGGGCTTCGCAGCAGCCGCCAGTGCTCGCGCTGTCGGTCGCGGCGGTCGGAGTTCGTACGTTCGCGTTGTCCCGCGCCGGATTCCGCTACATCGAACGGCTGGCCACCCACGATGCCGCGTTCCGGCTCTCGACCAGGCTGCGCGGGCGGTTGTGGAACGGCCTGGTGCGGTTGGGTCCGGTCCGCAGTGCCACCCTGCGCCGCGACGACGGGGTGGCGCGGCTGGTCGACGACGTCGACACGGTGCGCGATCTCGTCCCTCGCGTACTGCTGCCACCGGCGGTGGCGGTGATCGTCGCGCTGGCGGCCGTGGTGGTCCAGTCGATGGTCCTGCCGCAAGCCGGTGCGCTGCTCGCCGGTTCGCTGCTGCTGGCCGGTATCGGCGGTTCGGCGGTCGGGCTCGCGGCCGAACGCCACGCGAGCCTCGCGGTGTCCGAAGGCAGGCGCCGGGTCTCGGCGCGCGTCCTCGCACTGCTGGACGGGGCGGCGGAACTCATCGCCTTCGGCGCGCACACCACCCGGCGCGCCGAACTCGCCGAGGAGGACGCGCGGTTGGCGGCTCGCACTCGCCGCGCCGCGTTCGGAGCCGGAGCCGCGACCGCGGTGCTCATCGTCGCGGTCGGTGCGGCGGTGTTCGGCGGGGTGTGGCTCGGTGCCGATGCGGTCGCCGCGGGCCGGCTAGCACCCGAGCTGGCTCCGCTGCTGGCCCTGGTGCCGCTGGCCGCCGCCGAAGCGGTCAACCCGTTGCCGGAAGCGGCTCGGCAGTGGCGGTCGTTGCGGGCGGCGCGGTCCCGTCTCGCACCGTTGCTCGCCACCGGTGCGGAGGACGACGGTGAAGTCGGGGCGCAGCAGGAGCGCACCGAACCGGGCGCTGTGCGGCTCCACGCGGTGTCCGCACGTTGGCCCGGTGCGGACGGCTCCGCGTTGCGCTCCGCGAACCTCGTGGTCCCCGCGGGCGCGCACGTCGCCGTCGTCGGGCCTTCTGGGGGCGGGAAGTCCACGCTGATGACGCTGCTGCTCGGATTCCTACGTCCCGAGCACGGCCACCTGTCGGTGCCCGATCGGGTTGCGTGGTGCCCGCAGGAACCGCAACTGGTGGCGACCACGCTCCGGGAGAACCTGCGGGTGGCCGCACCGACGGCCGACGACCGGGAGCTGGCCGGTGCGTTGGACCGGGCGGGACTTCCGGAGTGGGAAACCAGGTTGGACGAGTTCGTCGGAGCGGGAGGTGCCGCGGTCTCGGGTGGCGAGGCGCAGCGCATCGCGCTGGCGCGCGCCCTGCTGTATCGGGACGCCGAGCTGATGTTGCTGGACGAACCCACCGCCCATCTGGACGTGCCCACGTCGGAGGCGTTGCTCTCCCGGATGCGGCACGACCTGCGGGACGTGACCGTGTTCCACGTGACCCACCGGTGGTCGGAGACCGAACACGCCGACATCGTGGTCCGGATCGAGGGTGGCGAGATCAGCGTGCTGCGCGAGGACGCCACCGCGGGAAGCCGCGAATCACCGGACCGGGAGCGGAATGCCGTCCACGGGGGTGGCGAGTGACCGACGCCCGGCGAGATGGCGCACCTCGCGGTCCGGCCATATTCCACTCGCGGGCTCCGCGCAGCCCGTCACGACGACGCCGGGAGCATTAGCCTCGTGTACGACATGGATTCCACCCTGGCAAGGCGCATGTTGGCGGCGTCCACCGAGATCACCAAGGTGGCGCTGTCGACGGAGGAGCCCGACACCGTCCTGCCCCTGGTGGTGCGCCGCGCGGCGGCGCTGGCCGAGGCCGACCTGGGGCTCGTGATGGTGCGGACCGACGACGGCCGTCTGACGGTCGAAGCCGCCTACGGTGGTTCGACCGAGACCGGACCGATCGGCGATCCGGTCGGGGCGGTGCTGTCCGCGCGTTCGGCGGCCGCACGTGTCGCCCGCAGCGGTGTGCCGATCGTGGTCGACGACCTGATCGACGACCCGCTGACCGCGCCGTACGTACCCGCTTCGCTGCGGGTGTACGGGCCGTTCGCGGTGGCCCCGTTCGGGACCAGTGAGCGCCGACTCGGTGCGCTGGCCGTCTACCGGCGGCGAGGCGAGAGCACGTTCACCAGGGTCGCGGTGGACGTCTTGACGGCTTTCGCCGCGCAGGCAGGGCTGGCCCTGGTGTTGGCCGAGGGGTCGACGGCACGCCAGCGCATCGCCGTCTACCAGGAGCGGGAGCGTATCGCCCGCGATCTGCACGACGTGATCGTGCAGCGGCTCTACGGCGCCGGAGTCCAGCTGGAGGTGCTGGACCGCCAGTTGTCCGCGCGGCTGGACGCGGCGGAGTCCGCGCGGCTGGCCGAGACGATGGACCAGCTCGACCAGACCATCGCCGAGGTGCGGGCCACGGTGCGGACGTTGCGGTCGGCCGACCCGGAGCCGCCCGCGCACGCCCCGGACCTGGGCGATTCGATGCGTTCCGAAGTGCAGATCGCCGGGGAGCTGCTGGGGCGGCCGCCCCGGCTGGAGATCGAGGGGGACCTCGACGGGATTCCGGTCGCGGTGGCCGATCACGCCCGCGCCGCGCTCCGCGAATCGCTGTCGAACGTGGTCCGGCATTCCGGTGCGAGCACGGTCCTGGTTCGGATCCGCAGGTCGGCCGGCGGCTTGTTGCTGCAGGTGATCGACGATGGGTGCGGGATTCCCCGGGATGTCACCAAGCGCGGTCTGCGGCACCTGGAGGAGCGCGCGGCCGCGGCGGGCGGCCAGTGCACCATCATGTCCTCGCCGGACAGCGGGACCACCATCCAGTGGGAGGTGCCCCTCTCCTGAGCTCGCAGCGCCAGGTTCGGCATGGCCGATGGGCGCGCGGCGGGTTCCGGTGGCCGGACGGCGACGGGATCGGCCGTGGGTGGCCGGGGCCTCACGCGGTACGGGCGTGCGCGTCGGCGGTCACCGCGTACTCGACGTCACCGTGCTCGCTGCCCTCGACGGCTTCCGGCCACAACCGGTGCACGGTCGCCACGTGCACCATCCCGAGCTTCTCCATGACCCGTCGGGACGCCGCGTTCACCGCCATTGCGGTGGCCACCACCCGTCGTGCTCCGAGTTCGCCGAAAGCGAGGTCCAACAGCGCTCGCGCTCCCTCGGTGGCATATCCACGTCCCCACGCCGACGCCCGCAGCCGGTATCCGAGCTCCACATCGGAGGCCCGGGGAACGAGTTCGAACCACCCGAGGAAGCCACCCGTCGTCGACGACTCCGCCGCCCAGTACCCGTACCCGCTGTCCTTGCGGTCGTACTCCAGGAAGGCCGGGAACGTGCGGTCGTGAACCTCCGAACGCTCGACCGGCCGTCCACCGTTGATGAACCGCATGACCGCCGGGTCGTTGTGCAACGCGAACACGTCGTCCACATCCGATTCGTCGAACGGCCGGAGTACGAGCCGTTCGGTACGGACGGACCCTCGCGTCACGCGGGCCCCTGACGCCGGGCGACCCACGCGGCCGCCTGGGTCCGCCGTTCCATCCCGAGCTTGGCGAGCACGGCGGTGACGTAGTTCTTCACGGTCTTCTCGGCGAGGAACAACCGCTCGGCGATCTGCCGGTTGGTCAACCCCTCGCCGATGAGGTCGAGCACCCGGCGTTCCTGCTCGGTGAGGCTTTCGAGCTCGTCCGGTACCGGGTTGGACGACTGGCGCAGGCGATCCAGCACGCGGGCGGTGGTGACCGGGTCGAGCAACGACTGTCCCGCCGCGACCTCCCGGACCGCGTTGACGAGGTCCTGGCCGCGAACCTGCTTCAGCAGGTAGCCGGAAGCACCCGCGTTGATGGCGCCGATCAACGCCTGCTCGTCGTCGAACGCGGTCAGCACCAGGGATCGCGGGGCGACATCGAGCTCGCGCAGCTTGCGGCACAGTTCGAGACCGTCGCCGTCGGGGAGCCGCATGTCGACGAGGGCGACGTCCGGTCGCTCGGCACGTGCCCGCACGAGGGCCTCGTCCACGCCCCCGGCCTCGGCGACGACGTCGATGTCGTGCTCGGTGCCGAGCAGGTCACGCAGACCGCGCCGAACGACTTCGTGGTCGTCGACCAGGAGCACGCGTACAGCCACGCCCGACACGCTACGACTGCCCGGGTGGTCCGGTGTGCGCAGGGGTTGACCGACGACCCGTCACTTCTTGTGCGCGGCCTTCTTCGTCTCCTTGGCGATCTTGTGCGCGTTGTGCTTGGTCCGGTAGCCGACCGAGGGCTTGCCCTTCGTGTCGACCCCGCTGATCAGCAACCCGCCGAGCACCGAAGCGTTCTTCAGGAAATGAATCCGCTGCGCGGCGCGCTCCTGCGGGTCGTCGATCTCCCAGAACGCGTGCGTGGCGAGGGTGGTGGCCACGAGGCTGTCGGCCAGCAGGAGCGAGCACAACCGCGGGAACCTGCCCAGCGCGAGCATGGTTCCCGCGCCGACCTTGACCACACCGTCCAGCTTCACGAGCGTTTCGGCGTCCGTGGGCACCTGCTCCGGCAACCAGTCCCGGACGCACTCGGTGGTCCGGTTCACGAGCGGTGCGGCGGCTTTCGCGTGGCTCGGGACATCTCGGAGCACCTGCACACCGCCGTAGATGAACGACGCGGCGAGCAGCGGGCGGGCCAACCTGCGGATCAACATCGAAGACCTCCTGGGGGACGACCAACGCGGTCGACGTTACGCACTGCCTGCCCCACACGCCCGGTCGGTAAACGGTGGCCCGGCACGCGGTCCGCGGGTCGCCGTCAGACGCGCGCGAAGACCTCGTCCCACGCCGCCGCGACCTGGGTGGCACACGCCTGCGGCGATGCGCCGCCGACACCGGTACCCAACCCCGGCATCGCGATCGAGCGAACCAGGTGCCGGACGGGAGTGCCGTTGGCCAACATCCCGCCTGCCCACAACCGCAGCACCGCACGCGCCGAGAGGTACGGGTTCACCGTGTCGACCGGCAGCCGGTCCCCCGGGTCGCGCATCGTGGGGGCGCTGAACAGCCACGCGGGACTGGACACCGCCGTGGGCACCAGCAGCGCCTCGCCGACCGGCAGTTCACCGCCGTGGTAGGCGAGCACCGCACTGCGCACGAGTTGTTCCACCTCGGGAAAGGCCCGCGCGTAGACGGCGTCCACACCGCCTCTCATCCATCCGTAGGAGTTGGCCGGGCTCACCACCGCATCGACCTGGAGGTCCAGCACCGAACCCTGGTGCACGCGCATGCCCTCGCGGTCGGCGGTGATCTCACGCCACGCGGCGGCCAGCGGTTCGTCCAATGCGCACAGAACGAGCCGCAGCTCCGGCTCCGCCCGGCCCGTGGAGCGTTCCGAATCCGCAGTCACGCCCCCAGCATCGCAGGAAACTTCTCATCAGATGTCATCGGATAGGTCACACCTTCGCGAATTCCACCGCAGCGGGGCGGGAACCGGCGTTCCGACCGGCCCGTAAGCTGGGACTCGTGCCGCACATCGCGTACCTGGGCCCAGAAGGAACCTTCACCGAACAGGCGACTCGCGACCTCACCGCCGACTTCGGTGCCGATCTCGTCCCGCACACCACCGTTTCCGCCGCCCTCAACGCGGTGCGAACCGAACACGCCGAGGCGGCGGTCGTTCCGATGGAGAACTCCGTCGAGGGTTCGGTACCCGCGACGATGGACGGGCTGATCGCCGGTGAACCGCTCGTCGCGGTCCGCGAGGCGGTGCTGCCGATCCGCTTCGACATCCTGGTGCGGCGCGGTACCACCGCAGCCGAGGTCTCGACCCTCGCCAGCCACCCGCACGCGCTCGCCCAAGTGCGGGACTGGGTGGACGAGAACCTGCCCGGCGTCGAGACCGTCGCGGCCAGTTCGACGGCCGCCGCGGCCACGCAGGTCAGCGCGGGCGCGGTCGACGCGGCGGTGTCCGCGCCGATGGTGGCCGAGAACCACGACTCGCTGGAGCGGCTGGCAGGCGATATCGCCGACGTCCCGGACGCGGCCACCCGATTCCTGCTCGTCCGCCCGCCCGCGGAACTCTCGGAGCCCTCCGGGTCGGACCGCACCTCGATCGCCGTGGTGATCAGCCACGAAGTAGGAGCGTTGACCGAGATGCTCACCGAGCTCTCGCTGCGCGGGATCAACCTCAGCCGCATCGAATCGCGCCCCATCAAGAACCGGATCGGCGAGTACCGGTTCTACCTCGACTTCGACGGGCACGTCGCCGACGCCCGGATCGGTGACGCGTTGAGCGGATTGCGACGCCGGTGCGGCGAGGTGCGCTTCCTCGGCTCGTACCCGAAGGCCGACCGGTCGCCCACCCGCGTCCGAGCCTTCGCTTCCGAACAGACCTTCCGCGAGTCCTACGACTGGCTCGCCGAGGTTCGCGCGGGGAAACGAGCATGACCCGCGACGGACTCCGGCTCACCCCCCGGCCCGGAACCCGCCTGGTGCTCGCCCGACACGGGCAGACCCCGTCGAACCTGCGGCGGGCGCTGGACACCCTCCCGCCCGGCCCGGGACTGACCGCGGAAGGGCACGAGCAGGCTCGCGGACTGGCCGAACGGCTCGCCGCGGACGACGTCGTGGCCGTCCACGCCAGCCGCGCGGTGCGCGCGCAGGACACCGCCCGACCGCTCGCGGCCAAGCACGGGCTGGATGTCGACGTCGTGGACGGCACGCACGAGGTGTACGTCGGCGAACTCGAAGGCAGCACCACCGCCGCCGCGCGGAAGCACTTCGAGGAGGTCTACGCGAGCTGGCACTTCGGCAAACTCGATGCCCCGATGCCCGGCGGAGAAACCGGGCGGCAGGCGGTTACCCGCTTCCTCCGGGCCACCCAGCGAGCCGTGGACGGCATCCGCACCGGGACCGTGGTGATGGTCAGCCACGGTGCGATGTTGCGGCTGGTGGCCGCGCAGCTGGCCGCCAACGTCGACCAGGAACAGGCCAACGCCGCTTACCTGCCGAACGCGGGCACGATCGTGCTCGATCCCGTTCCCGGCTCGGAAACGGGTTGGCACTACACCACCTGGGACGGCCTCGTCCCCGAAGCCGGCCCGAAGTCGCTCGGCTGATCACCAGCCCGGGGCCGGTCTCGGCCCGGCGTCAGGCGAGGGATCAACCCCAGCCCAAGGTGTGCAGGGTCTCGTCGTCGATGCCGAAGTGGTGCGCGATCTCGTGCAGCACCGTCACCGCGACCTCGTCGACCACCTGCTGCTCGCTGCCGCACATCTCCAGCAGCGCTTCCCGGTACAGGAAGATCCGGTCGGGCAGCACGCCCGCGTAGTCGCTGTCGCGTTCGGTCAGCGCGATGCCCTCGTAGAGCCCGAGCAGGCTCGGGTCGGTGGGGTCGCGGTCCTCGATGAGCACGACCACGTTGTTCATGGCCGACGCGAACTTCGCGGGCAGCAGATCCAGGGCATCGGCGACGAGTTCCTCGAAACGGGTCCTGGTCATCTCGACCGGCATTGGCACTCCTGACTTGAACGCGGCTGTGCCCGTTCTACCCGAAACGCCCCGTGCGGTCGCTACCTTCCCGCCCGAGCCGGCTCCACCCGGTCAGCGCGGGTTGTCGGCAGGTGCTCCAGGGGAGACGGTGTCGCTGATCTCCGGAGCGGGTTCCTCGCCGACCCGCACCTCGCCCTTGACGCTGCCGGTGACCGGCGCGAGCCCGCTGCCGTCCGGCAGCTGCGCGCTGACCTTGCAGTTCACCTTGTGCGAACCGGCCTCCCAGCTCTCGGGGGGAACGGTGTCCCAGTACGCGACCAGGCCCTTCTCCTCCACGGCCGTTGGGCTCCCCGCGAACTCGGCGGTCAGTTCACCGCAGCGGGTAGCCAGGAAGTTGTCCTGATCCTCCTCCGCCGGGTACCCGTCGGGGAACTGCGCACCGAGGTCGACCAGACCGGTGATCTCCACCGAATGCGGCTCGGTGCACCGGACCGGCTCCCACACGGCCGTGCCGTTGATGCCCAAGCACTTGCCGACCTGGTAGACGTCGGACTGGTCGAGGTTGGCAACCCGGTCCTCGAAGCGGTAGAGCTTGCCGGACGGCCCCGGCTGCTGCAGGCCGCAGTGCAGCTCGCGGTCGCCGGAGTTCCAGCCTTCCTCGCTCGGGGTGAAGGCGCCGACACTGAACCGGCCGTTCGGATCGAACCCGCCCTGGAGGTATTCCCGCGCCACTCCGGTGCAGTGCTCCTGCTTGAGTTCCTGCCACTGCTCGCTGGCGGGGTACGGCGCTTCCCCCGCGAACTCGGGGCCCAGATCGGCACGCCCCGTGACCTCGAACAAGTGCGGGGAGTTGCAGCGGGCCTGTTCGATGTCGGCCGCGTCCGCCTGCGTCCAGTTCAGGCAGTCCCCGGCCTTGGCTTCGAAGACCGGCGGCGGCGCGGGTGCGGCACCCTCGCCACCGGGGCCGCCCGCGCCGGAACCGTCTCCACCCGTTGGCCAGTTCAGCAGGGCGCTGACCAGCAGGACGAGCAACGCGCCAATGGCGGCGGAGATCATCACGAGCCGGGTGTTCAGTTTCTTCCGGGTCCGGCCGGGGGCTGGGTCGCTGGACATCGTTCTCATGATGCCTTGTCGACCAACGAATTGCCCGCCGCACCATCTCGATTCGGAACCGATACCGGCTTCGTAACGTCACAACGACGCTCTACGCGGGTTGAATGGTCGCGAATGTAGTGTTGCGGCTGGGAGTGGGCACATGAGTGATGGCAACAAGCCGCCGGCCAACGGTGACGAACCGCAGGAATCCGGCGAGAACACCGGCGAACAGTCCGGCGACACCGGCGAACAGCCGGGCCGCATGCGGTTCCAGGACGCGGACACCACGACGCCGCGGGAACCCACGCTGGCCGAGCATCGGGCGCGCATCGCGGCCGAGAAGCGCCAGGAAGAGAAGCTGGCCGAGGCCGAGCGCAAGACGGAGAAGCGTCGCCGCGTGATGGTGGGCGGTGGTGTCAGCGTCGGGGTGGTGGCGCTGGTCGCCGCGTTCTACTCCGGCTCCGCCTACAGCGCCGAGAAGAACGCCGTCAGCCAGTACTGCGCTGCCGAGCAGGGCGGGAACGCCGTGGCGAAGGAAGAGAACCTCTGCGACGAGGAGTACGTCGAGGAGAACGGCGGCTACACCAATGGCGGCATGTTCTTCATGCCGTTCTTCCTGCCGGGCGGTGGCGTCGGCGGATACAACCAGTACCGCTACGGCTACACATCTCCCGGTGCACCGGCACCGACGCCCGGATCGACGGTGTCGAACCCCAGTTTCAACAAGCCTTCCAACGCCACCATCAAGAACTCCAAGGGGGCCACCGTGCAGCGCGGCGGCTTCGGCATCGGCAACAAGAGCGGCAGCGGGAGCTGAGCACGAGTGCGGCGCAGAACTGGACAGCGCAGGCCGGACTGGCGGAGCAAGGTCGAGGAACTCGGCCTGGTGTTCGGTAGCCCGGCACGTGCGGCGGACGGCTCGCAGCAGCCGTACTGGAACGAGTCGGCGCACTACGAGTTCAACCTCGACGAGGTGCTCTCGCTGGAAGCCGACGTGGAACTGCTCCAGTCGATGTGCCTGGAAGCCGTCGACAACGTGATCCTCTCGGAGCGCTACAAGGACTTCGGGATTCCCGAGTGGGTGTGGCCGCACATCGCCGAGTCGTGGCAGCGCAACGATCCGCACCTCTACGGGCGCTTCGACCTGCGCTACGACGGTTCGGGACCGGCGAAGCTGCTGGAGTACAACGCCGACACGCCCACTTCGCTGCTGGAAGCGGCGGTCGTGCAGTGGCACTGGATGACCGAGTGCCACGAGGGCGACGACCAGTGGAACTCGATCCACGAGCAGCTCGTCGAGCGCTGGTCGGAGATCAGCGAGCAGCTCGCCACCAACGACGTGCACTTCACCTGGTCCGGGGCCGACACCAGCGGCGAGGACAACATCACGTCCGCCTACCTGCAGGAGACCGCGGCCGAAGCCGGGATCGACACGGTGGGACTGGCCATCGAGGAGATCGGCTGGGACAGCCTGCTGGAGCGGTTCGTCGATCTCGAAGAGGCACCGATGCAGTCGGTGGTCAAGATCTATCCGTGGGAGTGGATGGTCGACGACACCTTCGGCGAGCACGCGATCAACTCACTGCCCAAGACCCAGTGGATCGAACCGCTGTGGAAGATGCTGCTGTCGAACAAGGCACTGCTGGCGGTCCTGTGGGAGATGTACCCGGGGCACCCGAACCTGCTGCCCACGTTCCTGGATCAGCCCGGGCTGCTGACCGAGTACGTCCGCAAACCGCGGCTGGGCAGGGAGGGCAGCAACATCGCCGTCGTCGCTCCCGGCTGGGAAACCGAGACCGGCGGCGTGTACGGGCACGAGGGATTCGTCTACCAGGCCTTCGATCCGCTGCCCCAGTTCGACGGGATGCGCCCCGCGCTGGGGGCGTGGGTCGTGGGCGATTCCGCCGCCGGGCTCGGCATCCGGGAAACCCCCGGCTTGATCACCGACGACGGCGCCGCATTCGTCCCGCACCGCATTCCCGGCTCCTGACCCCGGCGGTCACCACCGGAGTCCGGCGGTTCGGCTCGCGCGGAGTCCTCGGCCCCGGATTCCGGCGCCGGGCGGGTGGTGCCGGGCGCGGGCATACCCCACACCGCGCACGGCGGGACCGCCCGCTAGGCTGACCAGCCGTGATCGACCTGAAGACGCTACGCGAGGATCCGGAAGCCGTACGTGCTTCGCAGCGAGCCCGGGGAGAGGACGCCTCCCTGGTGGATGCGCTGCTGTCCGCCGACGAGCGTCGCAGGTCGGCGGTCTCCCGCGCCGACACGCTGCGCGCGGAGCAGAAGCAGCTCGGCAAGCAGGTCGGCAAGGCGCAGGGTGACGAGCGCGACGAGCTGCTCGCCAAGGCCAAGGGACTGGCGGCGCAGGTCAAGGAGGCCGAGGCCGAGCAGTCCGCCGCCGACGAGGAGCTGCAGACGACCCAGCTGAAGGTGTCGAACGTCATCGCGCCCGAAACACCGCCGGGTGGCGAGGACGACTACGTGGTGCTCAAGCACGTCGGTGCTCCCGTCGGATTCGACTTCGAACCGAAGGACCACCTGGAGCTCGGACTCGGGCTGGGTGCGTTCGACATGGAGCGTGGCGCGAAGGTCTCCGGCGCGCGCTTCTACTTCCTCACCGGCATCGGCGCCCAGCTGGAACTCGCCCTGCTGAACATGGCGGCGGCGCAGGCCACGGCGGCCGGATTCACCCTGGTGGTCCCGCCGGTTCTGGTGCGCCCGGAGATCATGGAGGGCACCGGCTTCCTCGGGGCGCACTCCAGCGAGGTGTACCGCCTGGAGGAGGACGACCTCTACCTGGTGGGGACCTCGGAGGTGCCGCTGGCCGGCTATCACTCCGGCGAGATCGTCGACGTCGCCGAGCGGCCGCTGCGCTACGCGGGCTGGTCCACGTGCTTCCGCCGGGAAGCCGGTTCCTACGGCAAGGACACGCGCGGGATCATCCGCGTGCACCAGTTCAACAAGCTGGAGATGTTCGTGTACTGCCGCGAGGAGGACTCCCGCTCGGAGCACGAGCGACTGCTCGCCTGGGAAGAGGAGATGCTCGCCAAGATCGAGGTGCCCTACCGGGTGATCGATACCGCGGCGGGGGACCTGGGCGCGAGCGCGTCCCGCAAGTTCGACTGCGAGGCGTGGGTGCCCACCCAGCAGGCCTACCGCGAGCTGACCTCGACGTCCAACTGCACGACGTTCCAGGCCAGGCGGCTGAACACCCGCTACCGGGACGGTGACGGGCCGACCCGCTTCGCGGCGACGCTCAACGGCACGCTGGCCACCACTCGATGGATCGTCGCGATCCTGGAGAACCACCAGCAGGCCGACGGCTCGGTGCGGGTGCCCGAAGCGTTGCAGCCGTTCATGGGCGGCCGGACGGTGCTCGAACCTTCCGCGTGACTTCGCGGCCGGTCGCGGCGTGACTTCGCGGGAGCGTCCCGGCCGGTCACCGCGACGTTCGTCGACGAGCGGGTGCCTCGGTCGGTCGTCGTCCGCACGCGGGTAACGTTCGCCGGGTGAGCTTCCTGCGCGCGTGGTTGGCCCCGGCTCGCCCCGAACTCCCGTTCGCCCCGGCAGGTCCTGCCGACCGCAGGGCCATCCGCATCGAGCTGGCCATCGTGTTCGCGGTGACGCTGGGCATGACCGCGTTGCAGAGCCTGCTTTCGCTGCTCGACGCGTTGATGCGGCCGGACCCGCTGGCCGACCAGTCGGTGGCGATCAACGCGCCGCAGGCCGAACTCGGGCTGCTGGACCTGGCGCAGCAGTTGGTCAACGCGGGCCGGCTGTTCGCGTGGGGGCTGCTGGGCGCTTACCTGCTCTGGCGTGGCGGGATCGCCCTGTGGCGGGTGGGCCTCGACCGTTCCCGCCCGTGGCGGGACGCGTTGGGCGGAATGGGGTTGGCCGCGCTCATCGGTATCCCGGGGCTGGGCCTGTACCTGGTGGCGCACGCGCTCGGGTTGAGCCTGTCGGTGCAACCGTCCACGTTGGATGCGGCGTGGTGGCGGGCACCGGTGCTGACGCTGTCGGCGGTCGGCAACTCCTTCGCCGAGGAAGTCCTGGTGGTCGCCTATCTGCTGACCCGGTTGCGACAGCTCGGGTGGTCGGAGAACCGGGCTCTGTGGTTCTCCGCGGTGCTGCGCGGTGGCTACCACCTCTACCAGGGCTTCGGCGGGTTCGTGGGGAACGTCGTGATGGGCCTCGTGTTCGGGCGGGTCTGGCAGCGCACCAACCGGTTGTGGGCGCTGGTCGTCGGCCACGCCGTGATCGATGTGGTGGCCTTCGTCGGTTACGCACTCTTGCGCGGGCACGTTTCCTGGCTGCCTTGAAGCGCAACGAACCGCATTCCTCACCCCAGCTTGGTTAATGATCGATCGAATCTCCGCGCCAAGGCGGTGAGATTCGATTGTCGCGGCTAGGCTCCGGCAGCGTGAACCAACCACACGTGGAGAACGAGGTCGGACCGCTGCACGCGGTTCTCATGCACCGCCCGGGCAACGAACTCAAGCGGCTCACCCCGCGCAACAGCGACCAGCTGCTGTTCGACGCGATCCCGTGGGTCGACCGCGCGAAGGACGAGCACGACGCGTTCGCCGAGGTGCTGCGCTCCCGAGGTGTCGAGGTGCTGTTGCTCGACGACCTGCTTATCGAGACCCTCGGCGACCCCCGCGCCCGGACGGCGGCGATGCTCACCGCCATCGACGAGCGCAGGCTGGGCACCGAAGTCGCCGACTCCCTGCGCTCGCACCTCTCCGGCATGGACGAGAAGACACTCGCCGAGATCCTCGTCGCCGGGATGACGTTCGAGGAGCTGCCCGCTTCCGAAGGGCATTCGTTGGTCCGCCGGATGCGCCACCCGCACGAATTCGTCCTCGACCCGCTGCCGAACGCGCTGTTCACTCGGGACTCGTCGGTGTGGGTCGGCGACCGGGTGGCGGTAGCGGCGCTCGCGATGCCCGCCCGCCGTCGCGAGTCCGCCCTCACCGACCTGATCTACGCGTACCACCCCCGCTTCTCGAAGTCCGCCCGCGTTTACGGCGAGCATTCGGCTCCGGTCGAAGGCGGCGACGTCCTCGTGCTGGCCCCCGGTGTGGTGGCGGTGGGAGTCGGCGAGCGGACCTCACCCGCCGGCGTGGAGGCCTTGGCCCGGTCGATGTTCGCCGACGACCTCGCGCACACGGTGCTGGCGGTGCCGATAGCGCAGGAACGGGCTTCGATGCACCTGGACACCGTGTGCACGATGGTCGACCGGGATGCGGTCGTGATGTATCCGGCGATCCAGCATTCGTTGACGGCGTACTCGTTGCGTCCGGCGGAGGGCGACCTGGCCGTTTCCGGACCGGAACCGTTCCTCGGTGCGGCAGCCCACGCAATGGGCATCGACCATCTCCGCGTCGTCGACACCGGACTGGATCCGGTGACCGCCGAGCGCGAGCAGTGGGAGGACGGCAACAACACGCTGGCGCTGGCTCCCGGGGTGGTCGTGGCCTACGAGCGCAACGTGGAGACCAACGCCCGGTTGGAGGAAGCCGGGGTCGAGGTGCTCCGGATCAGCGGCTCCGAACTCGGGTCGGGCCGAGGAGGACCTCGATGCATGTCGTGCCCGATCACGCGGGAAACGGTCTGAATCCCGGCTCGCGCGCCGCGGATCTCACCTACCGGAAATACGAGCCCGCCGAGGTTCATCCCAACGCGCCAGGTCGCCCGCTTGACCCATCTCACAATAGTCGATCATCGCGACTCGGGCGCATTGGTCACCTGCGTCCGGGGTCACGTGAAACGCGCGCGCTTCACTCGAACCAGACAAAACATCAGCACCATGACCAGCATGGATGGCCGATTACAAAAGCAACCCTCACCTAATTCAGGGTACCCAAAAAATGCTTAGGGATGCCTAACCAAAAGAAAGGTGAAGGACGCCTAAGAAAGGCTTGAATACCGGCCGCGCGACACACCCATAAATGCGTCCGGATCAATTTACTCGTATATTGAAGACATGGCTGTCACCGCGAAGAACATTCGCCCCAAGGAATCCAAGTTCCACCAGCTGCTGCAGGACCAGGTGCGCAACGAGCTCACCGCCGCGCAGCAGTACATCGCCGTCGCAGTGTGGTTCGACAACGAGGACCTGCCCCAGTTGGCATCGCACTTCTACGGCCAGGCTCGTGAAGAGCGCAACCACGCCATGATGATCGTCCAGTACCTGCTGGACAACGACATCAAGGTGACGATCCCGAGCATCGAAGAGGTCCGCAACGAGTTCAGCGAGACCCGGGAGCTCGTCGCCCTTGCCCTCGAGCAGGAACGCGAGGTCACGGAGGAGATCGTCACGCTGGCCAGGACCGCACGCGAGGAAGGCGACTACCTCGGCGAGCAGTTCCTGCAGTGGTTCCTCAAGGAGCAGGTCGAAGAGGTCTCCCAGATGTCCACCCTGCTCGCGGTCGTCGACCGGGCCAAGGGCAACCTGTTCGATGTCGAGAACTTCCTGGCACGTGAGGACGTCGGCGACGACGGCGACGACCACACCGCGCCCAAGGCCGCCGGCGGCTCCATCTGAGCGTTTCGGGCGCACCGACGTTGGGCACGACGTTCGCACGCGGGTGGCCGGTCGACTCGCGGCCGGTCCTCCTCCACCCGTGCGGGTCGACGCGCGCTCAGCTCGAGGGAACCGCCGACTTCTCGGCCGTCGCCGATGACGTGGGTGCGGCCTGCGAGGTCTCTTCCGGCACGGACGAGCTGGTCGGCGACGTGGACGACGTGGGCTCGGGTTCGGACGAGGTCGGTTCGCGCAGGATCGACGGCCGCTCGGTCTCCGATTCCTCGTCGATGCGCGGCTTCGGCGGCGGCTGGTAGTCGTCGGGAGCGTGCCCTCTCCCCGGCGGGTGCAGCGAAGTCGTCCGCACCTCGTCACTCGGTTCGCTGGTTTCGGTGGTGCTGGTCACCACGGGTGGCGCGGCCGGGGGAAGCCGCCCGCTCGTCTCGTGACCAACCAGTGCGACACCGCCTCCCACGAACAACGAAGCGGTGAGCACACCGCTGACCGCGGCCATCGCGTTCCGATGGTGCCGCCGACGCCGAGCCCCGGCCACCATCGACCACTCCGCACCCGTGCGCACGGAGATGTCGAGCTCCTCGTCCCGCAGAACGCGCCGCAGCTCCTCCTCGAGATCCATCACACGTCACCCGCTTCGGCCAACGGCCCGAGCCGCTTGCGCAACGTGGCCAGCGCCTTGCTGCTCTGGCTCTTCACCGTTCCGCAACTCACTCCGAGGGTGTCAGCGATCTCTGCCTCGGACAGTTCCTCGTAGTAACGCAGGACGACCACGGCTCGTTGCCTCGCCGGGAGGTCCCGCAGCGCCTTCCACAGCGGTTCGCTCTCCAGTCGGTCGCGCTGCTGAATCGCCGGAACGTCCGGAAAATCGGCGATGAGGGTTTCTCGCCGGGTTCGGCGCCAGCGACTGACGTGGGTGTTCGCCATCGCCTTGCGCACGTAGGCGCGAGGATCCTCGCAGTTGCCGCTGACCTTCGACCAGCGGGCACCGACCTTCTCCAGAACGGTCTGGACGAGATCGGCCGCGTCGTGCGGGTTGCCCGTCAGGGCATGTCCATAACGCATCAGCCCCGGAAGGGCTACGCGGACGAACTCCGCGAAATCGTCTTCCGTCGTTGCCATGTCCCCCTGGCGCACCTGCCCCGACCAGCTACCGATCCCCGATTCGCTGGAGACCGGTACTGCGGGCAGTTGTGCGGTCACCGCTGGACTCCCTCCGCGTGCACATCACCACGACGCACACGCTCGCGAGCACCGTTCGGTTGCCACCGCGCGAAATGATCACCCGATCAGCCCAGCAGGTGCGGTCACTCGGCCTGCCGGCCAGTCAGCAGGTGCGGCCAGGGCAGCAGGTCAGGGCAGGGCAGCAGGTCAGGGCAGGGCAGCAGGTCAGGGCAGGCCGGCAGGCCGCTTCTCAGCGCACCGTGATCTGGCGGCCGCGCAGACCGTCCAGCACTCGCCGTTCGGCGGCGTCGAGCGGTTCGGACTCCAACGAATCCAGCGCCGTACCCAGCCGGGCGCCCAGCGCGGCGGCGGGTTCCTCCCACTCGCGCGCGTGCTTCTCCCGATCCAGGTCCCAGACCGGCACCAGCAGACCGTGGGCGCGGAACGAACCGACGAACCGGCTGTCCTCGTCCAACGCCAGCTCCCCGCGCCCGGAAAGCCGTGCCATCGCCGCCAGCAGCTTCTCCTCCGGTTCTGGCCGCACCCACCGCAGGTGGGCTTTCTCGCCCGCGTCCACCCAGTACGCGGACCGCACGCCCGCCGCCTCCAGGCGCTGGGTCGGCATGATCGCCTCGTTCGCCCGTTCCAGGGACAGCGCCACCTCGCCGGTCGGTTCGGTGTCCCCGGGGACCCACCAGGAGAAGTCCTCGTGCAGCTCGGGGTCGAGCTCGGCATCGGGGTCGACCAGATCCTGCAGGCGCACGGGTACCTCACCCGTCCCGGCCGTCTCCGGTCCCACGACCGGCAACGAGGTGCCCGGTTCGGCTTCCCGCACCCATTCGACGGCACGCGCCAGATCGCGACTGATGTCCCCGGACCGCGTCTGCACCTGCAGCCCGACGAAGGCCGCACCGTCGTTGCGCACCATCGCGGCCGCCGCCATCGGCAACACGGTCGCCAACGTGACCTCGGGGCCTTCGCGCAGCGGCAGCTTCACGGTGGCCGAAGGCACGAACTCGCGGAGCGCGACCAACTCGCACTCGGCGGCGAGCCCCTCGAACGGCCTGGTGACGATGACGTTCGCAGCACCACCCGCACGGCCGTGGCAAGCCTTGTACCGCTTGCCCGATCCGCACGGACAGGGCTGCCGTGGCCCTACCTCACCCTCGGCGCGTTGACCCTGGCTACCGGCGGCGTTTCGCTTGGCCACTCCGACCTCTCCTCGCTCGCTGTGACTGCGGAAACACCGACGTTATCGGAGTTGAGGAGCGGAATGATCCGGCGGGGCCGAAGCGGCTACCCGGGCGGAAGGATTTTCATGCCGCCGTGTGTAGCTCGCGTCCAGCGCCGTCCGGAAACCGCGGGCACGCGAGATGCGCCCGGGTGGCCTCGGGGAGGTTCGTGGCCACGTGCTGCACGCCCGCGCGCTCGCACACGTCCACGTCCCCGGCCGCATCCACCGTCCAGCAGTAGGTCTCGTGCCCGTGCTCGGCCGCGCGCGCCACGTACCCGGGATCCTCGCGGAGAAGCCGGATGTCGGGGCCCGCGTGATCGGCCCACGGGGGCAGCGCTCCCGATCGGCCCACCTTGCCGAACCGGTCGAACAGCTGCACGGTCGGGAGCCGGGGCGCGGCCGCACGAACGCGGCGCACGGCCGAGGAGGAGAACGACATCATCACCACCGGCGAGTTCGGCTTGTCGGTGGGTGCGGCCAACCCGTGGCGGGCGAGCAGGGCGACCAGCTTCGCCTCGACCAGCCCGCCGTACCGGACCGGATGCTTCGTCTCCACGAACAGGCGGATCGGACGAGACTGGTCGGCGAGCACGCCGAGCAGCGCGTCGAGGGTGAGCAGGCCGTGCTCAGGGCGCCGAGGCGCGTGCTGCCGGATGCCGGGAGACCGGATCAGCTCGTCCGCCTTCTCGGGCAGCGGCCGATGCCACGCGCCGAAGTCGAAGGCGGACATCGCCGGGACGGTCATCGTGCTGACCACGCCCCGGCCGGTGGAGGTCCGGTCGATCCGCCGATCGTGCAAACACACCAGGTGACCGTCGCGGCTCACCCGGACATCGCACTCGACGGCATCGGCCCCTTGTTCTACAGCTGCCAGGTACGCACCGAGCGTGTGCTCCGCGTGGTGGGCCGAGGCCCCCCGGTGCGCGACGATAGCCGGGGTCACGCGGCCATTATGCGTGCGTTCCCCGGCCGGTCCCCGCGGCGTGCGGCCTGTTCGGCAGTGGGATTCGTCGCACTTCCGCCCCACCCCACCGGGTGCCGGGAGCCCCGGCGGGTTTCAGCTGTGCTGCGGGTTTCAGCTGTGCTGCGGGTGTCAGCTGTGCTGCCGGGTCAGCGCGGCGCCCCGGAAGGCCGGTCGGCGCGCGGTGGACGCGGGGCGTTCCGCACCTCGAGCACCCTCGAGCGGGTCAGCTCGGTCGGGTCGAGCGGGACCAGCAGCCGGGCCAGGTACTTGACCAGCCGGATGCTCGACACGGCGAGCACGACCACCGCCACGTCGTTGACCAAGTGCATCACCACGCCGTCGGCCAGCGCCTGCACCCCGTCCCGGAAGCCCCAGACCAGCGCCAGCCAGCCCGACAGCAGGCACACCGCCCAGGAGGCCCACCACACGATCACCAGGCGGGACGGGATGGGACGGCCTTCGCCGCGCGCACCCTCCCCGATCAGCACGGCGTGTTCGAGTTCGGCGACCGCCGATCCCGGCACGACGAGGTTCAGGCCGGGTACGAAGGCGCCGACGATCACCTGCCAGTGCGGGCGCGCGTTCCGAACTCCGATGCGTTCCGCGGAAGCCTCCCGCGCTCGCACGAACCAGAGCACGACGAACACTGCCGCCACCAGCCCGACCAACCAGGTCAGGCTTCCCGCGGTCGTGACCAGCGCGTCGGAGATCGACAACGGCAGCGCGGGCAACGCCGCTTCCCGGCTGATGAGCAGCAGCACGTAGCGCCAGGCTTCGCCGACGGCGGCCAGTCCGGCCAGTCCGGCGGTCAGCCAGAGAACCGAGATCGTGGCCGGCGTCAGCACCTCGACGCGCTCGACCGGGTCGGCCTTCGGCCGGTTCGGCAGCGCCAGCGGCCAGCGCCACGCCAGCAGCGGGAAGCCCCAGCGGGGCACCGCGGGATACGACGGCGGACCGGTGTACCGGCGGGGAGGGCGGGGGCGCCGACGCGCGCGGGTTCCGCCCGGTGGAGTGGCGACCCACCCCACCGACTTCCTGGGCCCGGGCGGGGGTGTGGTCACAGCACGTACGGCTCGGTGTCGGGATCGTCGTTGACCACCGGACGGCCCGACGCGGACCAGCCGTTCATACCGCGCTCGACGTTGACCGCGTCCCATCCGTTGGCGTTGAGGTAGGCGGTCACCTTCGACGAGCGACCACCGGACCGGCACACGACGAACAGCTCATCCGCCTCGGGCACCTCGTCGAGGCGCTCCGGGATCTCGCTCATCGGGATGTGCACGGCACCCGGGGCGTGTCCCGCCGCCCACTCGTTCGCCTCCCGGACATCGAGGAGTGCGCTGCCCGCACCGGGCACCTCGGAGGGGAGTTCCTCCGGCTGCTTGCCCGGTACCTGTCCATGCATCGGAGTAGTCACACCACGATGCTGCCACGGGCGACGTGGCAGTGGGGTGAGGGCTCCTCGACATCCTTCCGGAACAGCCACGGTGGAGCCTCGGAACCGCCCCGGAACAGCCCTGCGGAACGAAGGCGGCCCGCCCGGCGCACTGCCGGACGGGCCGCCGCGCCCACGGGCGATGTCAGTGCTCGGTGGTCGCCTTCTCGGCGCCTGCGCCGGTCAGCGACCGCACCTCCATCTCGGCGAACTTCTGCTGGTTGAACGGCTCCTTGCTGAAGACCGTGCCGAGGTAGCCCAGCAGGAACGACAGCGGAATCGAAACCAGGCCCGGGTTCTGCAGCGGGAACAGGTCGAAGTCCAGCGAGGGGAACATCGCGTCCTCGTTGCCGGACACGGCCGGGGACAGCGCGATCAGCACGATCGTCACGGTCAGACCGCCGTAGATGCTCCACAGCGCGCCTGCGGTGTTGAACCTCCGCCAGAACAGCGAGTACAGCAGGGTCGGCAGGTTCGCCGACGCCGCGACGGCGAACGCCAACGCCACCAGGAAGGCGACGTTCTGCCCGTTGGCGGCGATACCACCGAAGATCGAGACGACTCCGATCACCACCACGGTGATGCGGGCGACCCGGACCTCCGCCTGCTTGTCGTCGCTCTCGCCCTTCTTGATGACGTTGGCGTAGATGTCGTGCGCGAACGAAGCCGACGCGGTGATCGTCAAACCGGCGACCACCGCCAGGATGGTCGCGAACGCGACCGCGGAGATGAATCCGAGGAGCAGCGGACCACCGAGGTGGAAGGCCAGCAGGGGTGCCGCCGAGTTGACCCCGCCCGGAGCGTTCTGGATCACGTCCGGTCCGACCATCGCGGCAGCGCCGTACCCGAGCACCAGCGTGAACAGGTAGAACAGGCCGATCAGCGCGATCGCCCACACCACCGAACGGCGGGCCTCCTTGGCCGTGGGGACCGTGTAGAACCGCATCAGCACGTGCGGCAGACCTGCGGTTCCCAGCACGAGCGCGATGCCGAGGGACAGGAAGTCGAGCCTGCTCATGGCGCTTTCACCGTACTTCGCGCCCGGATTCAGCAGTTCCTCGCCACCGGCACCCGCCCGGTCGACGGCCGCACCCATCAAACCGGAGAGGTTGAAGCCGAAGTTGGCCAGCACCCAGACGGTCATGACGAAGGCACCCGCAATCAGCAGGGCCGCCTTGATGATCTGTACCCAGGTGGTGCCCCGCATGCCGCCGATCAGCACGTACACGATCATCAGCGCACCGACGACCGCGATGACCAGGGACTGGCCGGTCCGGTCGGTGATGCCGAGCAGCAGTGCGATCAGGCCGCCCGCACCGGCCATCTGGGCCAGCAGGTAGAAGAACGACACCGCCAGGGTGGACAGCGACGCGGCCGTGCGCACGGGTCGCTCCCGCATCCGGAAGCTGAGCACGTCGGCCATCGTGTAGCGGCCGGTGTTCCGCAGCAGCTCCGCGACCAGCAACAGGGCCACGAGCCACGCGACCAGGAAGCCGATGGAGTAGAGGAAGCCGTCGTAGCCGTACACCGCGATGGCACCCGCGATACCGAGGAACGAGGCCGCCGAGAGGTAGTCACCGGAGATCGCGATGCCGTTCTGCGGGCCGCTGAACGCGCGCCCCGCGGCGTAGTAGTCCGATGCCGTCTTGGTGTTCTTGCTGGCGCGCACCACGATGACCAGCGTGATCGCGACGAAGACCGCGAAGATTCCGATGTTGAGCCATCGGTTCTGGCTGACGTCCGTCTGCGCGAGCGGGGACAGTGCGGTGATCACCGGTCTCCTCCTTCGACTCGTTCCCTGATCTGCTCGGCGACCGGGTCGAGGTGGCGGTTCGCGTATCGCACGTAGAGGGCGGTGATCGCGAAGGTCGAAACGAACTGCAGCAGACCGAACACCAGTCCCACGTTGATGTTGCCGACGAGCTTGGTGCTCATGAATCCGTGCGCGTAGTCGGCGAGCAGCACGTACACCAAGTACCAGGCCAGGAACAGCGCGGATACCGGAAAGACGAAGTTGCGCAACCGGCGGCGGAGGTTGGCGAATTCAGGGCTGCTCTGGGCGGACGCCCACGTTTCGGCATCGATACCGGGCCCGGCCGACCCGGTATGGCCCGAAGTGCTCACGGGTTCTCCTCCTGGGAGTCAAGGGGTGCCACGACGTCTTGATCATGGCACCGACTGGCACATCCACAGCACGCTACGTAGCATTCGATCACCAGCGGAAGACCTGAACGGAGTCAAGAGGTATCAATCGGGTGAAGATTCACTCGCGGAAGGCCTACTGACGAGCCGTTCGGGTGTCGTCGGCACGAGCGACCGTCAGCGTGACGTCACCGCCCGGGGGCTCCACCTGCCCGAAACTCGTCACCTCCGGTGGTGCTTGCCCTGCTGCCGCCCTTGCGGCCGTTCGGCGGGCGCCGGCACTCCCGCCGCGCTGTCCTCGATGAACCCCAACCGGTCGGGCGCGTGCATCCGCAACATCACCCGCGACACCCCGGTGGGAACCTGACCCCGGGTGATCAGGCTGACCAGCACCGACGCCAGGAAGGCCAACGGCACGCTCACCAACGCGGGCTGTTGCACCAACCCGATCCACCACGCCGGATGCCCCTCCAGCGCCTTGCCCAACAGCGCGGCGACCAGCACCGAACCGCCACCGGACAACACCCCGGCGGCAGCACCCACCGCTGTCAGACCGCGCCACCACACCCCGAGCACCAGCATCGGGCAGAACGTGGAAGCCGCCATCGCGAACGCGATCCCGACTCCCCGGGAGATGTCCGTACCGACGACGCCGAGCGCCAGTGCGGTCGGCACCACGGCCGCAACCACCGCCACCAACCGGAAATCGGTCACCCGGCCCCGGAACACGTCCGTGGACAGCACCCCGGCCACGCTGATCAACAATCCCGCCGAAGTGGACAACAACGCGGCGAACGCCCCCGCGGCCGTGACCGCACCCAGCGCCCCGCCGAGCCAACCCTGCAGCATGGCGCCCGGCAGCAGCAGGACGGCGGCGTCCGTCTCACCGTTGACCAGCAGCCGCGGCACGTAGAACCGCGAGAGCAACCCGAAGACGGTCGGGAACAGGTAGAAGGTGCCCAGCAGGGCCAACACGTAGAGGACCGTGCGGCGCGCTCCCTGCCCGCTCGGATTGGCGTAGAACCGGACCAGCACGTGCGGCAACCCCATCGTGCCCAAGAACGTCGCCAGAATCAGCGAATACGTCTCCAGCACGTCCCGCAAACCACCGTCCTGCGGACGCAGCCACGACAGATTGTCCGGCTCCGCCCCCGACACCACCGGCACCGGAGCGCCCGCCGGGAATCGCAGTTCGGCACCGGCCGCCACCGGGTACTCGTCCGCCCGCAAGTAGACCGTGCCCGCCCGCTCGAACGGCGCCGCGCCGGACCCTTCCACGACGTTCAACCACACGGGTTCACCCACCCGTAGCCGTACATCGGTCTCGATCCGCACTGTCGTGTCCCGCTCGAACACCGGCGAGACCGGCTCGTCCAATCCCCTGCGGTGCGACGAATCCCCGGACAGGAAAACGACGAACAACGCGAACGCGGGCAGCGAGATGGCGAACAGCTTCACCCAGTACTGGAACGCCTGCACCAGGGTCACCGCGCGCATCCCACCGCTGAGCACGCTGGCCAGCACGATCACCGCGACCCCGACGACCCCGGACCAGTACGGCAGCCCACTGACCGTCGACAGCGTCATTCCGGCACCCTGCAACTGCGGCACCAGGTACAGCCAGCCGATCAGGACCACGCAGACGGTCGCCAACCACCGCAACCGCAACGAGTCCAGCCGCGCCTCGGCGAAATCCGGCAGCGTGTAGACGCCGGAACGGCGCAGCGGCGCCGCGACGAACAGCATCAGCGCCAAGTAGCCCGCTGCGAAGCCGATCGGGTACCAGAGCGCGTCGACGCCGTCCTTGAGGACCAGACCGGCGATACCCAGGAACGATGCGGCGGAGAGGTACTCGCCGGAGATGGCGGCGGCGTTCCGCTCCTCCCGGACCGCTCGCCGGGCCGCCAGGAAGTCCGACGTGGTCCGCGCCGAGCGGGAACCCCAGATCCCGATAGCCAGCGTGGCGAGCGAGATCGCGGCGACACCGCCCAACGCCCAGACGCTCAAGTCCATCTCGTGGTGCCAGCCAACAGGTCGCGCGAACAATGCTCCGTGCTGATCATGCCAAGCGGCGGACCGAGAATCCATCGACTGAACCGGTTCGGCCCCCCGGCGGCGCCGATCCGCGCCGACCGGGGTTCCCGGCAGCGGGCGAACATCCGGATACGCACTACTCCTCGACCATGCGGACGAAGTCGCGCTCGTGACGCTCCGCCGTCCGCGCGCTGAGGTATCCGACCAGCACCAGGAACGGGTACGGCAGGACCCCCATCAGCAGCCACGGCACCCGGACGCCCCAGATGGCGGCATCGCGGAGTCCCGGCACCGCCCAGAACAGCGCGGGAAGACCGCAGAGTCCGACGACCACCACTCCCGCGAGGAGCAGCGAACTCCGCAGCTGGGCCTTCATCAACTGCCGGACGAGAACCTCACCGACGCTGGTCTGCTCCTCCAGCTCCATGATGGTTCTGGTCACCTGCGGGCCGTTGCGGCGGTTCGCCAGCACGACCCGGGTCCGTCGCCGGCGGGAGGAGTCGACACCGCGGCCCCGGATCTCCGGCCACCTGCTGTCCGGCCCCGGGCTCATCGGTCCCCGAACGCGCGTGGCGCGGACCGCCGATCACCGCGTTCCGTCACTGTTCCCAACCCTGCCGTGGAGCTTTGACCAGCCGATCCTTGAGCTCGCGGGTGTGCCGCCTGCTGACCGGCAGCTCCTTGGGCTCGCCACCGCCGAGCAGCACCGAATACCCGGACGAGGACATGCGGAGCTCGCTGATCAGCGCCAGTGAAACCAGGAACGACCGGTGGATGCGGATGAATCCCGCATCGGACCAGCGCTCCTCCAGCTGTGCGAGCGGAATCCGCACCAGGTGCGAACCCTCCGTGGTGTGCAGCCGGGCGTAGTCGCCCTGCGCCTCCACCCATCGCACCGACTTGCGGGACACGAGCTTCGTCGTGCCCGCCAGCTCGACCGGGATGACCTCTTCGTCCTCGGTACCGGTCCCACCAGGGTGAATGGCGGGCAGTTCGCGTTCGACGGTCGGCGCGCTCTGCTCCGCCTTGGTGCGTTCGATCGAACGCAGCGCCCGATCGAGCCGGTCCGGGTTCGCGGGCTTCATGATGTAGTCGAGCGCGCCGACCTCGAAGGCCTCCAGCGCGTTCTCCTCGTGCCCGGTGATGAACACCAGCGCGGGCGGACGTTTGAACGCCGTGAGCACGCGGGCCAGTTCCATCCCGCTGAGCCCCGGCATCGAGACATCGGCGAACACGGCATCCACGATGGAGTCGCCGCCACCGTTCCCGCGAAGCTCGGGGTCGTCACTACGAAGCAGGCGCAGCGCCTCGGCCGCGTCGAACGCCGTCAGCACCCGCCCCACGCGCGGATTGCTGCCGAGCATGTACTTCATCTCGTCCAGTCCGGCCATCTCATCGTCGACGGCCAGCACGACGAGACCCGAACCGTGCTCTTCAGTACTCAATCTAACGCCATACCCTGCCGCGCCCGGAGGCGCACTGTCCACGAACGATTCCGGCTGTCGGGCAGCGGATGAACGATCCCGCACCGTGCCCGCGGTCGACGTGACGCTCGGCGGGAAGATCACGCGAGCCATCTTCGCACCGAAGCCACTCACACCACTCCCCACCGGGAATCGGCCGTGGTGAAATGCGTCACGTCAACCCCCAACCTACGGGCTCTCGGACACGTCGATCACGCGGGGGTGAGACGAACCGCCCGAACCGCACTCCGCCGACCGGAGCCGACCGTAGGCCGAACACCCGTGAGAGAACGTGGACTCGCTGGTCACAGGCCGAAACGGGACCACATCGCGCGCTGTTCCAGCGCATTCACAGCTCCCAGAACCGATTCGGCGGGCGAACCGCCGAACCGCGCGGCGGAAGAGCCGACCCCGAGCCTGGCCAACAACGGCTTGCGCGGTTCCACCGAGACGATATGCGCGTCCGGGAACCGCCCGCGCACGATCTCCCGCATCGTGCCGACACCGTCGACGAGACCCAGCTCCGCGGCCCTGGCACCGGTCCACACCTCGCCGGTGAACAGGTCCACATCGGCGGAGTCCAGCTTGGCGCCCCTGCGCTTCCGAACCCAGGCGGTGAACTGGTCGTGCAGCTGGGACTGAAGGTTCTTCAGCCAGCGCACGTCGTCCTCCTTCTCCGGGCTGAAGGGGTCGAGCCGGACCTTGTTCTCCCCGGCCGCGTACACGCGGCGCTCCACGCCGAGCCGCTCCAGCAGACCGTGCAGGCCGAAGCTCGCGCTGACCACGCCGACCGACCCCACCATGGAGGTCTGGTGGGCGTAGATCTCGTCCCCGGCACACGCCAGCCAGTAACCGCCGGACGCCGCGACGTCCTCACAGAAGGCCAGCACGGGCACGTTCTTATCCGCGGCCAGCTCGCGGATGCGGTCGGCGACCAGCGCCGATTGGGTCGGCGCCCCACCGGGCGAGTTGATCGAGAGCACCACGGCCGACAGCCGCTCGTGGGCGAAGGCCCGCACGAGCGCGCTCTCGATGGTCTGCGTGGAAATCGTGGAGCGGCTGACCGGTGACGGGGTCGGCGTGATGACACCGTGGAGCCTGACCACGGCGACCACCGGCCCACGTTCGGTCCGTTCGGCCAGCTTGGCTGGCAGTTTGGCAGTGAGCTTGTCGCTCAACACGTCGGTGAACTTCTGCGGCCCTTTGTCGTTCATATCTCGACGTTACCGGGTCGGCTGGGCCTCGACCTCGAACTGCGCCGAGGGCTCGTCCACGGCCTGCGGCGGCACCGGCCGCACCCCCGGCGCGAACTTCGGCACCCGCATGATCACCTTCATGCCCGCGTCCTGCTCGGTCTCCACGACGAGCGCGTAATCGCTCCCGAACGTTGCGCGCATCCGATTGTTGATGTTGCCCAGCCCCACGTGCGCACCCGTGAGATGGGCGTTGGCCAGTTCGGCGTCCAGCCGCTCCGGGTCCATGCCCACCCCGTCGTCATCCACGCTGATCAGCGCCTCGGTCCCGTTGTCCTCGGCAACCACCGACAACGTCCCGCCACCGGGCTTGTTCGCCAGCCCGTGCCGCACGGCGTTCTCCACCAGCGGCTGCAGGGCCAGGAACGGCACCACGACCGGCAGCACCTCGGGGGCGATCTTGAGCTGCACCTTCAACCGGTCCGCCCCGAATCGCGCCCGCTCCAGGGTCAGGTAGCGGTCGATGTTGCGGATCTCGTCGGCCAACGTGGTGTAGAGCCCGCTGTTGCGGAAGGAGTACCGGGTGAAGTCCGCGAACTCCTGGATCAGGTCCCGCGCCTGCTCCGGGTCGGTGCGGATCTGCGCGGAGATCGTGTTCAGCGCGTTGTAGATGAAATGCGGCGATATCTGGGCGCGCAGGGCCCGAACCTCGGCCCGAGCCAACCGCTCCTTCGACTCCTGCAGCTCGGCAAGTTCCAGCTGCGTCGAGATGTGGTTGCCCACCTCGCCCGCCGCTCGCAGCAGTCGCTTGCGGTCGCCGTCGGCGATGATCACGAGCGCACCGCGGTTCTTGGCCTCGACCTCCAGCGGCACGACCACCGCGTGCCGCATCGGGCACGGGCGCTGCTCGCAGGCGAGGTCCGCGTGGTCGACGTACTCGCGTTTGCCGTTGCGGAGCGCCTGCTCTATCTGGTCGCGCAGGTCGGCGTAGTGCTGATTGCACTCGCCGTCCCAGCTCAGCAGCGTTCCCTCCGCGTCGACCACTCCGATCGCCTTGCAGGAGAGGAGCTCACGAAGGTGTGGGGCGACCTTGTCCGCCGACTCCTGCGTCATCCCCTCCCGCAGGTAGGGGGCGGCACTGGTCACCCTGTGCAGGGCGAGCAGCATCGCGTCTTCCATCGACGTACTGACTCGGCGGGCTCGGCACAGCATGACGAACATTCCGAGCACGGCAAGTGCTGCGAGCGTGGTCAGCACCGTCCGCTCGGTCAACAACTCGGGCACACCGCAATGATCGCGCCTCGCCGCTTCCGGAAGCAAGAACAGCACGGTCAGCGTGCGATCAGCGTCGCCGAGCGGCAGGCCGTACCGCCATTCGCAGTAACCGGCCCGCATGCCTGCTTGAATGCCGCCCGACGCAGGCGGGGTCACGAGCACCGGGGCGCGCGGACCGTCCGGGCCTACGGCGGAACCGCAGGTCCGCGACCTACTTCAGCAACCGGGACAACCGCCGGTCCGCGAGCGGTTTTCCACCCGTTTGGCAGATCGCGCAGTACTGCAGCGAACGTTCGGCGTAGGACACCTCGCGCACCGGATCTCCGCACACCGGGCAGGGCAGTCCGGTACGGCCGTGGACTCGCATGCCCGAACGCTTCTCGGCCTTGAGCCTGGCGGCGTCCTGCCGGGTGGAGCGCTCCACCGCGTCGCCGAGCACCTCCAGGATGCCGCTGTGCAACCGGTCCACCGAATCGGCGTCGAGCCTGCCCGCGGTTGCGAACGGGGAGAGCTTCGCCAGGTGCAGGATCTCGTCGGAGTAGGCGTTGCCGATTCCGGCGATCAGCGACTGCTCGGTCAACACCGTCTTCAGCCGCTCGGTGCGCCCTTCGAGTATCGCGCCGAAGGACGCCCGGTCCAGCCGCAGCGCGTCCTGGCCGAGCTTCGCGATCCCGGGAACCTCGTCCGGTGCTGCGACCACCCAGGCCGAGAGCTTCTTCCTGGTACCCGCCTCCGTGAGGTCGAAACCGGGCCCTCCCAGGTGCACGCGCAGCGCGATCGGTCCCTTGCCCGGCTTCGGCGGGGCGGATGGGAGATCATCGGACCAGCGCAGCCAGCCCGCCTTCGCCAGGTGCACGACGAGGTGGATGCCGTCGCAGTCGAGGTCGAGGTACTTGCCGTGGCGATCGGCGCCAGTAACCGCCCGCCCGTGCAACGCGCCGATCGGCGGGTCGGCGGTCCGGAGCACGCTGAGCGAGGCGACGTCGATCCGCGCCACGGTGCGTCCGACCGCGTGGTCGCGCAGGTGGTGCGCCAACGCCGCTACCTCGGGAAGCTCCGGCACGACACCAGTGTGCCCGAATTCCCGAACATCGGCGGGCCGCCGACCGGACGGGTCCGGATCGGGCGCCCCGGGGAGTGCGTCACTCGGTCGGCTGCAGTGTGCCGTTGACGTCCGGTTCGGCGTAGACCTCGATGTTCCGCGCCACACCGCTCATCTCCTTGCGCGCGGTCAGCATCCCGCGCACGACGCCGACCCAGCGCTCCGGCCCTTGGTCCTCTTCCGCTCCCGGCGTCTCCGCGATCACCGACCACGGCCTGCGCACCAGCCAGCGCACCGGGAAGAACAGCGCCACGAGGATGAGCGCGAGGACCAGCGCGGTCGGGACGTAGACGCTTTCCGGGGTCCAGAGGACGAACAGCACCGCCAGGAACAGCAGGGTGCCGCCGAGCAGAACGGCGGGCGCGGGCCCACCGCTGACCTCGTGTTCGAAGTCCTCCCCCGCGATCGGGTTGGACCACTCCAGGTTCGCCCGGAGCGTCCACATCCGTCCGTCGGAACCTCGTACCACCCGGTTCATGATTCGCCTGCTCCCTTGTTCTCCGGCCAGGTCCTCCGGCTAGGCAGCCGTGCGATCACCCGAGGTGACCGAACAGTACCGCGCCGGTCACGTCCAACCGCGAGTGAAAGTCACGGCGCCCACCCACATTGTCGATCACGCGGTTCGATCCGACCAGACCGCATGGCCCGATCGGACGCGCGAACTCGCCGGGATCAGCCACACTGTCGGTGCCCTGTCGACTGCCGAAAGGAGTCGGAATGGATCTGGAAACGGCGCGCGGAGTCGTGCGCAGACAGCACCACGCCGTGCTCGCCACGCTGCGGGCGGACGGGACGCCTCAGATGTCTCCGGTGCTCGCTACGGTCGACGACGAGGGACGCGTCGTGATCAGCACCAGCACGGACTCGGCGAAGGTGCGCAACCTGCGACGCCGCGACCACGCGTGGCTCTGCGTGCTGCCGGACGAGTTCTTCGGGCGCTGGATCCAGGTGGAGGGGACGGTGGAGATCGTGGAACTGCCCGACGCGCTGCCGCTACTGGAGGACTACTACCGGCGGATCAGCGGGGAGCACGACGACTGGGAGAGCTACCGGGAGGCCATGCGGAGCGAACAGCGCGTGCTGCTGCGGGTGAGCCTCGTCCGCGCCGGGCCGTCGAACGCCTGAATCCGATGCCCGCGCGGACCGGATGTCGGGCACGTCCGCCCCGGCTTGTACCTCCGAACCCCGGCTTGTACCTCCGAACGTGGCCCTGCCGCCCCCCTTCGAACACGGGCCGAACCATGGGTTAAAGTGGTATCCAACAGCAAGACGGAAACCGGTTCGCAAGCATCGGGTTCCGACAACTGCACGCGGATGTAGCGCAGCGGTAGCGCATCACCTTGCCAAGGTGAGGGTCGCGGGTTCGAATCCCGTCATCCGCTCTCGAGACGAAGCCCCGTCGGTACGCCCGGCGGGGCTTCGTACGTCTCGGCGTGTCCCCGGTTCCCGCCCCAAGGCGCTCGTGTCCCCGGCACTCCCGCCACCGGGCGCTCACCCCGCCGCCACGGTAGCCCGGCCGGGCGTCAGGACTCCAGTTTGAAGCCGATCTTCATCCCCACCTGAAAGTGCGCAGGCGCGCCGTCCTCGATGTGCCCCCGGATCTCGGTGACTTCGAACCAGTCGAGCCCCCGGAGGGTGTCGGAAGCCCGGTGGATGCCTTGGCGTATCGCGTCGTCGACGCCCTGCTGAGAACTGCCGACGATCTCCGTTACTCGATAGACGTGGTCGCTCATGGGTGAAGCGTGCGCACGGTGCGCCTGGTCCGCAATCCGGCGACACACCCAATCGGCGTACGGCTCCCACCCGCATGGCAATTAAGGTCTAGACCAGATTGCGGTTAACTGCAAATGACGGATTAGGAGAAATGGTGCTATTTTCCCCGTACGTGGCCGCGTAATTTTTAGGGCACCTCCAGAGCAAGGGAAGGAGTACCATGCTCACGAACAAGGTGCCAAAAGCGATCGGAGTCGCGCTGCTCGGCATAACGCCGCTCGCCATCCCGTTCTTCACGGCAGGCGTCGCGCAGAGCCACGGATTCACGCAGAGCCCATCGAGCAGGCAGGACGCGTGCGCGCAAGGACTCGTCTCCGACTGCGGTGCGATCCAATGGGAACCGCAGAGCGTCGAAGGGCCGAAGGGATTCCCGAACGCGGGCCCCGCGGACGGCCAACTGTGCTCGGGCGGCAACGGATCCTTCGCCGAACTGGACGACCCGCGCGGTGGCCAATGGCCGACGACCGATGTGACCGCGGGCGAGGACTTCCAATTCAACTGGAAGATCACCGCGGCGCACGCGACGACTTCCTTCCGCTACTTCGTCACCAAGGACGGGTGGGACCCGAACCAGCCACTGACCAGGGCGGCGCTCGAATCCGAGCCGTTCGTCTCGATCGACTACGGCGGCGAGCAACCACCGTTCGAATACTCGCACACGGACGCGATGCCCGCGGACAAGAGCGGCAAGCACATGATCTTCGCGGTGTGGGACATCGCCGATACCGGCAATGCCTTCTACGCATGTTCCGACGTCAACTTCGGCTGACCGGTTCCCGCGCGTGACCGATCCGAGCGTCCCGGAATCTTCTCCACCGGGGCGCTCGATCCATTTATTCGCAACACCGGAGTCGAACTCGGAAATTGCGCCTAAGACAACCGACTCCGAGTCTGGAAATCATTTTCCGGGCGGTAGACTTCACGACGGGACATTCGGACCGGGGACGGTGAACGCCGTGAAGGGGGTTGGTGGATATGGCGGGTTTCGGACCCGCCGATCCGCAACCGGCCGGGCAGCCGCTTCGAATAACGATCAAACGGTGGGAACCGACGATCACTCTCCTGGAAGTGGCCGGCGAGGTCGACACCGTCGCGGCCGCTGAGCTGGCGGAACGGATCACCGCGCAGTGCGATCCGCAGCGGTTCCTGCTGGTCGACCTCAGCGAGGTGACCTTCCTGTGCTCCGCGGGCCTCGTGGTGCTGGTGGAAAGTCGGGAGAGAGCGCGGACGACCGGTGTCGACCTCCGGTTGATCGCCACCCCGCGACCGGTGCAGCGCCTCATCGCGCAGGCAGGACTCGACGGCCTGCCCACCTATCCGACGCTGCTCGCGGCACTGCCCCTGCAACGTTGACCCGCCCTCGCACGCCTGTCGCGAAGCTGCCGCCGATCAGTGCGCTCGACCATCTACTCACTCCCCGATGTGTTCTCGGCCGCGTGCCCTTCCGTGATGCATCGTCGCAGCGCCCTCCGAGCCGGCTCCACTTCACGCATCCGGGTCTTGCGGAACTCCGTCAGCAGCACGATTCGCCTAACCGACGCAATCCGGTACGTCACCCGGACGGCCTGCCACTCAGGACACTTCGGGGTGACTACTGGTCGTCGACGCCCACACCAACCGGGCAAGCCACCCCGGTACCACCGATGCCGCAGTAGCCGTTCGGGTTCTTGGCTTCCGAGAGGTACTGCTGGTGGTAGCCCTCGGCGTAGTAGAAGTCGCGCAGCGGGGCGATCTCCGTGGTGATCCGCCCGTGGCCGGCGCTGTCCAAGGCGGCCTGGAACTGTTCGCGACTCGCTTCGACCGTCCGGCGCTGGTCCTCCGCGTAGTAGATCGCCGAGCGGTACTGGGTTCCGCGATCATTGCCCTGCCGCATTCCCTGCGTCGGGTCGTGTCCCTCCCAGAAGACCTTCAACACCTGGGCAAGGCTGATCACGGCAGGGGCGAACACCACGAGCACGGCCTCGGTGTGGCCGGTCAGGCCGCTGCACACCTCCTCGTAGGTGGGGTTCGGGGTGTAGCCGCCCGCGTAACCCACCGCCGTCGACCAGACGCCCTCGGTACGCCAGAACGCCCGCTCCGCACCCCAGAAGCAGCCCATGCCGACGACCACCGTCGCCATTCCGTCGGGAAACGGTGGGGAGATCCGCCGATCACCGAACACCGCGTGCTTCTCCGGAACGGGCATCGGGGTTTCGCGGCCGGGCAACGCATCGCCCTGGTCGATCAGCCGGGTCTTGTCGCCGAACAGTGCCATGTTGCCGAGGGTACTCCCGGTTCAAGGGCGGTCGAACCGTCGCGGCGGCCGACGCCCCGGCGCCGGAAGGGTTTCCTCCTCCGGTGTCTCCGGTTGTGGGGTGGGCCGAGAAGCGTGCCGTCCCGCCCCTTGTCCGGGGGCCTGTCCACGGGCGGCCGGTGCTTGAGCGGCCGGTGCTTGAGCGGCCGGTCCCCGGGCCACCGGCGCCCGTCCGGGCGGTGGTGGCCCGGGCGGTGGTGGCCCGGGCGGTGGTTGCGCGGATGGTGGTTGGGGAGACCGCGGTTGCCCGGGTGGCGGCAACGGAGCGGGCGGCTGCGCGGCAGGCGGTGGTGATGCCGGTCCGGGCGGCGGGAGTTCACCAGACGACAACCGCCGCATCAGCACGGATTCCTCCTCCGCGGGCTGCTGCGGCTCGGCCACCGGCGGGTGCGGGTCGGCCACCGGCCGTTGCCTCTCGGGAGGTGCCGTGCGCCGGTGCCGTGCGGGCGGCGCCGGCGGTCGAGGTTGCGGAGCCGGGGACGGCTGATCGGGATTTCGTCGGCCGGGGGGTTGCTGGCCGGGATCTCGTCGGCCGTGGGGTTGCCCGCGCGTCGGCCATGCCACGGCGGACGGCGCGGTGCCGCCGGTTCCACTCCCCGGCTGCTCCGCCGGGCGAGCACGCAGCTCCCGGTCATCGAACCGGTCGGCTCCCTCCTCGTCCCAGTCATCCCAGCGGTCCCGGTCACCGTCCCGGTCGTCCCGTTCCTCATCCCAGTCGTCCCGGTCGTCCCTGTCCTCATCCCCGTCGTCCTCGCGGGCCGCCGGTTCGGACCGTTGCGCGGGGGTGATGTAGTGCCGCAGCTGCATGGTCGGTTCCTCGACGAACTTCCACGACAGCGTGCCCAGGATGTAGGCGATCGGCGCCGCGCACAGCAGCATCAGGTACTGGTTGCGGATTCCGCCCATCGCCAGCAGCTGCTGCACGGGGAAACCCCACACGTACACGCCGTAGCTGCCGTTGACCCACACGCCCGGGATCTCCAGTCGCGCCGGCCAAAAATGCCCTCCCACGATCACCGCGTAGCTGACCGCGAACGTCATCCAGAACGAACCGACGATGCTGTTGGGCATCAGCGCCAGCACCACGAGACCCACCACCGCGGCCGTCGGCGACAGCGGAATGCGGTAGAGGTTCAGCACCACCCCGGCGGCGAAGGCGACCAGGAAGGCCACCAACGACTCGACCGGAACGCTCAGCAACGAACCCGCCGATTCCGCACCCGCCAGATCTTCGAGGTGGCGGTCCCACGCGATGAGCGCGACCAGCGCTGCCAGCGCCAACCAGCGCCAGCGATCCTTCGCGGCTCCGAGCAGCAGCACCGCGTAGAGCCCGCCGTAGGCCAGCAGCTCCATCGGCAGTGTCCACAATGACCCGTTGACCGCGCCGGACCACGGATTGTTGCCGAACACCCCCGGCAGATCGTGCTGCAAAGTCAGCAAGCCCGCGTTGTTGACGATGTAACCCCACGTGTCTTCGGCCGCGAAGTACTCCGACAACGTCAGCGAGGTCACCAGCGGGCCGACGATCAACGCCATTCCGAACGACACCGTGAGCATCGGCGGCCACAACCGGAGCACCCGTTTGGCCGCGAACCGCGCCGGGTGCGGATCCCGCATCCAGCTTTCGGTGATCTGGAAGCCGCTCATGGCGAAAAAGCCCATGAGTACGCCTTCGTCCGGCTGAATCGGCCACTCGGGCGGGAACAGCTCACCCGCACCCACCAGCGGAGAACTGTGGCCGTAGATCACCACGAGCGCACCGATCATGCGGATCCAGGCGAAACCGTGGTTCGTGGCGGCGAACTGCTCCGGCCGGGCATGCGCAACCCGTGCATCCCCCACCCGTTCACCCCACAAGCTCTGTGACTTTCGGCACCGCAAGACCGTAGTGCAGCTTATCGCGCCACCCCACCGTTTCGGGGCGGTATCGGGAGTACGCGGATAAGATCACCAGCGGCAACGCCCACCGGATCGTTATCCGGCCGGTGCCCCGGGATGACGACGGATAGTGCAAAAATGGCGCTCGATCGCAATGGGGTGCGGTCCGGATTCTTCGAAAGGGCGCATCGGTGACGCAAGACGAGCTGCAACACCTCGACGCGGAGCTTGCGGCGGGACGCATTTCCGCCGACGAGTACCGATCCCGGCGGGACGCCGTGCTCGGGCGTTCCCAAACCGAGCAGACGGGAACGCCCGCAGGTGGGGTGCAGCAGCAGGGCCCGCCGTCCGGCGGGTTCCCGCAACAGGACGCCCAAGGCCCGCCGTCGGGCGGGTTCCCGCAACAGGACGCCCAAGGCCCGCCGTCGGGCGGGTTCCCGCAGCAGGACGCACAGAACCAGCAGGCCAGTCCGTTCCCACCCGCCTTCAGTTGGGGCAACGCTTCCGGACAGGGCGGCCAGCAACCGGAGGCACCGGCCGAGGAGTCGACCCAGGTCGTGCAGAACCCGTTGCTGGGTTCGCAGCAGCCCGCTCCACCCGCTCCGGGGGGTGACGCCGACAGCACCCAGGTCGTCAACGTCAACCAGCTGCAGCAACCGCCCCAACAACAGGCACCCCAACAGCCAGCACCCCAACAACCGGCCGAGCAGCAGGCACCGCAGCAATGGCCCGCTCAACAACCGGTCTGGGGACCGCAACAGGGCTGGGGCACCAGCGAGAGCAGTGGAACACCGTGGGGTGATTCCGAACTTCCGCCCACCCCGGAACACGGCGACACCAGCTGGATGCGCCAGGGGCCGGAAGTTTTCGAAACCGCGGGCAAGTCGTCCAAGGGCAAGCTGATCGCGGGCATCTCCTTCGCCGCGGTTCTCCTGGTCGGAGTGGCCGTCGCAGCCGTCTTCTACTTCACCGCCCCCGGGGGCGACGACTCGAACGCCGGACCGACCGCGCAGCCGAAACCCGCGCCCACCAGCCAACTGCCGGAACCCCCCGCGGCCGGGCCCGCGCCCACGGGCACCGAGCAAGTGCTCATTCCGGCCCCGCCCGGGCCTCCGCATCCGTTCAACGGCCTGATCACCGCCCCCGACATGGAAGGCGCCAAGGGCGGGGTGCTCCAGGAGCCCGCACGCAAGGTGGCGCTGAGCAACGGGATGATCGACGGCTTCGTGAACCGCACCGAAGGCGACACGACCACGATGCTGCTGACCGTGCGGATGCCCGACGAAGCGGCCGCGTCCGAGGTCGCCGATGCGTACCTCGACGCCCAAGCCGGTCTCTCGGTTTCGGACGAACTCTCCTACCAGGGAGTCGAGGTCAGGGAGGCCGGCAACGGCCAGTTCCGAACCGCGTACGTGGCGCACGACTGGGCGATCATCATCGAGGTCAGCGGCGGTGACTCCGCCGGGTTCACCGACGTCCTCGACCAGCAGCTCGCGCAGACCCCGCCGACCGTCCTGGACTGATCGGTTCGCCGGGACGGAACCGCAGAGCGGCCGTCCCGGCGAATCCCGCGGACCGGCCGGGTCTCAGCGCTCCACACGAGCGAGCAGCTCGGTGAGGGTCGCTCGGGACACCTCCGGACCGAACTGCGCGGAAATCCCCGCCTTGCCCGCTTCGGACAACTTCCGCCACAGGTCGTCATCGGTGAGCAGCCGCGTGATGCCGTCCGCGAGCCCGGCGGCGTCCTCCCCGATGAGGACGTCCTGGCCGCTCGCCAGGTGCATGCCCTCCAACGCGACCGACGTGCCGACGAGCGGAACGCCCTCGCCCAAGCTCTCGCCGACCTTGCCCTTGACACCGGCGCCGAACCGCAGCGGTGCCAGCGTCACCCTGGCCCGCGCGTACATCGGTGCGAGGTCCGGCACCCAACCGTGCACTTCGACCCCACGACCGTGCAGTCGGAGCACTTCCCCGGGGGGGTTGCTGCCGACCACGTGCAACACGGCGTCCGGGCATTCCTCCCGCACCAGCGGCATGATCTCCCGGACGGCCCAGACCACCGCGTCGACGTTCGGCGGGTGATCGAAGCTGCCCACGAAGAGCACGTCGGAACGGCCCTCGACGCCGGTCGGGCGCCATTCGACGTCGTGCACGTTGGACAGCACCCGGACGTCGGCCTCGGGCACGATCTCCCGCAGCAGCACCTGCTCGGCCTCCGAAACGACCATGGTGACATCGCAGGAACGAACCAGCCCGGTCTCCATCTGCCTGGAGGCGAACGACTTGCGCCGCAGCGCACCCGCCTCCTTGGTGGTGCCTTCCTGCTCCGCGATGGCCGCCTGCCGCTCGAGCCGGAGAAAGTGCACGTCGACGGTGTCGTATACGACCAGGCAGTTCGGCGCCGTCGTCCGCAGTTCCTCCACGAGGCTCCAGGCCACCTGCGGCCGCGACAGCAGCGCCATCGAGATCTCCTCGCCCGCCTCGGCGAGGAAGGCCTGCTGCAGCTGCGGCTCGGGCAGGACCGTGACGCCGAGCTGCTGCAGCTGGGCGGTGTAGGGCTCCAGAAGCGCGTGATTGCCGGGGAAGAACACCACGCGGCAGCCGAGTTCGACGAGCTGCTCCAGCACTCGGCGCATGCGCACCGACCCGGAGTCGAAGTCGGGCCGGGGAACCTGGTGGTCCTTGACCAGCACGAGCGGACCGAAATGCCCTCGGGTGCCGCGACTCCGGGCCAGCCACAGGTTGCGCGGGGTTGCTTCCGGGAGGTGCTCGGCGGCCAACGTATCCGCCCACTTCGCCACGAACACCTGCCGGTTGAGCTCCTGGTGCTTCTTGACCCCGCCGCTGGTGTCGGTGCCGTTGGATACGCCCTCGTGGTGCACGACGACGGCCTGCGGCTGCACCACGGTTCGGTAACCGGCCGCGCGGACGGCGAAGGCCAGGTCGGTGTCCTCGTAGTAGGCGGGCGCGTATCGGGAATCGAAGCCGCCGACCCGGTCGAACACCTCCGCCCGAACCAGGATGGCCGCGCCCGAGCAGTAATCGACATCCCGCATCACGTTGTACTCGGCGGCGTCGGCCACCCCGTCGCGGCCGAGGTTCCAGCCGTTGCCGTCGGACCAGACGATGCCGCCGCACTCCTGCAGCGTGCCGTCGGGATACACCAGTTTGGCGCCGACCAGGCCGATCCGTTCGTCCGACTCCATCGTCCGCACCAGGATGTCCAGCCAGGACTCGGTGACCGCGGCATCGTTGTTCAGGAAGAACAGGTGCTCGCCGCGCGCGTGCTCGGCTCCGAGGTTGCACGCGCCGATGAAGCCGAGGTTCTGCTCGGCCCGTACGAGGCGAACGCCTTCGCACTGGGCGAGTTTGGCCGCGCTGTCGTCCGGTGAGGCGTCGTCGACCACGATCACCTCGAACGGCACCGACACCCGGTGTCCGCTCAGGAACCGGAGGCACTGCCGGGTGTAGGCCCACTTGCCGTGCACCGGAACGATGACGCTGACCAGCGGCCGGTCGCTGCGCGGCACCGGTAGGGGGCCGGTTTCGGCGGCTGCCGCTTGCTCCACGAGGCCGGGTTTGCGTCCCAGCGCGATCTCGTAGGCATCTCGGCGGGTGGTGCCTCGCGGGGCTACCCGCTCGATCACGTTGCGGTACTTCGTCACGGCGCGCTGCACGAGCGCCGAGTTCTGCGCCCGCAGCTCGGCGTTCTCGACGGCCAGTTCACTCGCACGCTCGTGGGCACCCGCCACCTGCCCTTCGAGCGTGGTGAGTGTGTCCCGCAGCCACTCGATGCGGGCGGCGTCGCGTTCAGCGGCCTTCCGCGCGGCCTGCAGGTCGGCTCCCGCCCGGTCGAGTTCCACGCGGAGGGTCTCCCGTTCGCGGACGCTCTCGTCGGCCCGCCGTTCCTGCTGCTTGCGGAGCTCCTCCAGCCGCTCGATGGACGACTTCAGCTCTCCGGCCTCGAGGCATCCTCGGTGGTAGAGCTCGTTGAGGTGGGCGACTTCGGCAACGGCCGAGTCCCGCTGGCCGATGATCTCGTCCAGCTCCGCCCCACCGGCGCCACGGGCCAGTTTGAGGTCGGCGTCGACCAGCATGGCCGCCGCGGGCAGCTTCGGCAGCTGGCGGTCGGATGCGATGCCCAGCAGGTAGGTGTGCGGTACCCCCGGCCGCACCGTCCACGATTCCTCGTCGGCCTGCTGAAGCGTCTGCAGCCGGACGCCTTCGATGGCGGTGTCCAGATCGCTCGGGTCGACCGGCGCCAGCAGCGAGCCGACCGCGACGTTCTGCTTGAGCACGGCCACGTGCCGGAAGGCGTCCTCCAGCAGCGAGTCGAACTGCGCCGCGGAGAGTTCCTTGACGTGGAAGGGGTTTCCGTTGCCGTGCTCGTGCCGGTAGATCGTGGTGTCGGGTGTGCTGATCAGGAAAAGACCGCCTCTGGCGAGCTTCGACCGGACCAACCGCAGCACGGCGTCGTGGTCCTCGACGTGCTCGATGGCCTCGAAGCAGGTGATCACGTCGAACGGCTTCTCGTCTTCGAGCGCCTCCGGGTCGGTGATCGACCCGACCCGGAAGGTCGTGCGGTTGCCGCCGTATTTGCGCCGGGCGTGCTCGACGGTGTCCGGATCGAGGTCCATGCCCACGACCTCGGCGCCTTCGGCAGCCAGCAGCGCGGCGCCGTAGCCTTCGCCGCAGGCCAGGTCGAGCACGCGCTTGCCGCGGACGAACGGCGCGGCGAGCGCGTAGCGGTGGTAGTGCTCGTAGACCACCTGCACGTCCGCCGCCCACGGCACGCAGCGCTCCCCCGTCCAGTCGATCAGTCGGGCGGATTCGCCGTCGTCGGTGTCAGTCATCGCCCAGTCCTTTTTGGCCAGCCGTGGGTGGATTCAGGATTCACCGATGCAGGCTAGCGCTCTGGCCTCGGCCCGTGTGCGGCGTCACCACAACGAGACGCGCGGCGGATGAAGAACATCTCATCTTCGCTTCATGCCGATTCACCACGAGATCGGACAAGCTGGGTACATGAGGTCGGTCAACCGAGTGGCGCCGCTGGTCGCCGCGCTCATCCTGCCGATCGTGGTCGTGCTCCTCAGCTACGTGTTCGCCGACGCACCGCGCGCTCCACAGGTGCCGACGGAGGTGCGCATCGGCAGTTCGCCGGGGCCGGACCCCGACCCGCTGACATCGGCGCCCACGCAGGAGCCCACGCAAGGACCCACGCAGGGGCCCACGCAGCTGCCGCCGCCACCACCCGGCGACGATGACGACGATGACGACGATGACGGACCCGATGACGACGACTGAGGCCGAATCGTCCCCGTCCCGTCGCCGAGGCACCCGCATCCCCGCTCGCGCCCAGATCATGGCCTGGATGCTGCTCGTGCTGGTCGTCGTACTGGCCTGCGTCGTGCTGCTCGTGCGGCAGTTCCTGCACAACGATGCGGCCAACAAGGTGACGAACTCGCTGGAGCAAGAGGTGGGGGAGTTCGTCAGCTTCGCCGAGACCGGCCGGGATCCCGCCACCGGTCAGGTATTCACCGACCCGGGCGCTCTGTTCGTGTCGTATCTGGGCCGCCAATACCCGGATCAGGCCGAGGCGCTCATCGGCGTGTGGCAGACCCCGACCCGTCTGGACTGGCGCATTCAGGCCCAGAATCCGCGGATCAAATCGGTCGCCGGTGATCCGGCACTGCTCCGCGGCATCGTGCGTTCCCCCGAGTCGGCGGCGACGGTCGACACCCCGGCAGGGCCGATGCGCTGGGTCAAGGTGGCGGCACGCACCGACGGCGACCGGTCGGCGTGGTTCGTGACGGCGAACTTCACCGCCCGGGGCGCGGAGGAGGCCGATCGAACGGTGCGGATGCTGCTGCTGGTCAGCACGTTGGGCTTGGTCTTGGCGGCGATCTCCTCGTGGATCGTGGCCGGTGCGATCCTCGCTCCGGTGCGCACGGTGCGGCTGGCCGCCGCCGAGATCAGCGAGCACGACCTGACCCGCCGCATCGAGGTGCAGGGCAGGGACGACATCGCCGCGCTCGCCGACCAGTTCAACGCGATGCTCGACCGGCTCGAATCGGCTTTCCGCACGCAGCGGCAGTTCGTCGACGACGCGAGCCACGAGCTGCGCACCCCGATCACGATCGTGCGCGGCAACCTCGAACTGCTCGGAGACGATCCCGCCGAGCGCGAGGAGGTCATCCGCCTGTGCACGGACGAGCTGGACCGCATGACCCGCATCGTCGAAGACCTGCTCATCCTGGCGAAGGCGGACCGGCCGGACTTCGTCGCCCCCGCACCGGTGTCGCTGGCGGAGCTGACCAGTGACATCGACGTCAAGGTGCGGTCGCTGGCCGATCGCCGCTGGGTGCTCGACGGGATCGGCGAGGGCGAGATCGTCGCCGATGAGCAGCGCCTGACGCAGGCAGTGGTGCAGCTGGCCCAGAACGCTGTGCAGCACACCGAGCCGGGATCCGAGATTCGCATCGGTTCCGTGTTGCGCAACGGCGAGGTTTCGTTGTGGGTCACCGACCACGGTCCCGGCATCGATGCCGCCGAGGTCGACAAGATCTTCGAGCGGTTCAACCACAGCAGCGGCAACGAACGGGGCGGCGCGGGGCTGGGACTCGCGATCGTCCAAGCCATCGCCGAGGCCCACCACGGCCGGGTGCGGGTGTTGTCCGTTCCCGGTGCGGGCGCCACGTTCGTGCTCGACCTGCCCCACACGCCAACGGAGGAAGGCCCGGCTTGAGCAAGATCCTGATCGTCGAGGACGAGGACCGCATCGCGGCGTTCATCGAGAAAGGGCTCCGCGCGAACGGGTTCACCACCACCGTCGTCGGGGACGGGGATGCGGCCTTGGAGTACACGCTGACCGGGAGCTTCGATCTGATCGTGCTCGACCTGGGACTTCCCGGCAAGGACGGTTTCGCCGTGCTGCGGGCGCTGCGGCGTCAGCACGTCACGGCCCCGGTGATCATCCTGACCGCGCGGGACACGGTGCACGACACCGTCGCCGGCCTGGAAGGCGGCGCCGACGACTACATGACCAAACCGTTCCGGTTCGAGGAGCTGCTCGCGAGGCTGCGGTTGCGGCTGCGGCCCGGGGATCGGAGTCCGGAGGTCACGGTGCTGCGGGACGGAGACCTCTCGCTGGACCTGCGCACCCGGCGGGCACAGATACCGGAGAGCACCGTCGACCTGACCGCACGGGAGTTCGCGATGCTGGAGCTGTTCCTCCGGCATTCCGGCCAGGTGCTCTCCCGCGAGCAGATCCTCTCCCACGTGTGGGGCTACGACTTCGATCCCGGTTCCAACGTCGTCGACGTCTACGTTCGGGCGCTGCGGCGCAAGCTCGGCAGTGAACGCATCCACACCGTGCGCGGGATGGGTTATCGCCTCGGCTCCTGAGCGAGTGCGCCTGCGTCCGGGACGCGGGGATGTCTGTGCCCGGCGCGCGGGAATCCGTCCGGTCCATCGCTTCCACAACCGAGTTCTCCACACCTGTGGATAACTCGGTCCCCAACTGTGCACAACTGGCCACCCCAGGCAGTCGCAGTTATCCACAGGCTGTGAACCGACTTGTCCACAACCTGTGGATGAGGCGTTTGTGCAGGTGTGGACGCCTGCCAACGAAACATGAAGCACCGCTCATCAACGATTCACGTCCACTTCGACGGCGGTGTGGATCGTTGCCCCCATGCACGGCACCGACCGGGTCACCACCGAGTACTCCACAACCCCCGCACGCCCGCTGCGCCATGTGGACCCATCGTCCGGGGCGGGCTGGGCCTTCGGAATCACCCTCACCGCGCTCGGCCTGTTCGGCCTGTTCGCCGTGCTGCTACTCGGCATCCCGACAAGCCAGGAACCGGCGGAGGCGCTCACCCTGCTCGTGTTCATCGCCGCCGTGGTCGGCTGGACAACCCCTCGCCTCGGTGACACGCACGTCTCCCTGACGGCTGCGGCCGCGCTGGTCGCGCTGGGCGTGCTCGAGACCGAAGACCTCTTCGACACGTGGGGCTCGGAGGCGATGTGGCTGCTCGCGACGGCGTTCCTCCTGGCAGCGGGCGTCAGCCGAACCGGGCTCCCGACGCGGTTGGCCGTGAACCTCGCCGGTCGTGCACGATCTCCCCGTCGGCTCGTCCACCTGGTCACGGCCGGATTGCTGGTCAGCGCGCTGCTGGTGCCCAGCACCAGCGGTCGAGCGGTCCTGGCGCTGCCGGTGCACCGCGCGCTGGCGCGGGCGTTCGCCGACCGGGAGCGCCTGGTGCGAACGTTGGCCGTGCTCTTCCCGACCGTGGTGCTGCTCTCCGCCGTCGCGAGCCTGGTCGGCGCGGGTGCTCACCTCGTCACCAGCCGACTGCTGGCGGAGACCACCGGAGAGGGCATCGGCTTCCTCCAGTGGCTGTGGTGGGGAGCACCGATCGCGGTGGTGAGCTCGCACGTGGCCGCCGAGTTGGTGCTGATGCTGTTCACGAAACGCGGCGACCGCGGTCGGCGGCTGCGGATCAGCGCCCGCGAACTCCGCGAGCACACGGACACGCCGCCCCGGATGACCCGCGAGGAGATCCGCGCCGGGGGGCTGCTGCTCGCAGTCGCGGCCCTGTGGACCACCGAAGCCTTGCACGGCTTCCCACCCGCGTTCGTGGGGCTGTGCGCTGCGCTGCTGATCACCGCGCCGGGGGTGGGCACGATCCGGCTGAAAGCCGCACTCGACGAGGTGCCGTGGTCGCTGTTGCTGTTCATGGCAGCCACGACCGCGCTCGGCATCGCCCTGGTCGAATCCGGCGTCTCCGGACGGCTTGTCGGCATGGTTCCCGCCGGTGGGATGGGGCTGGTCGTGACGGTGATCGTGGCCAGCGCCGCCGCACACCTGCTCGTGCAGTCGCGGTCGGCGCGATCCTCGGTGTTGATCCCGCTCGTAATCCCCGCCGCGATCGGGGCCGGGATGAGTCCGACGGCCCTGGCGTTCGCCTCGACCACCGCCGCCGGGTTCTGCCACACCCTGCCGTCCTCCGCGAAGCCGGTCGCGATGTTCGCCGACATCGGCGGTCCCACCTACAGCAGACAGGACCTCCTGCGCTTGTCCGCGGTGCTCGGGCCCGTTCTGGTCCTGCTCGTCCTGCTCTTCAGCACGGTCGGTTGGCCGCTCATGGGCCTGCCGCTGCACCGCTGAACGAGGGCGCTCCGGAGACCCACTTCGGACGGAGAAGATCATATTGGACAGGAGACAGCTCATGCGACGGTTCGTCATCGCTCCCGCCGGTTTCAAGGAGTGCCTCGACGCCGATGCAGTCGCGGCCGCGATTGCCACCGGTATCCGCCGGGTGGTTCCGGCAGCGGTCGTCGACGCCATCCCGCTGATCGACGGTGGGGAGGGTTCCGCCCGGTCGATGGCCGCCGAAACCGGCGGGGAGCTGGTTCCCGTCGAGGTCACCGGACCGCTCGGGCAACCGGTGAAATCGCACTTCGCGCTTCTGGGCGGCTCCGGACCGCGGATCGCCTACGTGGAGATGGCCGCTGCCGCCGGGCTCTCGTTAGTCCCACCCGGCCAGCGAGACCCCGGCCGGACGACCAGCCGCGGTGTCGGCGAGCTGATCGCGACCGCGCTCGGTACCGGACCGAAGCAGATCGTGGTGGGGTGCGGCGACTCGGGCATCTGCGACGGCGGCGCGGGTGCGCTACGAGCCTTGGGAGCGCGGGTGCTCGACTCGTCCGGGCGCGATCTGGAGCCGGGCGGTGCCGGACTCATCCGCGCCCACCGCATCGACACCGCTGAACTCGACCACCGCCTCCACCAGGTGGAGTTGCTGGTGGCCACCAACCCGGACAACGTGCTGTGCGGGCCACGCGGCGTGGCCCGCACCTACGCGCCGCAGAAGGGCGCGACGCCGAAACAGGTGGAGCTGCTCGCCGAGGCGATGCACGAGTGGGCCGGTGTGCTGCGCGAGCACAGCGGGCTGGACCTGCGCCACGCACGGGGCAGCGGTGCATCGGGCGGGCTGGGCGCGGGCCTGGCCGGGGTGCTCGGCGGACGACTTGTGCCCAGGTTCGAAGTCCTCTCCGACTGGTCGGTGTGGGAGCACCGGCTCGCCGCTGCCGATCTGGTGATCACCGCCGAAGGAGCCATCGACTCCTCCACCGCCTGTGGAAAGGCCCCGTCCGAAGTGGCGAAGCGTGCGAAGAAGCACGGCAAACCGGTGATCGCGTTCGCGGGCACGATCGGCGCCGGAGCGGAGAACAGCTACGAGACCGGGATCGACGCGTTCACCGGCATCCTGAACGGCCCGGTGGAACTCGCCGCGGCCATCGACCAGGCGCCCGAACTCATCGCCAGCGCCACCGCCCGCACCCTGCGCATGCTGCTGGTCGGCCGCTCGCTCGCCACCGTGACATGAGGGGCGGGCGACTCCGCCACCGTGCTCGCGGGCCGAGCCGGCGCGGAGTCCACCGAAGCCACCGTGCCGACTGGTCCGCCGACGAGCAGCCGGGATCAGCGCCCGGCCGCGTATCCCTGCGCACCGCGTGGGTTGGCGGCGGCCCGCAGCAGCCCCGACTCGGGGTCACGGGACACCGCCGACAACCGTCCGAGCGCCCACGGCCCGGCGTCGACGACCTCGTGGCCCCGGCGAGCGAGTTCGGCGAGCCGATCGGTCCCCAACCGGGATTCCGCCATCAGGCGGCCCGGCTGCCAGGTGCGCGGGTAGAAGGAGCTCGGGAACGCCCCCGAATGCCACATCGGCGAATCGATCGCGGCCTGCAGGTTCAGGCCCCCGTGCACGTGAGCGAGCCAGAAGCACAGCTGCCACTGATCCTGCTGATCGCCGCCCGGCGTGCCGAAGGCCAGCGACGGGATTCCGCCGCGCAGCGCCAGCGACGGGCTCAGCGTGATTCGCGGCCGCCTGCCCGGCGCGAGCGAGTTCGGCAGCCCCTCCTGCAGCCAGAACATCTGCGCTCGGCTGCCCAGGCAGAATCCCAGTCCGGGGATGGCCGGGGATGACTGCAACCAACCGCCGGACGGAGTCGCCGAAACCATGTTGCCCCAGCGGTCGACCACGTCGAGGTGCACCGTGTCGCCCCGGCTCTCCCCGCTCGCCGTCACCGTCGGCTCACCGATGCCCACGCCGCTGGTGTCGACCGCGCCACCAGCGCCACGACCACTCGCGATGAAGTCCGGCAGTCGAACGCCACGACCGCCCGGCGCTCCCGGGCGAATCTCCATCGAGGCACGATCGGTGATCAGCCCGCGCCGCTCGGCGGCATAAGCACCTCCGACCAGGTCGTCGAGCACCCCGTACTCCGCCGAGTCGCCGTACCACGCCTCCCGGTCGGCGAACGCCAGCTTGGCCGCCTCCACCGCGACGTGCACGGTGTCCGCGTCGGGCACCCCGTCGACGTAGCCGATCCGGTCGGTGAGACCCGTCAGCAGGCGCAACTGCTGGGCCAGCACCGGACCCTGGCTCCAGATGCCGAACTTCGCCAGCGTCCAGCCACCCGGCAGGTCCACCGTCAGCGCGTCCTCATAGGTGGTCTCGTGTTCGGCCAGATCCTGGCCGGTGATCACGCCCGCGTTGTCCCGACCGGAGTTGTCCCGATGCGGGATGCGCGCGAACGCGTCGACCGCCTCGGCCACGAACCCCTCCGACCAGGCACGCCGCGCGGCGTCGATCTGGGCCTCGCGGCCCGCCACCGACTCCGCTTCCGCCAGCAGCCGTTCCCAAGTGCCCGCGAGAGTCGGATTCCGGAACACGCTCCCCGGCTCCGGAACCGCGCCGCCCGGCAGCCACAGGCGGGCCGATGTCGGCCAGTGCTCGGTGAACATGCCCCGCACCATGCCGATCGTGGTGCTGATCCGTTCCACCAGCGGAAACCCGTCACGCGCGTAACCGATCGCGTACTGCAGTACCTCGCGCAGCGGTTTGGTGCCGTGATCGCGGAGCAACGTGAGCCACGCGTCCCACGCGCCCGGAACCGTCGTCGCGAGCAATCCCGTCCCCGGCACCAGGTCGAGGCCGAGTTCGTCGCGGTAGTGCCCGATCGTCGCACCGGCGGGCGCGGCGCCCTGGCCGCACAGCGCACGGGGACGGGGGTCGGTCGCCGTGGCGAAGAGCGCGGGCACCTCACCGCCAGGACCGTTCAGATGCGGTTCCACCACCTGCAGCGTGAAGCCCGCCGCCACGGCGGCGTCGAACGCGTTGCCGTCGTCCTCCAGCACCGCCGACCCCACCGCCGAGGCGAGCCAGTGGGTGGTCGCGACCATTCCGTGCGTGCCCGCCAGTTCCGGGCGTGTGGTGAACATGATTCAACACTCTAGGAACCCGGCGGCCCGGCGACGAGACCCGCGAGCCGATCTCCGTTCGCGGCGGCGGCCGCCCCGGCGCCCGACCGACACCGAACGGCGCGGTTCTCAGCCGACCGGGCGGCGGCCCATCCCACGCCAGGAGAGTCCGGCACGGCGCAGCACGTCCGGGTCGAGGTGGTTGCGGGCGTCGACCACCACCGGCCCGGTCAGCAGGCCCGCCAGCAGACCCCAGTCCAGCGCCCGGAACTCCTGCCACTCGGTGAGCAACACCAATCCGGCGGAAGCCTTGGCCGCCTCGTACGGATCGTCGACCAGCGTCACCATCCCGGCCAGTTCCGGCTCGTCCCCGCGCAACCCGGGGTCGAACGCCACCAGCTCCGCTCCGCGTTCCGCGAGCGCACGGGCCACCGACAGCGCGGGCGAATCCCGCAGATCATCCGTGCCCGCCTTGAAGGTCAATCCGAGGATGCCCAGTCGGACTCCGTCCAGCGAGCTCTCGACGCCGGCCCCGCAGGCGTCGGCGATCTTGGCGACCATCTGCTCCCGCTGCCGCGCGTTCGCCGATATCGTCGCCCGCAACAGCGGGAAGTCGAATCCCACGGACTCGGACACCTGCATCAGCGCCGAGGTGTCCTTCGGCAGGCAGGACCCGCCCCATCCCGGCCCCGGCCGGAGGAACGACTGCCCGATCCGCCGGTCGTAACCCATGCCTTCGGTGACGTCGGAGATGTCGGCACCCAACCGCTCGCACAGCTCCGCGATACCGTTCACATAGGACAGTTTGGTGGCCAGGAAGCAGTTCGCCGCGTACTTGACCATCTCCGCGCTCTCGGCGTCGGTCAGCACCATCGGCGCACCGAGCCGCGCGTACAACGCCGCCACCCGTTCCACCGCGTCCTGGCTGTCCGAACCGACCACGATCCGGTCGGGATGCAGGAAGTCGCGCACGGCCGATCCCTCGCGAAGGAACTCCGGGTTGCTCACCACCGCGACATCGGTGCGGGACACCAGCTCCGCCACGCGTGCCGAAGTTCCCACCGGCACGGTCGACTTGGTGACCAGCACGCATCCCCTCGGCAACGTGTCCCGCACCTCGCGGGTCACCGACTCCACCGCCGCGAGGTCGGCCGCACCGCCCGAGCCCATCGGAGTGGGCACGCACAGGAAGAGCACCTCGGCCTCGGACGCCACTGCCGCCGAACCCTCGACGAATCGCAACCTGCCCGCGGCGATGCCCTCCGACACCAGTTCGGCGAGGCCGGGCTCCAGGATCTCCACATCTCCCCGCGACAACCGCCGCACTTTCTCCGCGTCCACATCACTGCACACCACCTGGTGCCCCAGCGATGCCAGACAAGCACCGGTGGTCAACCCGACGTAACCGGTACCGACGACAACCACCCGACGGGCGAACACCGACAAACCCCCGAACTCCCCGAGCTTCACCCGGTGGAACTCCGAAAAGCCGCAACTCGGACACTGGCATCGTGGCACAACCACGGCCGGGCGAAAGGCGCTTCGGCAAGTGTTCACGAGTCATACGTCCGTCGTGACGGCCTGGTGATCCGCCGTTTAGGCTCCATGCGTGGAACAGCGACGATTGGGCGAATCCGGACTCGTGGTCAGCGCGGTCGGTCTCGGCTGCAACAACCTCGGGCGACCCGGTACCGCCGCCGAGACCCCGGAGGGAGCACGCGCGGTCGTGGGCACCGCGCTCGACTCGGGGATCACCTTCTTCGACGTCGCCGATGCCTACGGGTTCCCGCGGGGCAGGAGCGAGGAACTCCTCGGCCAGGGGTTGGCCGGTCGCCGCGAGCAGGCGATCATCGCGACGAAGTTCGGCATGGACATGCACGGCCACAACGGACCCGACTTCACCGCACGCGGATCGCGCCGGTACGTGCGCCTCGCCGTCGAGTCGTCGCTGCGGCGGTTGGGAACCGACTGGATCGACCTGTACCAGCTGCACCGGCCGGATCCGGTGACACCGCTCCAGGAAACGCTGTCGGTGCTCGACGACCTCGTCCGCGAGGGCAAGATCCGTTACGTCGGGCACTGCAACCTCGCGAGCTGGCAGCTCGCCGACGCCGCGTGGACCGCCGACTCGGCGGGGCTCGTCGCCCCGATATCGGCGCAGAGCCAGTACTCGTTGCTGGAACGCGAAACCGAGCGGGAGGTGCTGCCATCCTGCCGTCGGTTCGGTGTGGGGCTCATTCCGTACTTTCCGCTGGCCAACGGGTTGCTCACCGGCAAGTACCGGCAAGGGGACGCGCCGCCGAGCGGCAGCAGGCTCGCCGGGCGGGACCAGGTAATGGCAGCCGCGCCGTGGGATCGCATCGAGCAGCTCCGCGCGTTCGCCGCGGAGCGCGGCATCCCGATGCTCGCGCTCGCGCTCGGTTGGCTGGCGGCGCAGGAAGCGGTCGGGTCGGTGATCAGCGGGGCCAGCAGCGCCAACCAGGTGGCGGCCAACGCGGCGGCCGGGCAGTGGCGGCCGACGACCGCCGATCTCGACGAGATCGACGCGATCTGCCCACCGTTCCGGCGCTGAACCCCGGACCATGAACACGGTCGGTGATGATCCTATCGCCCGATCAGCCGGGAATTCCGCACTGCCGGCCGACGCGCGCCATCAGATCGACGGACCACCCTCGGAAGATGGAACTCATTGGGATCGCCGCCGTCTTCACCGGTCTCGCGCTCCTGACCGCGCTGCCGCTGATGGCGTTGCTCGCACTGGCCGAAGCACCTCGGCACGAACAAGACCGGCACCTGTTCTGACACCGTCCCCGCGAATCCGCCCAGCACGGGACGTGAGAACCACCACCCGTCCCACACATCCCGAACAAGCTCTCTAGGCTCGCCCCGGCGAATACCCGGCGAACCTAGGAGTTGCTACACATGCTGATCACCGACACTTCGGCGATCGTCACCGGCGGGGCCTCCGGACTCGGTGCGGCGACGGCGAACGCGCTCGCCTCGCGCGGTGCCCACGTGTTCGCGGTCGACCTTCCCGATGCCATCCGCAACGCGCCCGCGGTCGACGGCGTGACCTACGCCGCCGCCGACGTCACCGATGCCGACCAGGTGCAAGCCGTCGTCGAGCAAGCAGCCGGTGCGGGCAATCCACTGCGCACCGTGGTGAACTGCGCGGGCATCGGCCCGTCCGCGCGTGTCTCCGGCCGCAAGGGACCGCACGACCTGGAGCTGTTCCGCAAGGTCGTCGAGGTCAACCTGGTCGGCACCTTCAACGTGATGCGCCTGGCGTCCGCCGCGATCGCCCAGACCGAACCGGACCATGACGGCCAGCGCGGCGTCATCGTCAGCACCGCCTCGATCGCCGCCTATGACGGCCAGATCGGCCAGGCCGCGTACGCCTCGTCGAAGGGTGGCGTGGTGAGCCTGACCCTGCCCGCGGCTCGCGACCTGGCTTCCTCCGGAATCCGGGTGATGACCATCGCTCCCGGTGTGGTGGACACCCCGATGATGGGCACGGTCGACGAGGAGATCCGACAGGCGCTGGCCGACAACGTCCCGTTCCCGAAGCGGCTCGGTCTGCCGAGCGACTACGCCCAGCTCGCGGTCGACATCATCGAGCACGACTACCTCAACGGCGAGGTCATCCGGATGGACGGCTCACTGCGGATGTCGCCCAAATGACCGGTTCACCGCGCACCCGCCGCTGAATCGGCTGCCCGCTCACACCGCCCGCGTGCGGTAACCATCGGCGGGCCGAGCGGCCGACCGCCGCATGGAGACCCCGGGCATGCGTGGTCCCCGTGCGGCGGCGACGCACATCGTGCCGGGTTCCGCGACCGCCACCGCTCAAGCCCGGTTGCCGAGGCCCAGTTGCCGAGGCCCAGTTGCCGAGACCCGGTCGCCCAAGCCCTGGTGGCCAGGCCAGGCCCGTTCAGGCCCCCGGCCGCCCAGGCCGGGGTCGCTCGATCCCGGTCGTTCAGAGGTCACCCGTGTACGGGAGGTCATGCACGTTCTCCGAGGTCATCCAGCGCCGGATGACCCAGGTGGCGCGGACGTCGTCCTCGTTGTACTCCAGCAGCCGTTGCCGCTGCGACTCGTCCGGACCGTCACCGTTCCAGCCCACCGCGTCGCGGTACCAGCGCATCGAGTTCTCGCCACCGGCCTCGTCGTCTCGCCACGCGAAACCCGCGCTGGGAGCGATGACTTTCAGGCCCTTGCCGTTCGGGCACAGGAACTGGTCCCGAACCGAAGCGAACAGGTCCACCCACTCGCCCGAGTTGATGAACTTCCGGATCTCCGCGACCGGCGGTATCCCGGGCTTGCCCGCGAACCTCTCGGCCGAGGCCAGCATCCAGCGGTTCTCGGCGAGTTCGTTGTAGCAGTAGGCGCGGAACGTCAGTCCGCGCTCGTGCGCCCGAGCCCGGACGGAGGTGAACCAGCTCCAGAACTCGGCGAACGATCGAGCCTCGTCGTCGGACGGCAACGGGTCCCAGGTGACGAACGCCCGATACCCGGGCTCCTCGTCGACCTCCGTGCCCGACAACCAGCAGCCCCACATGTAGGCGCCGGCCTCGGCGTAGCTCTCCATGTCGACATCGACCTCGACGTCGGCGCGCGGAACCGCGACGTGGCGTACCCGGCGCACCAACGGCAGGTCCCGCAGCCAGGCCTTCGCCAGCAGCCGCGCGTCCGAGGTGCGCGCCGGGGCCATCGGCACCGAGGAGGCCAGTTCCGGGGGCATCGCGGCGAGCTCGTCGACGGTCGAATACCCCGCCTCGCGGAGCACCACCGCTTCCTCACCGCGTACGACCAGGCTGATATCCCGCGTCCGGCGCAGCTCTGTCTCGCAGGTGGGCCACCACGGGCAACCCTTGCACTCGTTCACCCGCGACGGCAGGGCGAGTGGCTCGTCCCCGGCCGCTGCTGCCGAAGCCACCGCGATCCGGTCCTCGAAACGCGCGTCGTACTCGGTCAGCGCGGTCCTTCCACCCGGCCAGGTAGCGGCCTCCAAGTCGTGCCACAGCACCGTGTCGGCGTCCACGCCGATCACACCGCCGACTTTCGAGCCGGAAGCACCCATCCCGCACGCCTGCAGCAGACGCACCGCATGCGCGAGCCGGAGCTGGTCACGAGGCTGTGCGCGCACCTTGCGCAGCGGGTCTCGCCGTGCGGATCCTGGCAGCGGGCGGGCCAACGACGAGGTCCGGGCACCGCTGCCCGCGTCGGTGACCTTGTGCCGAACGACGAGCACCGGCACATATCCGTCTCCGGTGTGCACCAGGAGGTCGACCGAACCGCGCCGTCCCGCGCGCCCATCGGTGGGCAGCTGCGCTCCGGACAGGTAGCGCACACCTGCGCGCATCGCCTCCAGGGTCGCCCGCTCGCGCTGCGCCGGGCCACCTTCGCTCGGGATCCGCGTCCACTCCTGTCCGAGCAGCCTGCCCAGTTCGCGGGTGATCAGCCTGCGGTGCTCCGCCGCGTCCTCGATGCGCTGCTCAACGCCCGGGTCGGGCGTCGCCCTGGGCAGCTCGTGCCTGCCGGGGTCGTTCTCGAGATGCACGCGCCGACGACAACGCGTCACCACGCCGGCGTCCAGCAGCACATCGTTGTCCACGATTGCAGCGTATGTCCTTGCCCTGACGAATGCGCCCGTCACCCCGTTGACTCAACAGAATCGGTATGTCTCCGAGAGTGACATACCCGCTTCGGGTTGCTGCCGTGCGACAGCGCTCGCAGCCTGGGAACGTCCCGCGTCCTCTTTCGCACGAGCGTTCTGTGTAGAAAGTTCCAGGACGATCGCATCAGCCGGAAAACTGGAGGTGTCGGCTTCGATGGCACGGTCGGCGAAGCAGCGGACGACCGAGATCGACGTCCCGGAACAGTCCACAGAAGAATCGAGCTCCGCAGCACCGAGCAAGCGCCGGGCGAACAAGCTGGCCAAGCTCGAGGAACAGCTCGAGCGGCAGGAGGTCAACGCCGCCAAGCAGGACGTCAAGCTGGTGAAAGAAGAGCTCAAGAACACCAAGCGCGACCACAAGGCGGCGGCGAAGGCCGAGAAGAAGCAGGCCAAGAAGGCCGACAAAACCGCGAAGAAACACGAGAAAGCGGTCAAGAAGGGCGAATTCGGCCGCGTGACGCCCAGCCGCGCCAAGAAGGCGGTGGCGATCGCGAAAGTCCTCGGCCCACCGCTCATCCCGTTCGCGCTCAAGGCGGCATCGGCCGCTCGGGAGAGCTACGAGCAGCTACGGGCTCGCAGGCTCGGAGTATCCGCCGACGAACTCGGCCGGTACTCCGGCAGAGGAGCCGCGTTGCACGCTCGGATCGCCGGGAACGCCGAAGCGCTGCGTGAGCTGCGAGCCCGATCAGCCGGGCGAAGCGACGAGGAGAGCCTGGTCGTCGAGCAGTTCGCCGAACGAGCACAGGCCCGGCTCACCGAGCTCACCAGCGCCATTCGTGTGGCGGAACGGATGCCTGCCAGTCGTCGCCGGGCGGCCCACCAGGCCGCCGCGGGCGAACTCGGACGCATCGAGGACGACCTGCTTCGTCGATTCGGCGTGTAACCGGATCGGCGGTCCGATCGGCTTTCGAACCACAGCCCTCCGGAACACTCCCCCGGCGGAGCCGCGATACGCGGCCCGCCGAGGGCGCCGTTGGCGCCCCGGGCACGCTGACGTGCTCGAGGGCGCCACCGGCGGCCACCGCCATCCGGCGGTGACACACCACGGGGAAACCCGAGGTGTTATTCGGCTCCCTGCGAGGACTTGGCCGCTGTGGCGGCGCTGTCCCCGACCGTCTCCGATTCCGCACCGCTCTCGGCGGATTCGCCGTCGGTTTCCTCCGCCGGAGAGATCTCCAGCTGGAAGTCGCCGTGCTCCTCGGTCCCGATGATGACGGCTTGTTCCAGCACCTCGGCGCCCTTCTCGTCCCGCAGCGTCATCGGGTCGGTGCGCAGGTCCTTGGTGAGGGCGATGCACAGCAAAACCATGACGATCGCGAACGGCAGCGCACCGATGAAGGTGAGGTTCTGGATACCGGTCAAGGCCTTGTCCTCACCACCACCTATCACCAGCATGATCGCGGCCACGGCACCGGTGGCGGCACCCCAGAAGATCACGATCCAGCGGCTCGGCTCGATGGAACCACCCTGCGACAGGGTGCCCATGACCACCGACGCGGCGTCGGCACCCGACACGAAGAAAATCGCCACGAGCGCCATCACCAGCACCGACGTGATGACCGTCAGCGGCAGGTGCTCCAGCACGGCGAAGGTCTGCGCCTCGGGGTTGCCGTCACCGTAGACACCGTTGCCTGCCCGCTGGCTGTCGATGGCAGCACCACCGAAGATGGCGAACCAGATGAGGCTCACGACGCTGGGCACCAGGAGCACGCCGCTGATGAACTGGCGGATCGTTCGACCCCGGCTGATCCGGGCGATGAACATGCCGACGAACGGCGTCCAGGAGATCCACCACGCCCAGTAGAAGACGGTCCACGTGCTCAGCCAGTCGTGCATGTCCGCGCCACCGGTGGCACCGGAGCGCGAAGCCATCGAGCCGAAGTCGCTCATGTAGGCACCGAGCGAGGTCGGCAGCAGGTTCAGGATGAACACCGTCGGGCCCACCACGAACACGAAGATCGCGAGCAGCGCGGCCAGCACCATGTTGATGTTCGACAACCACTGGATGCCCTTGGCCACCCCGGACACGGCGGAGGCGATGAAGCAGATCGTCAACACGACGATGATCACGACCAGGATCGTGGTCCCAGCACCGTCGATCCAGCCCGCGGCCTCCATGCCGCTGCGGATCTGCAGCGTCCCGATACCCAGTGATGCGGCCGAGCCGAACAAGGTAGCGAACAGGGCGAGGATGTCGATCAGCTTGCCGAGGGGCCCTTCGGCGTTGCGTTTGCCGACCAGCGGCTGGAACACGGCGCTGATCAGCTGCTTGCGGCCACGCCGGAAGCTGCTGTAGGCGATCGCCAGGCCGACCACCGAGTAAATGGCCCACGGGTGCAAGGTCCAGTGGAACAGCGACGTCGCCATCGCGGTGCGAATCGCCTCTTCGGACTCGCCCGGCACCGTTCCCGGCGGCGGGCTGGCGAAGTGGCTCAGCGGTTCGCTCACGCCGTAGAACATCAGACCGATGCCCATACCGGCGCTGAACATCATCGCGATCCACGAAATCGTCCGGAACTCCGGCTGCTCACCGTCCTGCCCGAGCGGAATTCGCCCATACCGGCTGAATGCCAGATAAAGGGCGAATACGACGAAACCGGTGGCGGCCAGCACGAAGCCCCAGCCGGTGTTCGTGACGAGCCATTCAAGCGCGGCCGACGAGGTGTTGCTCAGCGAATCCGTTCCGACCGCGCCCCAGGCGACCAGCACGAACATGATCGCAGCGGTGGCCCCGAATACGATCCAATTCGTAGTGGGCCGAGCCGCGAATGCGGGTTGACCAGGAAGTTCGGTGGCGGGTTCTCCGGAACCGGAGCCACCACCGTTTGCATTTTCGGTCGACACAGGTTTCGGCGCCGGCTCTGCGGCGCCCCCTCCTCTCCGTCGTCAATCGCTGCGGCCGGAACCGTGTCCCCTGCTCCGAGCAGACGCACGACCTACCGTCAGCGACTCGTAACCGTGACCCAATCGGTGGGCCCGGGCAAGCTAACCAATGCTCAGCGTGGTCAATACGACACCTAGACTTAAGTGCCGTGACCATCCGGCTGACCCCGACCCAGGGTTTATTGCGCGCCCTGCGCGGCGTCGGTCTGGCCATCACATCGGCATCACTTTCTGTAGCCGCACACACGGCTGCGGGCGGTTCGTTACCCGAACCAGGTATGACCACTGTGATCACGCTGCTGCTGGCCGGAACCGGAGTGGCACTGGCCAACCGCAAGCGTGGACCGAAACATATTGTAGGGGCTCTGCTAGTCGCCCAGTGTGCACTTCACCAGTCTTTGCAGGTGACCGGGTCTAACGGGCATCCCGGACATGCCGCTGCGCCGTTCGACACGGCCACCATGACCTTCGGCCACATCGCGGTCGCGGTGCTCACAGGCCTCGTGCTCGCTCGCGCGGAACATGCACTCTTCGTAGTGGCAACGTTCCTCGGAATGATTCTTCCGCGAAGGCACAGCCCGCTGCCGGTAGCGACCTCGCTGCGGACGATATGCATCCCGGCGCGCACGGTTCGAGGCACCGCCGAGATCCTTTACCAGCGCATCCACTCCCGACGAGGACCGCCCGCGCTCTCCTGCTGACCGGTATGCCTGCGCGGAACCACCGCAGGCCGATGTCAAACGCTGCCCGGTGACGCCACCGGGAGGTAGGAGAAGACGACAAGTGCGGACACACCGAATTCCCACCCGCGCGATCACGTTCACCACCGCGCTCGGACTGCTCGCCCTCGCGGGCGCCGGGACCGCATCCGCCCACGTCAGCGCGAATCCGGAGGAAGCCCCCAAGGGCGGCCACGCGAAGATCGCCTTCCGGGTGCCGAACGAACGCCCCGACGCGAACACCGTCGAGGTCACCGTGAAACTCCCGCTCGACCAGCCACTGAGCTCGGTGCGCACCGCTCAGATGCCCGGCTGGGACAGCACCGTCAACAAGGTCGAGCTGGAAGAGCCGGTGGACGTGGCCGGTGCCCAGGTCACCGAGGCCGTTGCCAGCATCACGTGGACGGCGGAACCGGGAGCAGGCATCGCGCCGGACCGGTTCGCGGAGTTCGAAGCATCGCTCGGAACACTGCCCACCGACACCGACCAGCTCGTGCTGCCGACCGAACAGACCTACGACAACGGCGAGGTGGTGAAGTGGGACCAGCCGCCCACCGACCACGGGGAACCGGAGTCCCCGGCTCCGACCCTCGCCTTGGTCGAGGAGGAGGGCGGCCACTCGCACGGCGGTTCCGACACCGCTCCGGCTCCGGACGGCTCCGGCCAGTCTGACCAGACCGGCCAGTCCGGGGACTCCGAGCCGGCGGCCGCGACCGACAACACCGCCCGCTGGCTCGGTGGGGCCGGGCTGCTCGTCGGGGCTCTCGGACTCGGCATCGGCGGCGGTGCACTGCTGCGCAGCCGGAACGCGGGCAACCGCGACGAGTCCGGCCGCAACGAAGGCGACGAGAAAGGACCGGAATGAACCGCTTGTTCACGGTCGCGGTCCTGGCGGTCGCGACCATGCTCGGCTCCGCCGGCCCCGCTCTCGCGCACAACGTCCTGGTCGAGAGCGCCCCGGCGGAGGGAGCTCAGGTCACCTCCACCCCGGGGGAAGTACGGCTGACCTTCGACCAGCCGGTGCGCGCCGGGGACGACTACAACACCCTGAACGTCATCGGCCCGGATGGCTCCTATTGGACCGATGGAACGGTCCGGGTCGAGGGGAACTCCGTCATCGCGCCGGTGCGCGAGCTCGGACCGGCCGGGACCTACACGATCGGCTACCGGGTGCTCTCCAACGACGGTCACCCGGTGCCGGGCAAGGTCGCGTTCACGCTCACCGAGCCGGGTAGCGGTACTCCCGCCCCACCACCGCAGGAAGCAACTGACCCGGCGACTCAACCCGACCACGGCGGCATGCCGGTCTGGCCTTGGATCGCCGGAGCCGCACTGGTCCTGGTGCTGGGCTTGGTACTCGCCCTCCGCCTGGGCAAATCCGGCGGTCGCTGACTCGGAAGTCACCGGCCCGGAAGTCACCGGCCCGGAAGTCACCGGCCCGGAGTCAACTGTGGTCGTAACCCTCCGGTGAAGGAGCCCGGTCCCGCACCGGGCTCCTTCACCGGAGCTGGCCCGAGACCGATTCCGGACCGGTCCCGGGGCCGGTCCCGGGCCGATCTGCGACCACCCCGGGACCGATCAGCGGCCGAATCCGCGGATGCACCACCCGCTCGACTCGGTGACCGAACGCCCGATCGGCGGTTCCTGAAGCCGTTTTGGAGCGGAATCCTGGGACAACGAGCCGCCCGGAAAGATCGTTGAGGTTCGGCCGGGCCGAACTTTCGGCGTTTTTGGAACCCGTTTTTCGTTCTGCGAAAATCTGACCTTGTCGCCGAACGGTCATTCGCGCTCGGCGAGCTGTTGCCCCGAAGGGCTCCTGAGTCCCGCCAGCCGGTGCATCGCGGCATTCCCGCGATGCTCGAGCTCGTGCCGCGAGATCCATCCCGCCGCGAAGTGGCGGTACACCTGCGCCAGCATCACCAACTCGGCGAGGTAATCGGCCGACTCCCGTCGAGCCTCGGCCGACAGGTGCGGAACCAACCTGAGCTGGGAATTCACCACATCATCGAGCACCTGCGCCGAGCGCAGGGCCCGGCGCCCACGCCATCCCGGCCTCGACCGCGTCCGCTTCGCTCTCGCGCTCCTCATCGGCCCACCCCGTTGCCGTTTCACTGACGCTTGGCTGCTGCCCATATAGATACATCGTGCAAGGGGTTCTAGTCACGAAGAATGACGAAACCACGGCAGCACGTTGAGTATTTTCGCCCGATCGTTGGCATCAAGTCATCCGTCGCGGCAGGAGCGACACCCAAGGTCGGACGACCTTCCCGCGCCGCCATCCGACCCCGCAACCCGGCGCGACCTGCCGCAGCGCCGGTACTCCACGGTTGCTGTGCTCCACCGACGGCTCCACGGCACGGCACCACGGGCACGGCTCTCCACCAGGACCACCGAGCTCACCGCCGGACGCCCGCGGCGGCTCAGTTGTACGGCGCCCACTGGGCCGCGGTATCCCCTGCGCGCATCGACCGGAGCCTGCGCCCCAGCTCGTCCTTGACTCGGGGATTGCTGCCCAGGATCGGCAGCACACCCGCCGTGATCTTCAGTTCCCGCAGGTCGCGGAGCACCTGAAAACCGGGCCACGCGGTGATGTCGAACCCGTAGAACTCCGCCAGCTGCTCATAGCGCTCCGGCGGATGTCCCATCCGCAGCCTGCCCACCGCCATCGGCGTCAGGTCCCACTCCGGGGGCCCCACGCACAACGAGTCGAGATCGCACAACAGGACGCCATCCGGACCCGCGATCAGGTTTCCCAGGTGCGCGTCCCCGTGCACCAGCGAGCGGGGCAACGGGAACGACAGGTCCTCGAGCCTGCGCTCGATGTCGTCGCAGCGCTCCTCCAGGAAGTACCGATCCTCCGAGTCGAGCTGCTCGGCATCGACCAACTTCCTGCGCACGTCCTCCATCGGCTGCCATCCGGGCAGCGTCGCCGGAATCGGCAACGAGTGCACCTGACGCAGCAACCCGGCGAGGTCCCGCCCGGTCGGAGCAGGCCCGGAGTCGTCAACGGCCTCCCAGAGGGTCGCCAAATGCCCCCCGGCGTGCACCGGTTGTCGCACCCCCGGTAGCAGCCGAACCGCCGGAACCTGGTGCTCGGCGAGGCAGCGCGCCGCTTCGACCACGTTGACCGCGCGGTACGAGAAAGAGGGCGCGAGCACGATGCGCACGATCACCGGATGCTCGCGCAACCAGAAGACCCCGTTGTTGACGAACCGGACAAGACGCGCGCCACGGGAATCGAGCCCCACCGCCGCACATACCTCGTCCAGTGCCGTGGCCAGCTTGGGCTTCGTGTACCGGCCGTCCGATACGGGGCGCGTGGAGAAAGTCATGTTCTGTCAGCCTGAAACTCCGCTGGGCACAGCCGATGATGCCGAAGGCGGCAGGATCCGGTCCGGACCGCGCTGCGCCGACCCGACTCGGAAGGTTCGGCGCCCGGCAGTGCACAGCTCACGCCTCGCGGAACCGCCGGATCTGTTCGGACAGATCACGAGCATCGGAGTTCATCCGGTGCCGTCCTGCCTCCAGCTGCAGCGGCTTCAACCGGTCCGCCACGCGCGCGGACTTGACCTTCTCGCCGATCTGCAACGCGTTGCGACCCACCTTGATGCCCTGCTGCAGATCGCCCGCCCGGATGTGGTTGGTCGCTTGCAGACTCAGCCCGAACACGTGCGTGCGCTGCATGTCGGCGCCGTAGGCCTCGTTGCACTTGATGGTTTCGGCCACCGCGATCGGCGCGTACCGGTCCGGCTCGAAGACCGCCAGCGCGTCGTGCGCCGAGCCGATCATCCCGTGCAGGTCGTTCTCGTTGAAGAACCGCACCCAGTCCGGGGCCTCCGCGACGTCCGCCCGAGCGAACTCGTCCTTGGTCCGTCCGACCATCTTGAGCACCTGGTCGGGCTTGTTGAGCATGCCGTAGGCCCACGCCTCGTTCGCGCAGAGCACCGCGACGGTCAACGCCGAACCGGAGTCCTGCGCGGCGATCTGTCCCAATTGGAACAGCTTCAACGCCTCGTTCGGCTCCTGGTAGTGCAGGTACACGCGCCCCATCCGGTAGAGCACGCTCGCGACGAGGCTGTCGTCCTCGGCCTGCTTCGCGAATTCCAGCGCCTTGCCGAAATGGCCGCGTGCCGGGTCGAGCAGACCCGTGTCGAACGAGGTCCAGCCCGCGAGGCTGTGCATGTCGGCCAGCGACACGAACAACTTGCGTTTGACCTGTTCGCTCGCCCCCGCGTCCAACAACTGCTGTGCCCAGGAAAGCTGGGCTACGACCGCATCGCGGCAGGTACCGCCGCCGTAGCGGTAATCCAGGTCCCGCAACGCCTTCGTCGCGGCCTGGATCTGCTGCACGTCGGTCATACCGATGCGAACCGGCGCCGGAGTTTGGACGCTACTCGGCACCCATGATGTGCCTTCTTCCCCAAAAACCGCCGCACCCATCGTGACCGCCGCGGCATGCGACAGAAACTTCCGACGCTTCACCGACTCGTCCTCCTCAGCCTGGGGGTCGTCATCCGTTGTCGCGACCCTCATTGCCGTGGCCCCGTCGTAGGCGAGGCCCATGTAACCCCTCGGAATTCCGAGGCCATCGGCGATGCGGGCGAGCACGTCATAGGCCATGACCTGCCGACCCTTCAAGATCTCCGATACCTCGGATTGCGACTGCCCCGTCGAAGCAGCGATCTGGCGTTGCGAAACACCTATCCGCCGGAGCTGCCGGTAGATCTCGCTGATGTTCCGGTTGGCCAGTGCCTCCCGCATCTCCTTGCTGTTCCAGGCGTCGGGTGTAACGGGCGAGCCGTTGGAACCGATGGTGTTCATTTGGGCCCCCTCACGCTCTCCACGGGCGTCGGTCGCAGAGTAAGGGCAGCCTCGCGAGCCGGTGAAGTGCGAATCGGTAGAGGTGATCGGCAGGGGTGAAGTCCGCCGACCGTTCGTCGTTGCGGTCGGCCCGGTCATCGCCTGACGACTAGGCGAACCGGGTCTTGGCATTCCAATCTAGTCATGTAAGCAACCGAGCACGGAGAGGAACCCGGAAACCGTGGACTTCATCGACCAGGCGAGCCCGAGCAGGGCAGCGGCGCGTACCGACCGGGTTGGTCCGGTGCGTCGCTCGGCCGATTCGCGGCCGATGCCCGGCGATGGCCGCCGCTGGTGGCACGTCGATTGCCACGACGTGAAGAACACGCGCCGGACCCTCACCGTGCTGGCCAACCGGGACAGGGTGGTTCTCGTCGGACCGCCGGGCGATTCCGTTGCGCTGCCGACCGGCGGAGTCGGCGTGTTGAGCAGCGCGTTACGGAAAGCCGCTGAGCAGGCGAGAAAGTGACGGTGTCTTACGGTGGACGAGATTCTGGGTCAGGTGCTGCGCGACGCGGTGTGGGAGCGGCTCGATGTGTTGACCGAGCTGGCAAACCGCGCGGACGCCCCAGCCCTTCTCTCCGTAGCGCGATCCGAACTCCCTCGGCTGACCGAGGGGTGGCGGACGCTGCTGACCGCTCACGAACCCGACGAAAAAGGGAACTGTCCGGAGTGCTCGACCCGCTGGCGCCCACGGAAAGCACCGTGTTCGGTGTGGCGTTCGGCGTACGAGCACCTGGTCGCAGGAGCCCTTGCCCCTGATCCCGGACGGCACCCGCGCCCGGCGCACGCTCTGCGCCCGGCCGCGCCGGTGCCGTAAAGCCGGCGGACTCGGTCCCGGAAGAAACACCATCTCCCCGACCCGGAACCAGACCGAGCAACCGCCCGGTGGCCGACGATCGCAGGTCGTGACCCCCGACCGCGACGTGCCGATCGTCGGCCACCACAACAAACCCGACCGGCGGCCCCGCCGCCGGCGACCACAAGTACAGAGTGGACTCGATGCCGTGCCGGGCGAGCACGGCACGAGCAAGAACGTCCGCGGGCCGGTGCTGACGCACTCCCCTCCCCCGACCAGTGCCGGTCCGCGGATCCCAACGACTCCGGTTCCGTAACCCCGAACGGAACGCGGAGTGTGAAAGGCCCCGATACTCGTTTCCCCGGACGAGCATCGGGGCCTTTCAGATGTCCTCAAGTACCTCGTCGCACCGTCGGCAGGTCCGACAGGCCCCCAGTTCGAGAGGCCCCCGGTTGGAGTGACCCCCGGTTGGAGTGACCCGCAGTCCCACATGGTCCGTCGCCTCGCATGGCCGCGGTTCCGCGCGGTCAGCGGCGGGGATTACTTGCGGCGCAGGCGGATCCGGTCCGCGAACTCCTCGTTCAGCCGCAGTTTTCTGCCATGCAGGCGGGTGTGCTGCGCCGGAACCATCAACCACGGTTGACGCGGCCCCAATACGGGCGAGTACACCGGTACGAACCCCTGGTCGAGAAGCGACACCGAGAAGTCGATGGCAAGTCTCCCCCGCGGATCCGCCACTCCGGTGCCCTGCCAGGGGAGCAAACCGGAAGCTCCGAGGTAGGTGAACCCGCATCGTCCGGGCCGTGCCGCGCTCACCGTCAGCCTAACCCGGTCGGGGAACAGGTCGTCGTAGCCCAGTTCCTCATCGACTCGCATGATTGCCATGTATCGGACGACCGCGTGCCAAGCACGACGCAGCACGCCCGCCCGCGCTCGGATCACGTCCGGCGAGACGGTGCGATCGACGAGGTTGTAGAGGTCGGCGTAAACCGTGGTTGCCCAGCCGAGCCGGTCGGCACCGGAAGGCGCGGGCAGTGAAACCGAGTAGACCACCGACATCAGCATCTCCGGGAACAACCGCACCGACGGGGCCCATGGACCTTTGAGTCCCGCGGCATAGCTACTGATCTCGCCGAGGGTGCTCAGTGGAGCCTCGGTGATGTCGAAACGGGAGAGCAGACGGCCGAGCGACAGCCGGTAGCGGGCGATCCGCTCGCTCCGCTCGGTCGGCAGGTGTGGTCCGATCCGTTCGGTTGCGACCGCGTCGATCTCCTCGACTCGCGTGTCGGCCGCGAGCCCGACCATGTCGACGTATTCGCGCAGTTTGCGGCTGTAGGCGCCGGTGATGGCCTCGGGGCGGGGCCGGAAGTGCCTGCCGTCGGTCAGGATGTTGAACCGCAGGCCCGGTGGGTAGACGCCCCGCACCGTGCGCTGCAGTTCGCGCAGCCGCGCGAGCCCCCCGAGTTCGGCGAAGTCGGGCAGAGGCCCGGTGGCCTTCATCCTGTTCAGGCACTGCTTGACCGGAAATCCCAGCAGGACGACGTCGATCGGTTCCTGCTTCCGGACGAACGGCTCGGCATCCCGGCGCATGTCCGGAAGCTGGTAGTGGGAACGTGCTCCCTTGAAGAACTGCTTGCGGGTGAACACGTGGTGCAAAGCCCGGAGCACGTTTTCGGCCCCGTCGCCAGAATCGGACCCGTCGCCAGAATCGGACCCGTCGCCAGAATCGGACCCGTCGCCCCGGGGCGGGGCGTTCCGGCAGCCGTCCGGAACACCGAGGTCGAACTTCGCCCGAGCGTTGCTCGCCGTCCGGTCGGCCGCCCGATCGGTGTCGGCCAACAGGGTGTCCACGATGGACTCGGATTCGGACTCGGTCAGGCGCACCGACCAGCGCTCCGCGGACCGGTTCGGCCGAAGCGCACCGACCTGCAACTCCTCCAGCGAGTGCGCGTACGACAGCCCGCTGCCGGTCTGGTTGCGGCGTCCGGTCCTCGGCGAGGTCTCGAAGGTGGCGATGACGGCCGCGCGGTCGGCGACGGGTTGCTCCGGGTCGCGTTCAGTCGCCATACCGGGAACTTCCACCGCCACGGGACGCGCTCCGAGGAATTCCGCTGTGATCGCGATGCGGTTCTCCACCATGTCGTCGAAGACCGCCACGACGTCCATACCGGATTTCAGCGCGCGCAACCGCTCGACCTTCAGCTCGGAGATCGACCGCTCCCGGTTGTCCGGCATGCACACCAGCTGCGCGTCCGGAACGCCTTCCGCGGCGAGCACTTCCTTCGTGTACTCCCGAACCCGTTCGCGCCTACCGGTGCAGAAGACCACCCGGCCGCCCGCGTCGTGGACGTCCCAGACGAAGCGGGCCAGGCCCGCGTTGACCGTGTCGGTGCGCAGTTTGGACCAGGGCCGGGCGAATTCGCGGAAGAACTCCTCGTGGACTCGCCGCCAATCGACCTCCGGGTACTTCTCCCCGAGCCCGCTGGTCCGGACGAACGTGCGCCAGCCCGATTCCGCGTAGGTCGGCAGAACCGGCAGCGAACCCGGGTCGGCCAGCTCCGGGATGCCGTCGGGCGCTCCCGGCCGAGGGCCCGCGACCGCTCCGGCCGCGTCGAGGGTTCGCTGCAGCGGCACGATCCCGCACAGGTCCAGGTCGATGACCACCGCCGGCTGTAGGACCCGCGAGTTCCACCGGCGCTCGCGAGCCCGTTCCTGGACCGCGTGCAGGACTTCCTTGAGGACCGTGTCCTGCCCGGCCGGAACGGTGTGCGTGAAGTACCGGAGCGGTTGCTCGCAGGAGAGGAGTTCAGCGGTCCGTTCCCGCAGGTAGCGCAGTTCCTCGCCGGTCACTCGATCGACCGCGGCGCGGACCTGGCCCTCTGGGGCCGTCCGGGAACCGAAGTCGATGCCGGTGAAGGCTTCGATCAGCTCCTCGATCGTGCCGACCAGCGCCTCAACGCCTCGCCGCACCTCGTCGGACGTGGCCGACTCGGCGTCGCGGACCTGCTCGGAGTCGGTCACCACGATCCGTCCGGTGGACTGCAGCTCCGGTGACAGCTCGAAGCCGACACCGTGCTCGTCCAAACCGAACAGGCCGATCAGATGGGTGTCCAGCATCGTCCGGAAGCTGCGCAACAGTGGGCGGACCAGGTGCTCGACGAAGTAGTCGAGCTCGTCCTCCCGACGCTCGAAGCGGTTCTCGATCACGTGCCGGAGCAGAGCGGGGGTGCCGTCCGCTCGTGGCCGCACCATGGCAGCCAGGCCTGCGACCACGGTTCCGCCCGGATATGCCGGATGCTTCGGGGCCGGTTCGACGAGTCGGGTGAGCGCGGCCTTCCCGGTCACGCGATGCACCAGCGCGATCGGCTCCGGTCGCACCGCGCAATGCATGCGCAGCAGCGGATCGTTCTCGACGGCCGTGGTGAGCCGGGACGAGTTGTGCAGACGGCGCCGCGCAGCCGTCCGGTTCAGGCCGGTCGTGAGCAGGGCCTGGGGCGCGGCGGAGGCGGTCGGACCCCGCTCGGTCAGCTCGGAGATCGAAGGGGGGTGCGGTGGAGGCGGTTCGCTCGCGGGCAGCAGGACGTGGCCGCTGTCCGTCAATAGGTTCGAAAGCTCCCAGACCTCGTCCGCGGGTACGTTCGGCGCGGCTAATCGCTCCAGCTCGTCGGCGGGGAACCGGTCCCAGGCGAGTTGGTCTCCCGACCGGGCGGATTTCCCGTCCAGAAGATCGGTCACGTGGCGAAGCCAGCCGGGATCGTGCGAGCGACGGGTTCGACGCAGCCGGACCAGCGCACCGTACAGGTCGGCCCAGTTCGGGGCGTTCCCCAGCGGTACGCCGACTCCCGCGCCGCTGCCGACCAGCCGCAGCGCGTGCGAGTCGTCGCGTTCCACTCGCAGCTCGTACTCGCCGTGGTGGAGCAGTCGATTGGCGGCCGGGAGCGTCAGTGGGGACCACAACCCGAGGGCGCATCTCCCGGTGCGCGTCTCACCCGGTCGGTCTTCCGAAACCCTGCCTTCCGAAACCCTGCCTTCCGCCATCCCGTTCTCGGGAATCCGGTGTTCCGGCATCGGGTGTTCCACGCCGTCGGTTTCCGGTGTTCCGCTCGCGGGCCTACCGCCCTCCCGCTGTGCGTCGTTCCGCTCTTCGGCGGCTCGGTTACGCGGGGACGCCGTGGCCGTCACGCGGCCGGCACGCGGCGGTACGGCCGACTGGGAGCGAACGGTGGCGTGTGGGTTGCTGCGCACGGGGAGAGCACAGCACGCCGAAGAAGGACGTAACAGGAGGCGACGCCGCAGTTGCTCACGATGACCTTTCTGCGCGGATCAAGCCGGTCGCTTTCACGCTAGATAGTGACCGTGAGCGCTGACAACGTGACCGAACGCATATGGACTCGACTTGTCTTCCCGCCGATCCAGTGTTGTAGCGCACCTTCCGCTCGTCATCGGCCCGCGACCTGTGCGCCAATCGCCCCACCGCCACCTCAGCCGACAAGGTCAAGGAGTTCCCTTCAAAAGCACTCCTTCGTGCGACGGATATGTCGGCATGTCAGAAACCGCGTCCGGAAGTTCGCGAGGAGACTGGGACCACACAAGCCAGGACGTGCCGGCAGGCCTGTTCGGTCGACGCCGGAACGACGCGCCTACGGTGTGACGCCACGGCACGGCACCCGGGCCGTCGAACAGATTCGACGACCACCGCGAACGTCTCCCCCGAAAGAGGTTCACGGCCAATCGTCGGCAAGATGGTGCGCGAACATGATCAAGGAGTCGCCTTGCCCACCGAAGTAGCCCCCCTGCGTCGCAGGCCGGTTCAACAACGCAGTACGCAACGGGTCGAGAAGATGCTGGAAGCCTGCGCCCAACTCATCGACGAAGTTGGCTACGACGGCTTGACGACCACGCTCATCGCGGAGCGAGCAGGTGTCGCCGTCGGCTCGCTCTACCAGTTCTTCCCGGACAAGCGCGCCGTCGTGCAGGAACTCACGCAGCGAAACCTGGACCGCTTCGTGCACACGGTTTCCGAGCACTTCGAGCACACCGACTTCACGCACTGGTGGGACGCCGTGGACGCGGTTTTCGACGTCTACATGACCATGCACCGCGAGGTTCCCGCGTTCAGCCGGCTGCACTTCGGAGACGTCGTCGACCTGCGGCTGCTCGACGAGAGCAAGGACAACAACACGGTCATCGCCGAAAAGCTCACCGAGCTGCTCGTCGAGGAGTTCGACCTGGACTCCGCCGATCTGCAGATGCCGCTCTCGGTCGCCGTGGAAGCTGCCGACGCGGTGCTGAACCTGGCGTTCCGCCGCGATCCGTACGGCGACCCCGAGCTCGTCGCCGAAGCGAGGGAGATGGTGCGCGGCTACTTGGCAAACCGGATGCCGGGTGATCAGCCGAAGGATCTCCCCTCACCTCGATAGGTGGGCACGGCGTCGACGACCCGGCCCCGCTCAATCAGGTGATAGTGGGTGAACCGCTCGGCGAGTTCTCCTGCCTTGGCGTGGCGGAACCACACGCGGTCTCCCAACCGCAGTTCGGTGGCAGCGGCACCGGCCACGGGCGTCTGCACCTCACCCGCCGCCTCGGCGGGCAGCAACCGCAGCCCGTTCGGCAGGTGCGGCACCGGGAGCCGGTCCGCCCCGGGCGGGCCGGAGGCGACGTAGCCGCCGCTGAACAAGGTCGCCATCCCGGTTGCCGGTCGATGCACGACCGGCAACGCGAACAGGACCGCGGGGCGGGGCCGGAACGACCGGTAGGCGTCGAACAGCACGGGGCCGATCAGGCCGGACCCGGCTGCTACCTCGGTGACGGCCGACTCGGCGGCGGTGCGCTCCAGACTTCCGGTTCCGCCACCGTTGACGAACTCCAAGGGCGCCAGCGAACGCAGCATCTCGACCACCCGAGAGCGTCGTTCGGCCAGCTCGGCCGCCGAACGGCGTTGCATCCAGCGCAGGAGTGATCCGTGCAGGCGACTTCCGGGGGCGTCGCCGAGCCCGGCGATCTGTCCCTCGTAGGCCATCACCCCCACGAGGCCGCACCCGTTCCGGCGCGCGATCGCTTCGGCCAACCTGCGGGCTTGGCCGGGAGTGCGGACCGGTGAACGCCGAGTACCCACGTGCGGCCCGTACGCACCCAGCGGCCGCCAGGACACGTCGACTTCCAGGCACAACCGCAGCTTCGGCCGGTCGGTTCCGAGGACGGCGTCGAGGAGGTCGAGGTGTTGCGCGGAGTCGACCATCAGGGTGATCGATGCGGCCGCCGCGGCATCGGCGGCCAGTTCGCGCAGCGCGGCGCGGTCGACGGTCGGGTAGGCGACGAGGACGTCGTCGGCGATCCCCTCGCGGTACAGCCAGAGCGCCTCGTCGAGGCTGTAGGCCATCAGCCCGGCGAAGCCGGGCACGTCCAGAGCGCGGCGCAGCAGGTCCCTGCAGCGCACGGATTTCGTGGCGATCCGGATCGGACGGTTGGCGGCTCGGCTGACGAGGTCGTTGGCGTTCTGGTGAAACGCATCGAGATCAACCACGGCGAACGGCGGGTCGAGTTCGCGGGTGGCGGTTTCGAGGTCGGCGAACTCCTCCGGCACCTTCCGTGCGTTACCCATTCGCCCACGATAGGCATCTCGGTCTTGCTATGTGAATGAGATTCACATAATTTGCCCGGCACGCCACCCGAAGGATGCTGTGATGACGCGAGTCACGTGGAAGAACTGGGCGGGAACCACCACCGCCGGTCCCGGCAGCACCGCACGCCCCCGGGACGTCGACGAAGCCGCCGCGGTGCTCCGGGACGCGCGGCACCGCGGTTCGCGAGTACGTCCTCTGGGCAACGGCCACTCCTTCACCAGCATCGGGACACCCGAGAACGTCGGAATCGCGCTCGACCTCTCGCACTGGTCCGGTATCACGCGGGCCGACCAGGACACGGGACTCGTCACCGTCCGGGCGGGCACTCCCCTGCACCGGCTCAACCGCGAGCTCGACGACCTCGGTCTGGCGATGCCCAACCTCGGCGACATCGATCGGCAGACCGTCTCCGGGGCGATCTCGACCGGGACGCACGGAACCGGGGCCGCGCTCGGCGGGCTGGCTACGCAGGTGGAAGCACTGGAAATGCTGCTGGCGGACGGCTCCCTGCTGCACTGCTCGGCCACCGACAACCCCGAGCTCTTCAACGCCGCCCGCGTGGGCCTCGGCGCGCTCGGAGTGATCCACACCGTCACCTTGCGCTGCGTACCCGCGTTCGCCCTCGACGCCGACGAGCGTCCGGAACCGCTCGACCGCGTGCTGGAGAACTTCGACGCGCTCGCCGACCACAACGACCACTTCGAGTTCTACTGGTTCCCGCACAGTGCGAACACGCTGGTCAAGCGGAACAACCGACTCCCGGCCGACGTCGCACCCCGTCCGCTCGGGCGGATGCGCGGCTACCTGGAATACGAGCTGCTGGAGAACGTCGCCTTCGGTGGGTTGTGCCGCCTCGGGCGCGCTGTGCCGGCACTGGTGCGCCCGCTGAACCGGTTGGCGGGCGGAACCTGGTCGGCTCGTACCTACAGCGATCGCTCACACCGCGTCTTCGTCACCCGGCGCGGCATCAAGTTCGTCGAATCGGAATACGCGATCCCGCGCGAAACTCTGCCGGACGTGCTCGCCGAGCTCAGGGCGTCCGTACCCGGTATTGAACATCCGGTGATGTTCCCGGTGGAAGTCCGGGTCGCGGCCGCGGACGACATCTGGCTGTCGACCGCACACCAGCGGTCCACCGCCTACATCGCCATCCACCAGTTCGCCCGGATGCCCTACCGGCACTGGTTCAGCACCTTCGAGTCGATCGTCCGGCACGTCGGCGGCCGACCGCACTGGGGCAAGCTGCACACCCTCGACGCCGATGCGCTGCGCTATCGCTATCCGCGCTTCGACGACTTCAACCGGGTGCGGTCCGCAGTGGACCCGCAGGGGATCTTCCGAAATCCGTACCTCGACCGCGTGCTCGGCACCTGACGCCGAGGCACGCCCGACGTACTCAGCGCACCGCCGCGGGAACCGCACTGGAGATGGCGGTTTCGCCGTTGACGAGTTCCAGCGCGCGCCGTGCCGCCCGCGGCTCGTCGAGGAGTGCCACGAGGACAGCTCCGACATCCGCGCGCGTCACCTCCGCGCGCGTCACCTCCGCGCGAGGCACGGACTCCGCCAACCGGATCTTGCCCGTCGCGGGATCGTCGGTCAGCACGCCAGGACGCAGGATCGTCCAATCCAACGCACGCGCCCGGAGATCCTCTTCAGCCGCGCGCTTGGCATCCAGGTACGCCCCGAAGACCTCACCCACATCGGGCGGATTCGGCTTGGCCGTGCCCATCGAACTCACCTGCAGCAGCCTGCGGACACCGGCTCGCTCGCAGGCGTCGGCAAGCAGTTCGGCCGCGCCCCGGTCCACCGTTTCCTTTCGCGACACACCGCTGCCCGGACCGGCGCCTGCCGCGAACACGGCCGCGTCCGCGCCGGAAAGCCACTCCCGCAAGGTTTCCACGTCGATCGCCTCGAGGTCGGCGACCACGGGTTCCATCCCCTCGGCCCGCAGGTCGTCGGCGTGCTCGGGGTTTCGGATCAATCCCAGCACCGAGTCACCGCGCTCGGCCAGCAGCCGCCCGAAGTGCCGCGCGATCTTGCCATGTCCGCCCGCTACCACCACTCGCATGCGTACAGCCTAAGGAGTTCTCCGGGAACGCGTTCGGTCGCACGCAGCGTGGGGTGGGCAGCGTGGGGTCGGCAGCGTCGGGTCGGGGTCGGCAGCGTCGGGTCGGGGTCGGCAGCGTCGGGTCGCACGTGCACCGGGGCCGGGGTCGAACGAAGCGGGCCCGGCCCCGAGCACGACCACGGCACGACCACCTGCACGGCCGGTCACGAAAGCTCCGGAACACGCCTCACCAAACGGTGGGAGCCGGAACCTCCATCTCGAGCAGCTGCTCGTAGACGACCTCGTCGACCCACCTGGAGATTGCGGTGGGCTCGGCCGGCGGCGCGTCCGCGAAGGCACGCCCGGCCAGCTCCACCCGCACGTCCTCACCTTCCGCGCTCAGCACGGCGATGCCGAACTGGCGGGCTCGGATGAGACAAGTGGAAACGAAGTCCGCCCCTTCGGTGACGCTCCTGGGAATCACGATCGCCGTCGACGTGAACCGGGCGAACGGCACCGCAGCGGTCAATGCGCTGCGCCAGTGCCGCGCAGGCGCCAGCATCCCCACCAGGTTGGTGGCCGACGGTGGCACCCGCCCCTCCATCTCCGGCCACACCCAGGTGGCGATCTCGGTCCGATCCAGCACCGGCGCACTGCCGAAGCAGAGCCGCTCGGCGTGCGCGTCCGAGATGAGTTCGGCCACGGGGACGACATGTCGCCCGAGGAGCTTCACCGGCGGCAACACGCTGCCGCGCCATTCCAGCTGCTTCGCGGACAGTTCCGCGAGCGTGCCGATTGATGCTGGTAAGTCGAGTGAGGATCGAACTTCGGCCGAGCAGACCCGGATTTCGTTTTCCATCACGGCACGTCCCGGCGTTCCGGTCACGGCTTTCCGCCTCCCTCGATGCACTGCCCTCGTTGTCAAGCCCCCAGTACGTGCGTCTCCGACTAAAACAGCTCGACGAGGATTCCACTCCAGGTGACATGCCGCTCTGCGACCGGCGGCGCCGAGGAGTCGGTGACCGGTCGACGAGCGGCAACCCGACTTCAGCCCCGCGGTGCCGCCATTCAGGTGACGTCCGGTGAGCTTCGCAACCTGCTGACCGGCAGCGATCAGCAGTCCGTGTCGCCACCCTCGAGTTCGCGCTCGCCGAGTCGCCGCGAGATACCGTTCGCCGCGGGCAACAGCGGCCGCACCAACTTCCGGGGGTCCGCACGAACGCTGTGGGCCACGACGCCGAGAGCTGCGATGACCTCACCCGAGGCATCCCGGATCGGCACCGCCACCGAGCAGTTCCCGAGGGTCATCTCCTCGGTCGTCTGCGCGAAACCCCGCTCCCGGACGGATTGGAGTTCGCGTGCCAGCCGCCCGGGCTCGGTGATCGTGTACGGGGTCAGGCGCGCGAGACCCGGTCCGCAGTACTCGTGCACCAGGGTTGTCGGCGCGTGGGCCAGCAACACTTTGCCGACGCCTGTCGCGTGCAACGGGAGGCGAGCCCCGCTCCGGGAAACGATCGGCACCGAACGGGGCGCGGTCAACTTCTCCAGATAGACGGCGTTGAAGTCGTCGCGCACCGCCACGTGCACGTTGTCGTGCGTGTTCTCGCACAGCTCCTGCATGTACGGCAGCGCGGTTTCGCGCAGGTCGCGGTTGACCGGAGCGAGCGTGGCCAGCTCCCAGAGCCGCAACCCGATCACGTACCGCCCGTCGCGGTCCCGCTTCAGCGCGCCCCAGCTCTCCAGCTCACCGACGAGGCGATGGGTGGTGGCCAGCGGGACATCCGCACGGTGCGCGATCTCGGTCAAGGTCAGCTTGCGGTGCTCGGCGTCGAAAGCGGTCAGCACGCCGAACGCTCGTGCGATCACCGACCGCCCGGGATCACGACTGTTTCCCGCCATGCCTTCCTCCCACGCGCACCGACCGCTCCCGCCACCCGGCGCGAGATTCGCCTCCACGGTGCCCCGACGTGGCTACTGCCGAGAGATCGCCCGGGCGGCCGGGGCCATCCCGGCGCGGCCCATCCGGGACCGACCGACCGGCGATCACAGCTCGAGCAACGCGTTGAAATCCTCGGCGCTTTCCACATTGGCCAGGTGCGCCACGTGCGCCAGCACCTCGAGCCTGGCGTTGGAGCCGATCCCCGCCACGATCTCCTCCGCGTGCTCGGGCGGCGTGACCGGGTCGTCGGCACCCGCGATCACCAGTGTCGGCACGGAGATCGCGGACAGGTCCGATCGCAGGTCGGCATGCGCGATCGCTTCGGAGCACAATGCGTACGCCTCGTCGTCGGTGCTGGCCATCATGGCCGCGTACCCCGCCGTCTCGGCACCGTGGTGCTCACGGAAGTACGGGGTGAACCACCGCTCGATCGTGGGCGAGACGAGTTCACTGGTGCCGTGCTCCCGGGCGGCCTCCGCGCGCTCCAGTTCGGCGTCGCGATGGTGGAGGCATGCCGTGGTGCAGCACACCGTGAGCCGCTCCACGCGTTCCGGCTCGTGCGCTGCCAACCAGAGCCCGATCATTCCCCCGAGCGCTGCCCCGATGAAGGAGAACTTCCGCACGCCGAGGTGATCGACCAGCGCCAGCACGTCGAAGGCGAGATCCTCCAACAGGTACGGCCCCGGGGGTCGACGAGACCCGCCGTGGCCGCGTTGGTCGTACCGGATGACGCGGTAGTCGGCCTCCAGCAGGTCGAGTTGCGGGTCCCACATGTCCAGCGTGCAACCCAGCGCGTTGGACAGGACGACTACCGGTGCAGCCGCGTCCGCGCGGCCGGATTCGGTCCAGTGCAGACCGAGTTCCTCGCAGCTGGCCACGATTCCCCTTCCTCTCGACATATGCCGGTGCTTTCGGTGTTGTGCCGGTGCTTTCGGTGTTGTACCGGTGCCTTGGGTGTTGTGCTGGTGCCTTGGGTGTTGTGCTGGTGCCTTGGGTGTTGTGCCGGTGCCTTGGGTGTGGCTGGTGCCTGCCGAGGTCCTCAGGAGCTCTTCGGGCGAGTCAGGAACGTCAGCGGTGTTCCCCCGCGACGGACCGCAGCATCTCCAGGCTCGCGGAGGTGTCCAGGGCTTGCCCGACCAACCGGTCGAACACCTGCCCGTAGCCGTCCACCTCCACACCCTTGTCCAGGTACTGCGCTCCGGTCATCGACTCCAGGTAGACGATGTCCCCGCCGTCCTCGAATCCGAGGATCTGGAACTGATTTCCCATCACCGGATGAGCTCCCCCCTCGAACGGCAGAACCCGCAACTCCAGCCCGGGTTCTTCGGCCAGCCGCGCGAGGTGCAGGAGCTGCTCCCGCATCACCCCCGGTCCCCCGACCCGACGGCGCAGCACGGACTCGTCGAGCACCGCGCGCACCCGCGGCCCATCGGGCGCACTGAACAGCCGACGCCTGGCCAGCCGCAACCGCACAACGCGTTCGACGTGTGCCCGCCCGGCGCTCATCGCGCCTGCCTCGACCACGGCGCGTGCGTACTCCTCGGTTTGCATCGGGCCGTAGACGAGGTCGATTCCGAAGTACCGGATACTGCTCGCGGCGTCCTCCAGGCCGATGTACCGACTCGCCCAGGGCTCCACGGCCGAGCCGAACTCCTGCCACCAGCCTCTTTCCCTGGACTCCCGGCACAGCTGCAGCAATCGTTCGCGCTGGTCCTCGTCGTGCACCGCGTACAGGTCGAGCAGTAGCTTGATGTCGTTGGGATGGGAGCTGACCCGGGCGGTTTCGACATTGCTGACCTTCGCCGAGGACCACTCCAGCTGAGCCGCGACCTCGTCACCGGTGAGCTCGCAGGCTCGCCTCAGTCGCCGGAGCGCAGCACCGAGCTGGCGCTTCCGGCCCGTGGGACTGGCCTTGCGCACTCGCCACCTCCTTGCCCCGCCGGCCGCAGTCTGCCAGCGGAGCCGTCCCCTCCCGGCAGCATTCACACCAACGATATCTACTCAGCGTGAAATTTCATCAGTAATCTTCGTCTGCCCGGTTCTCGCGGCTTGTTGGAGGCGTGATGCGACAAACGGTGTACTGGCTCCTCGGGCCGGGTGCGCGGGTCCGGCACGCGGTGGAGTTCGGTCCCGGTTCGTTTCCCGGCGGTCAGCTGCTGCCGACAGTGTGCAACCGGTGGATCAAGGTTCCGTTCGGCGCGCCGAGCGGTGGCGAGGACATCAGCCGAAAGATCAACGAGCGGTGCGGTGAATGCACCGAGGCCATCACCCCGCACAAACCGTCGGAGGTGGTCTGGGACGCGTGATGCCCGGCCGCACGACCGCCCGGACTTCGCGGGAGATTCGCCGGGGCTTGCCGACCAATGCGATTCGTGGCAACCATCACGTTCGATCACGGCATTGCGCTCGTCACAACGTCGGCGTGTTCGCCAACGGCGATACCGGCCGATTACCTACGACGAACCGGACATCGAGCATCGAATGCCCCACGAAACGTTCGGGTGACTCGAATACTGCCGCGGAGAGTGAGCGATGCGCATCACGTCATTCGAACGCTGAACTCGACGACCGCTAACCAGCACCGAACGAGGATCTGAATCCGTACAAAACGAAAAATCCCCCCGGTTGAACCGAGGGGATTTCGAGTGGGCGAGGAGGGAGTTGAACCCTCACGTCCTTACGGACACACGGACCTGAACCGTGCGCGTCTGCCATTCCGCCACTCGCCCGTGGCTTGCTGAAACTCTATCCTGCCCGTTTTCAGCGCGAACACCGGGGGTCCGACTCGGATCCGGCTCTCGCCTTCACGCGTGTCCACCGGATTCTCCGGCCCCGCCGTTGGTCTGGCTCGTAAAGATTAGCACCCCACGAGACGCTGCCTACGTGGGGGGCACGACTTGTTGGGAACTAGGCGATGTCCCGGCCCGTTGGCACAGATACGATGGGGCACAGGAGTCGGACGTGTGGAGGGGATTGTCGTGGGCCTCGTGCAGCGCTTCGAGCGCAGGCTCGAAGGCATTGTTGGCAACAGCTTCGCACGCGTGTTCGGCGGAAAGGTCGTCCCGCAGGAGGTCGCCCAGACACTCCAGCGAGAAGCTGAGCTGCAGCTCCGTGAACTCGCCGGGGGTCGACTGCTCGCGTGCAACCATTATGTGGTTGAACTGAGCCCGTCGGATCACGAACGACTCACCGGCGAGGAAGTGCAGGTGACAGACCTCCTCGCCGACTGCGTTCAGGAGCATCTCACCGAGCAGGGGTGGGACACATATGGTGACGTCGTAGTCTCCCTGGAGCGCTCTGAAACGCTGCACACGGGACAGTTTCGAACCAGATCGACCGTCGACCCCGACGTAAATCGACGGTCGGCAACCCCTCGTACCGCAGGAGACCGACCCATGAGCCAGCCACCAGGCCACTATCCCCAGGGAGATCCGTACGGCCAGCAGGGGCAGTACGGCTACGACCAGGGCTACGGCCAAGGCCAGTACGGGCAAGACCCCAACTACGGCTACGCCCCGCAGCCGGGCTACGACCAGGGCTACGGCCAGCCTCCCCAGCCGGGATATGACCAGGGCTACGGCCAGCCGCCGCAGCCGGGCTACGGCCAGCCCGGTTTCGACCAGGGTTACGGTCAGCCGCCGCAGCCGGGCTACGACCAGGGTTACGGCCAGCCGCCGCAGCCGGGCTACGGCCAGCAGCCGGGCTACGACCAGGGCTACGCCCAGCAGCCCGGATATGGTCAGCCGGCCTACGACCAGGGCTACGGTCAGCCACCGCAGCCGGGCTACGACCAGGGCTACGCCCAGCAGCCGGGCTACGGCCAGCAGCCGGGTTACGACCAGGGCTACGCCCCGCCCCAGCCGGGATATGACCAGGGCTACGCCCCGCCGCCGCAGCCGGGCGGCGCCTACCCGCAGTCGGGTGGGTTCCCGGATCAGGGCTACGGTCAGCCGCCGCAGCCGGGTGGCGCCTACCCGCCGAGCGCTCCCGGTGGCTACCCGGACGCGATGCCCCGCCAGCTCACCGCGACGCTGCAGCTCGACGACGGTTCGAACCGCTCCTACACGCTCCAGAACGGTTCGAACGTGATCGGACGCGGCCAGGAGGGGCAGTTCCGCCTTCCCGACACAGGTGTCTCCCGTAAGCACATCGAGATCACGTGGGACGGCCAGAGCGCGATGCTCGCAGATCTCGGTTCTACAAACGGCACCACAGTCAACGGCACTCCGGTGCAGACTTGGCAGCTGGCGGATGGCGACGTGATCCGCGTCGGCCACTCGTCGCTGGTGTTCCGCAGCCAGGGCTGAGCATCACCACGGTCGGCGATCGACCGTGAGGTGCCGCTCGATAACGAGTAGGAGCGTTCACAACAAGTGCCAGAGCTGGTAATTCAGCTGACCAGAGCAGGGTTCGTTGCCCTGCTCTGGTTGTTCGTGCTGGCCGCGCTTCGCGTGGTTCGTTCCGATTTGTACTCCGCGTCGGGTTTGCGGGTTCCGATGCCCGGTGGCAACAAGGCACCGGCCAAGCCCGCCCGTGGCAAGAGCAAGTCACCACGTCAGATGGTGGTGACGCACGGTGCTCTGGCGGGCACTCGCATTTCGCTCGAAGGCCGGCCAATCACGATGGGCCGGGCGGATGACTCCACGTTGGTGCTCGACGACGACTACGCGTCGACCCGACATGCCAAGTTGTCCATGCGGGGCAACGACTGGTACGTGGAGGATCTAGGCTCCACTAACGGCACATACCTCGATCGGGCGAAGGTCACGGGGCCGACCAAGGTCCCGCTCGGCGTTCCGATCAGAATCGGCAAGACGGTGATCGAGCTGCGCTCATGACCCTCGTCCTTCACTACGCAGCCCGCAGCGACCGCGGCCTGGTGCGCTCGAACAACCAGGACTCGGTCTATGCCGGCCCAAGACTCCTCGCCCTCGCGGACGGCATGGGTGGCCATGCCGCCGGTGAGGTGGCCAGCAAGGTCGTCATCGCGGCGCTCGCGCCGCTGGACGACGACGAGCCCGGCGACGACCTGCTCGGGCAGCTCCGCGAGTCGGTGCTGTCCGGCGACAGGGCGATCTCCGAGCTGGTAGCCAGCGACCCTGACCTGGACGGGATGGGTACGACGCTGACCGCGGTCCTGTTCGCGGGTAGCAAGCTGGGGCTGGCCCACATCGGTGACTCCCGCGCCTACCTGGTCCGCGGCGGCGAGCTTTCCCAGATAACCCACGACGACACCTTCGTCCAGTCGCTGATCGACGAAGGTCGGATCACCGAGGAGGAGGCCGCCAACCACCCGCAGCGCTCGTTGCTGCTCAAGGCGTTGACCGGCCAGGAGCTGGAACCCAACCTCGCGGTGCGCGAGGCACGGGCCGGCGACCGCTTCCTGCTGTGTTCCGACGGCCTCACCGGCCCGGTCAGCGAGGAGACGATAACCGAGGCGCTGCGGATCCAAGACCCGCAACAATGCGCCGACCGGATGATCGAGCTAGCCCTCAAGGGCGGTGGCCCGGACAACGTCACGGTGATCATCGCCGATGTGGTCGACGTCGAATTCGGCGAGAACGCACCGATAGTTGGTGGTGCGGCGGGAAATGGCGATGAGGTCCCGCAGCCTGACTCCTCGGCTGCGAGGGCCTCTGCCGCGACCCGGCCGACAACACCGCAATCGGAGCGGTTCGAGGCCACCTCGCCACCGGCCGACGAGCGCCCGAAGCGCCGCTGGTTACGGGCACTGCTCGTCACCTGCGGCGTGCTGATCGTGCTGGCCGGGCTGGGCCTGGTCGGCCGCTGGTGGGTGCTCAGCCAGTACTACATCGGGGTCAACCAGGCCGACGATGTGGTCATCTACCAGGGCGTGCAGGGCAAGACCCTCGGCCTCTCGATGAGTTGGCAGGTCGAGGACTCGTGCCCGGCCGACGCATCCGCCGACTGCGAGACGATCGGGGTCAAAGACCTCCAGGAAGCACAGCGGAGCGATGTCATCAACGGCATCACCGATGTGAACGGCCTTGAGTCGGCTCGGGAGGCCATGCACCGGTTGCGCATGACCGCACTGCTGCCCAAGTGCGAGCCGAAGGAGGAGAAGCCGGGGAACGAGCCGGCGACTTCGGAACCGAGGAATCCGGATTCGCCGCAGGGTGACGCTCCCCCGCCGAACGGCGACCAGCCGCCCCCGCCGGGTGATCCGAGCGCGCCCGGTGACCCGAACGCGCCGAGTGACCCGAACGCGCCGCCGAACATGGACGATCCGTTGCCTCCCGAGGAACCGCAACCCCCGCGTGAGAACGCAACACCGTTGCACTCGGAGGAACAGACGCCGGGTGTCACTTGCCGGACGGTGAGCTGATGTCTCGACCGGCGCCCGCCGGAGAGCCTTCGACCAACTCCGCGAAATCCCCCCGGATCACCACCCGCCGGGGGACGGAGCTGTTCATGCTGGTCTTCTCGGCGGTCATCGTCACTGCCGCGCTCATGCTCGTGGAGATCAGCCAGGAGCAGACGCTCACGCGGCAGTTGCTCTACTACGGGTTCGCCTACCTCGCCGTTTTCGGAGCCGCGCACGCCGCGGTGCGGCGCTGGGCCCCGTACGCGGATCCGCTGATCCTGCCCATCGTGGCGTTGATCAACGGCCTCGGGCTGGTGATGATCTACCGCTTGGACATCGCCGAGGAGAGCGCCTTCACCCCGCGGCAGATCGCCTGGCTGACGGTGGGTTTGGTTCTGTTCATCACCGTGCTCGCCCTGGTCAAGGACCACCGCACGCTGGCGAAGTACGGGTACACCAGTGGCTTCGTGGGGCTTGCCCTGCTGGCCCTGCCCGGTTTGCTGCCGAGCGCGATCTCCGAGACCAACGGCGCCAAGCTGTGGATCAAGTTCGGCTCGCTCGGCCAGATCCAGCCCGGCGAGTTCGCCAAGATCCTGCTCCTGGTCTTCTTCGCCTCGTTCCTCGTGTCCAAGCGGGAACTGTTCACCACGGCCGGGCGACGCTTCCTCGGCGTCGACCTGCCTCGCGCGCGGGACATGATGCCCGTGCTGGTGGCGTGGGCACTGTCGATCTGCGTAGTGGTCCTGGAGAAGGACCTGGGCACCTCGTTGCTGTTCTTCGGAATCGTGCTGGTGATGCTCTACATCGCGACCGAGCGCGCGGTGTGGGTCGTCCTCGGTCTGCTGCTGTTCGCCGTCGGCATCGGCGTGGTCCTGGCGTTCAACCTCTTCGGCCACGTGCAACAGCGGATCAACGCCTGGTTGGACCCGTTGCACCACGAGGACGCCTACCAGCTCAAGCAGGCCCTCTACGGGATGGCTTCCGGCGGTATCGGCGGGAGCGGTCTCGGTTCCGGCCAGCCGTCGATCGTTCCGTACGCCAACAGTGACTTCATCATCGCCTCCATCGGCGAGGAGCTCGGTCTTCTCGGGCTGATGGGCGTGCTGATGCTGTACCTGCTGCTGATGATGCGTGGTCTGCGCAGCGCGTTGGCGGTGCGGGATTCGTTCGGCAAGCTCTTCGGCGGCGGGTTGTCGTTCACCATCGCCCTGCAGCTGTTCGTGGTCGCGGGTGGCGTCACGGGCCTGATCCCGCTGACCGGCCTCACCGCGCCGTTCCTTGCTTACGGGGGCTCGTCGCTGCTGGCCAACTACATCCTGGTTGCTCTGCTGCTGCGGATCTCCGACGCCGCGCGTCGACCGCAGACACCTGCGGCGCCGAAGCCGAAGCAGGCTCCGATCGCCGAAGCACATACCGAACTGGTGGAGCGTCCCCGATGAACAAGCCCTTACGTCGCGTGGCCATCGCCATGATGGCCATGGTCGTGCTGCTGATGGGCAACGCGACGTACGTTCAGGTGATCAACGCCGACACGCTCCGGAACGGTCCGGGCAACCAGCGCACGATGGACGACGAGTACTCGCGTCAGCGCGGTCAGATCATCGCCGGTGGCCAGTCGCTGGCCAGCTCCAAGGAGGTCGACAGTCCGCTGAAGTACAAGCGGATCTACTCGAACGGTCCGATGTACGCGCCGGTGACCGGCTTCTACTCGTATTCGTACGGTTCCAACGGCATCGAGCGCGCCAAGGACAAGATCCTCAACGGCACCGCGGACAGCCTGGCCTTCGACCGCATCTCGGACCTGCTCTTCGGGAGGGAGCCCAAGGGCGGCGACGTCGAGCTGACGATCGACCCGGCGATGCAGAAGACCGCCTACGAGCAGCTCACCAGCAAGGGTTTCGAGGGTTCGGTCGTGGCGTTGGACCCGTCGACCGGCGAGATCCTCACGATGGTCAACTCCCCTTCGTACGACCCCAACGGGTTGGCCTCGCACGACAACAACGAGCAGGCAGCGACGTGGAAGGAGTTCGAGAACGCCGAGGGCAACCCGATGCTCAACCGCGCGGTCTCGGAAACCTATCCGCCCGGCTCCACGTTCAAGCTGATCACGGCGGCAGCGGCACTGGACAACGGCTACAACGCGAACAGCAAGGTCACCGATGCCGCCTCCATCACGTTGCCGAAGACGAGTACGCCGCTGCCCAACTACGCCGGAAAGGTCTGCTCGGGCGACACGCTGACCGCCGCACTGGCCCACTCGTGCAACACCGCGTTCGCCGAGATCGCCGGGGATGTGGGGCCGGACAAGCTCAGGCAGACCGCCGCCGACTTCGGGATCGGCAAGGAGCTGGAAATCCCGATGAGCGTCGCGGACTCGGCTCTCGGGCCGATGTCCAACGAGGCCGCGCTCTACCAGAGCGGCATCGGCCAGAAGGACGTTCGGGTCACTCCGATGCAGAACGCGATGATGGTTTCGGCGATCGCCAACGGCGGCAAGCTCATGAAGCCCGAGCTGGTCAAGAGCACCCGGGCACCGGACATGGAGGTGCTCGACGAGCACGACCCGGAGGAGATGGGCCAAGCCGTCTCACCGGACGTCGCCAGCACGCTGCGCGACATGATGCTCAAGTCGGAGCAGAACACCAAGGGCTCCGGCAAGATCTCCGGTGTCCGGATCGCGTCCAAGACGGGCACCGCCCAGCACGGCGACCCGGAGGACAAGCCGCACGGCTGGTACGTGGCCTTCGCTCCGGCCGAGAACCCGCAGATCGCAGTGGCCGTCCTGGTGGAGAACGGCGGTGACGAGGGCGCGGAGGCGACCGGCGGCTCGATCGCGGCCCCCATCGGACGCGAGGTCATCCGTGCGGGGCTGCAGGGAGGTGGCTGATCCGTGCTGACCTCCGGCCAACTGCTCGCCGACCGGTACCGGTTGGAGCGGCGCGTCGCCGTCGGTGGCATGGGCGAGGTGTGGCAGGCCGTGGACGTTCGGCTGGATCGCACGGTGGCCATCAAGGTGCTCAAACCGGAGTTGTGCGGGGACGCCGAGTTCCTGCACCGCTTTCGGACCGAGGCAAGGATGACGGCTTCGCTCAACCACCCGGGAGTGGCCGCCGTCCACGACTACGGCGAAACGGCCGCGGTCGCCGACGGTCCCCAGGACACCGCCTACCTGGTGATGGAGCTCGTCGAGGGCGAACCGCTCGCGGCGATCCTCGCCAGAGAAGGGCGGATCAACACCGAGCACACCATGGACATGCTGGAGCAGGCGGGCAACGCGCTGCAGGCGGCACACGAGCGCGGTCTGGTGCACCGGGACGTGAAGCCCGGGAACATCCTCGTGACCGCGAACGGGACGGTGAAGATCACCGACTTCGGAATCGCGAAGGCTGCCGATGCGGCACCGGTCACCCGGTCCGGCATGGTCATGGGCACGGCCCACTACATCGCACCGGAACAGGCGCTGGGCTCCGAGGCGACCCCGTCCAGCGATGTGTATTCGCTCGCCGTGGTCGGTTACGAATGCCTCAAGGGTCACCGCCCGTTCCTGTCGGACAACGCGGTGACCGTGGCGATGATGCACATCCGCGAGGTGGCACCGCCGCTGCCGCCCGACGTGCCGCCGGGGCCGCGGGCGCTGATCGAAGCCACGTTGGTGAAGGACCCGCGTCGGCGATACGGCGCCGGAGGTGAGTTCGCCAACGCGGTTGCCAGTGTGCGCGCCGGTCGGCCGCTGCCCACTCCGGCGGCGATGGCTGGACCACTGCCACACCAGCGGCCTCCCCAACAACAACCCCAACAACAGCCCCAACCCCAGCTCCAACCGCAGCAACAGCAACACCCGCAGCAACAGCAACACCCGCAGCAACAGCCGCAGCCGCCCCTTGGCGCTGTGAACAGCGGCGCCCACCCGCTCCCGCCGGTACCACAGCCAACGCCCCCGCCGAGTGGGAATGCGCGGACGGGCAACACGTATCCTCCAGGAGCAGTACCCGCGCTCGCACCGGACGTCCGGCCGCGCCGCGGGAAGCGGGCCGGTTTGTGGGTATTGCTCGCGGTAGTGGTGTTCCTCGTACTCGTACTGGTCGGCGGGGTTGGAGTTTTCGTGCTGACGCAACTTCGCGCAGCCACGCCGACGAGTGCGGAACCGCACGCGGAGGTACTCGTGGCATCGCCTGTGGCGATCGAACCGAAGTGGGAAGCGGTCGACCGGGTGAACCGGACTGCGATGCGGCCTTCGCCCGCGTTCCCGCACCGCGGGCCCGGAACCGTTCCCGGCAAGAGACCCGTACGCCTGAACAACGAAGTCGGGGGGACCACGCACGCCGGTTGTGTCCACGGACAACGATCGACACAGCACTGCGGGTCAGCATGATGGGACGATCATTGACGAGGATCGGGACGACGCATCGATGAGCGAACCGCGACTTCTCTCCAACCGCTACGAGATCGACGACACGCTCGGCTATGGCGGTATGTCGGAGGTGCACAGCGGCCGGGACATCCGGTTGGGACGGGATGTGGCCGTCAAGGTGCTCCGTGCCGACCTGGCGCGCGACCCCACCTTCCAAACGCGCTTCCGCCGGGAGGCGCAGAACGCCGCGGCACTCAACCACCCCGCGATCGTGGCGGTTTACGACACCGGTGAGACCGACTCGGAAAACGGTCCGCTGCCGTACATCGTCATGGAGTACGTGGACGGCCGGACGCTGCGCGACATCGTCAAGTCGGAGGGACCACTACCGCCCCGCCGGGCGATGGAGGTCATGGCCGACGCCTCGGCCGCGCTCGACTTCAGCCACCGGCACGCGATCGTGCACCGCGATGTGAAACCGGCGAACATCATGATCACGCGCTCCGGCGCGGTCAAGGTGATGGACTTCGGTATCGCGCGGGCGCTCGACGACGGCCAGGCCTCCGTCACGCAGACCGCCGCGGTGATCGGTACCGCGCAGTACCTCTCCCCGGAGCAGGCACGCGGCGAGGCCGTGGATGCGCGCAGCGACGTCTACGCGTCGGGTTGTGTGCTCTTCGAACTGCTCACCGGCGAGCCTCCGTTCACCGGTGACTCGCCGGTGGCGGTGGCCTACCAGCACGTGCGAGAAGACCCTCGCAAGCCCTCCGACGTCACGCCGCAGGTGCCGGCCTCGCTCGATGCCGTGGTGCTCAAGGCACTGAGCAAGAACCCGGCCAACCGGTACCAGTCGGCCGCCGAGATGCGTGCCGATCTGGTTCGGGTGCTCTCCGGGCAGCGCCCGAAGGCTCCGATGGTCATGTCGGAGGAGGAGCACACCTCGATGCTGGAGCAGTCCGCTCCCACCGAGGCGATGGATCCGGGGGGCAGGCACCGGCCGGAGAGCACCGGCTACATCGCGGCCGAGGACGAAGCGCCCCGTCGGAACCGCAAGCACTGGCTCACCGCACTGGTCACGGCTGCCTGCGTCGGGGTGTTCGCCCTGGTCGCCTGGCTGGCCACCGGAATCTTCGACGAGGCGGACAACAAGACAGAGCTGAAGATGCCGGACTTCCGGGGGATGACCAAGGAAGCCGCCGCGCAGAAGGCCACCGCGGACCGGCTGAAGTTCGAGCCCACGACCTGCAACTCTTCCGCGGAGCAGGTCGGGATCGTGGTGGACCAGAAGCCGGCACCGCAGGTCACGATCGTGCGGGAGACGGACAGGGTCCAGATCTGCAGCGGTATCGGCCCCAAGGACGTCCAGGTTCCGGACCTCGCCGGGATGACCGTCGACGAAGCGTTCGCAGCGCTCGACAAGGTCAACTTGAAGATGGCTCCGACCCCCAACACGGTGGAAGTCGACGATCCGTCGCAGTTCGGCAAGGTCGTGGAGTGGGAACACCGCGGCGGCACGATCGGCGAAGGCTCGACGATCAACGTGACGGTCGGGCGCGAGGCCGAGCAAACCTCGGTCCTGAGCGTGGTGAACATGCCTTTCGAGTCGGCCAAGTCGGCGTTGGAGGCCAACGGGTTCACCGTCAAACGCGAGAACGAGGACTCGCACCAGCCGAGCGGAACGGTCATTTCGCAGTCGCCCGAAGGCGGTTCGCAGGTCAAACCGGGCAGCGAGGTCACGCTGGTCGTTTCCAACGGCTCGCAGCTCGAGATGCCCTCGCTGGTCGGCAAGTCGGAGAGCGAGGCGAAGAGCGCGCTCGAGGCGGCGGGCTGGTCCGGCAAGATCGTGACCGAGAAGAAGGCCACCACCAACGAGGCTCACGACAACAAGGTGGTCGAGAGCTCCCCCGCCTCCGGTGAAACGCTCGGCAAGGACCAGACGGTCACGCTCTACATCGGTGACTACGAGTCCACACCGTCGAGCCAGCCGACGGACGGCAGCATCTTCCCGCCGTTCGACTGAGCCTCGACCCCACGCGGAAGACTGACCGGAGGGGTGGGGCGGACCTGGTCCGCCCCACCCCTCTTGTCGTCGGCTGGGTGCTCTCGTCGGCTGGGCTCGTCGGCTGGGCTCGTCGGCTGGGCTTCGAACTCAGCGTCGCGCGGCCGCGGCGACGGCGCGGGTTTCGCGCTCCAGCTCGTCGATCACGTGCGGTCGGACCGGGTGTCCGGCTCCGGTCATCCAGTTGGCCAGCATCCGGTGCCCGCCGTCGGTCAGCACCGACTCGGGGTGGAACTGCACACCCTCCACGGGTTGATCGCGATGCCGCATGCCCATCACGATCCCGGATTCGGTGCGCGCGGTGACCTCGAATTCGTCGGAGACCGTGTCGGCCCGCACGATCAGCGAGTGGTACCTGGTGGCCTCGAAGGGCTCCGGCAAACCGGCGAACACACCGACACCCTCGTGCCGGATTTCGCTGACCTTGCCGTGCAGGAGTTCCGGAGCGCGCTCGACGACACCGCCCCACGCCGCGCCGATCGCCTGCAGGCCAAGGCAGACGCCGAACACCGGCCGGCCTTCGTGCGCACAGCCGGTGACCAGCTCCATCGTGCGACCGGCACGGTCGGGTGTGCCGGGCCCGGGGCTCAGCAGCACACCATCAGCTTCGGCAACGTCCTCGTCGGTCACCACGTCGTTGCGGCGCACCACGCAGTCGGCACCGAGCTGCGCGAGGTACTGCACGAGGTTGTAGACGAAGCTGTCGTAGTTGTCGACGACGAGTACACGCACCCCTACAGCCTATCGCGGCCGGTCGAGCGGGGTGCGCGTGGCGAGAACTCAGGTGGTCGTGACCTCGTTGAAGGGCAGGTTCGGCTCGAACGCGGGGAAGACGACCAACATCAGCAGCGCCACGACGACCACGATGAGAGCGACCGCCTGCGCGACTTTCGCCCCGATCGGTCCGGGCAGGCGACGCCAGATCCACGCGTACATCAGCCTTCCGCCACCTCCTCGGGCCGGAGCTTCGGATGGTCCGGATCTTTCGGGTAGCGCTTGGTCAGGACCCCGTGGACGATCAGCCGCTGTTCGGCCGAGTACCACGGATGGCAGGTGGTGAGAGTGATCAACCTGGTCCGCTGCTGTGCGGGAACGCCTTCACCGACCACGCCGGGAACGGGCATGATCACCTCGCCCTGCTCGGGAGCGACGATCCGCCTGCCCACGGCGTCCTCATACGGGCCACCGATGGGTGCCACACCTCGGCAACGCGGGTCGTCGCCGTGACCGTCCCACCCGTCGACCTCCTCGCGCATCGGCAGCACCCGGTAGACGTACCACTCGGAGGCCGTCTCCACGATCAACGCGTCGCACGCGCGCATCCGGTCGAGGTGCCGGAACGGTGCGCCCTTGCCGATCCGGTGTCCGGCGACCGCGAAGTTACCCCGCTCACCCGGCTGTGCGGTGGCGGAGTAATGCCCCGGCCCGGCCGCGAGCGTGCCCTGGTCGGTGCCCTCGAGGACGGTGAACCGCTGGTCGTTCAGCGCCGGGATGTGCAGGCGGGCGAACTCCTGACCCTCGCGGGGCTCGGCCGGAGTCGGGGCGGAGTCGTTCCACCGCTCTTCGAGGCGGGTGTTCGCCCTGTCCTGCTTGCGGGCCGAGAACCAGTCGGTCACGTAGAGCTCGTAGGCGACGAACAGCAGCAGGACGACACCCGCGGTGATCATCAGTTCACCCACCACGCGGACGGCCGTGCGCACGCGTGCGGCACGCTGGTCGGGCGGTGGCGCCTCGGCCGTGTCGGACGTACCCACGTTCTCCCTCTCACTCCGCGTGGATGTGGCACACCGGCACGAGGGGTGTTCGGTCGGTGCTGTGATTGCGTTAACGTGTTGGGTGGAAAACGAGCCGCATCGAGTCCGGTTCCGCGTCCGCCCGGAGCGACCTCGAACCGTTCGGGTACACGCCGTTCCTCGTTCGATGCGACCACGGCGATCAGCTGCCGATCTCGACCGAACCCACTGGCGAGGACACGATGCCCAAGTCCAAGGTCCGCAAGAAGACCTCCCCAGCTTCGACGGGAGACCGACGCACGCCGGTGAAGGCGAAGGCCGTCGGTCCGTCGCACCCGCTCTACGTCGGCGTGATGCTCGGCATGATGCTGCTCGGGCTGTTGTGGCTGGTCGTGAACTACCTGGCCGGCCAGAAGATCCCGTTCATGGCCGAACTCGGCGCCTGGAACTTCGCCGTCGGCTTCGCTTTCATGATCATCGGTTTGCTGATGACCATGCGGTGGCGTTGATCGCTAACCACACGGGTGTAGTTCATCCCCACTGTGGATAACTCCTGTGGATAACTCTGGGGACGAAAGTGGATGACGCTGTGGAAGGCCGGCGGCAACCCCTCCAGTGGTCCACTCCAGCGGGGGTGGTGACCTGCGGCTGGGGGCTCGCGGGTGCCGCCGCGCTGTGGTGGTGGTTCGCCGACTCGCCGGTTGATCGACTGTTCGTCGGCGTGTTGGTGCTGGTGCTCGCGACGGCCGCCACCATCGGCAGCGTGCTCCGCCCGCGACTGCTGGCCGACTCGCGGGGACTCACGGTGCGAAGTCTGCGCGGGTCCCGGCACTGGCCGTGGGCGGATGTGACGGTCCGGATCGCACGGGGCCAACGGCTCGGCAGAACCGTCGAGTCGTTGGAGCTCGACACCGCCGAGGGCGAGTTGGTCGTGCTCGGCCGAACCGAGCTGGGTGCCGACCCGCGGGACGTCGCCGACGCGCTCGACGAACTACGCGGTTGACGAACTACGCGGTTGACGAACTACGCGGTTGACGAACTACGCGGTTGACCACGCTGCCGTTGGGAAGCGCCGTCTGGAACCACCGCGAGCAGAGCCGCCCAGCGGGTCGTGACCGGGTTTCGCCGGCGCACGCGGGATCAGTCGACCCACCGGGCTCAGCCGGAGAGCACTCCGCAACTCATCTCGGGTCCCTGACCGAAGCACACGACGTTGCCCAGCTGCAGGTCCCGGGTGATCAGCACGACGACCAGCAGCACGAGCAATCCACCCAGCACACCCGCCTGGAACAGCGTCCGTCGCTCGCGCGGGGCGTACACGAGGGCCGCCGTCGACACGGCTCCCAACGCGAGGCCACCGAGGTGCCCGAGCAGGGAGATGCCGGGGATCGTCACGCTCAGCACCACGTTCAGCACGATGACGACGAGAACCGGGCGCAGGCTGACCTTCAGCCGCAGCGCGGCCACCGCGATACCGCCCATCAGGCCGTAGACGGCCCCGGACGCCCCGGCAACCGGCCTGGTCACCTCTCCGAAGAGGAAGATCGCGGCTGATCCGCCGAGCAGCGACAACACGTACACCGATGTGAAGCGCAGCCGCCCCAGCAGCATCTCGAGATCGCGACCGATGACCCAGAGGGCGATCATGTTCATGGCCAGGTGAACCAGCCCGATGTGCAGGAAGCCCGAGGTGAGCAACCGCCACCACTCGCCGCCGGCGACCAGGATCGGCCACAACGCGTAGGACGAGAAGGTCGCCGAGGCGTGGTTGGTCGAGGTGCTACCCGCCTGCACCGCGGTCAGCACGAAGATCAGGACGTTGATCGCGATCATCACCGGAACCACGACCGGCTTGGAGCCCAGTCGGGCCCCGGCGATCGTCACCGGGTTCCGCATGCCCCGCTGTCCTTCCGCGACGCAGTCGACGCAGTGATACCCGACCGAGGCTTCCCGGAGGCAGTCCGGGCAAGCCGGACGGTCACAGCGCGTGCAACGCAGTCCGGTCGGCCGGTCCGGATGCCGCACGCAGGCCGGTAAGGCCTGCGGCTCCTGGGGTGACCCGGACGTATCTGTCACGTCAGGACTCGCCGCGCTCCACGCTGACCTTCTCGATCACGATGTCGCTGACCGGACGGTCCATCTGGCCGGTTGCCGTGCTCGCGATCGCGTCGACCACGTCGCGCGACTGCTGGTCGGCCACCTCGCCGAAGATGGTGTGCTTGAAGTTCAGGTGCGCGGTGCGCGCCACCGTGATGAAGAACTGCGAACCGTTCGTGTTCGGCCCCGCGTTCGCCATCGCCAGCAGGTACGGGCGGTCGAACTGCAGCTCCGGGTGGAACTCGTCCGCGAACTGGTACCCGGGACCACCGCGACCGGTACCGGTCGGATCACCGGTCTGGGTCATGAAGCCTTCGATGACACGGTGGAAAATCACCCCATCGTAGAACGGGCCGGAGTGTTCTCCCCGGGCGTTCGGCCCGGTGTATTCCTGCGTGCCCTCGGCAAGGCCAACGAAATTGCCGACGGTTTTGGGCGCCTGGTTCGGGAACAGATTGACCCTGATGTCGCCCTGCGAGGTGTGCAGGGTGGCGGTCAATGTCGTCCCGACGAGCGATCCGTTGTCTTCAGCCACGTCGACCATCCTCCCATCGAAAGGCGCGAACGCCGTGTTCGGGTGCAGTATGGATGTGATCGTCCCGCAACGGGTGGCACCCGTTCGTCGAACGGGTGCCGCGGACGAGGACCACGACCGGCGAACGTCGGCCAAGGAGGCACACGATGGACGAGGTGAAGGCGATGGCCCGAGCTGGTGAGAGCGTGGGCAAGGCGGTCGGTACCGGAATGCGCACAGCGCGGAAGGGTGCCACCCGGGCGAGCCACGCGGGAGTCGAGATGTCCCGCCACGCCACGGCACGCGCAGAGCAGGAACTCGCGAGCCACGGCATCTCCGCCGACGAACTCCAGGAACGGCTCGCGCAGCGGGCCACCGGCATGTCCCGGGCGGACATCGCCAAGAAGGGCAAGCGGGCACGCAAGCGGTGGGAGAAGAAGGCCGAGAAGTCCCGCAAGCAGCTGTCGAAGAACACCGAACTGGCGCGGAGGGAACTCGCCGCCAAGATCGAGCCCATGCCGAAGAAGCGACGCAAGTGGCCGTGGTTGCTGCTCGTGCTCGCCGGACTGGCCGCAGTGGCGGCGGTGGCGCTGTCCCGGCGCCCGGAAGAGCTTCCGATCGCGGAAGCGGAAGAGGACCCGTTCGCGCCGAACGGTCGCCACTCGCACAACGGCAGCGCCCCGGCCGGGAGCTCCGGGGTCTCCGGTCGCTCCACCCAGCTGAACGCCGACTGGGAGGGGTGAGGACCCGAGCGGAGGGAGTTCCGGAGGCGGCTCGGCCCCGGGGCGGTGGCGCGGATCGGTCCGCGCCGCGAGCGGCCGCCACCGCTTCCGGAACTCCCCGTCTCCCGTCAGGATCCCAGCACCGGCCGTCAGCGCCCAGCTGCTCCCGTCAGGAAGCCAGCCGGGCCTGTTCCGGTTCCGCTGCCTCCACGGGCAGGGCCGGAAGCTGACGGCCGGTGCTGGGATCCACCGCGAGGGCATCGGTCTCGGCGGCCACGATGCGCGCGATCGTGTAACCCCGGTAGAGCGCGCGCAACGCCGTCACATCCGCGTAGCCGAGCGGGATCCGTACCGCTACCCGCTCGTGCGAGTAGCTCAGCGTCACGTCCGGTCCCTCGACGCTCAAGGTCGCCCGGTCGGGCAAGCACTCCGCGATGGGCGGCGCGACCTCGCTGCGCACCCTCGCCACGATTCGGTCCCAGTTGCTCAACTCGTCGTCACTCAGTTCGGCGGGCGGCCACTCCGGATGGTCACCGCCGCTGACCTGCTCGCCGAGAACATCCCGCCAGTGCCTGTCGGGGTCGACGGGTAAGACGTACAAATCGTAGGTCACGAGAACGTGACCTTATGGTGCCTGTGCCCCACAGGCGAGCCCCGGCACGGAATTTTCAAAAAGATCACATCGAGGTAGTTGACATGAGCACTCGCCCGACCGCTTCCAGCGCCGCGGCGCACCCCTTCTACGACATCCACGCCTCGACCCACATCGCGGCGCAGCCGTCCCACGTGTACGCGCTTGCCAGCGACATCACGCGGATGGGCGAGTGGAGTCCGGAGAACACCGGCGGTGAATGGACCTCGGACTTCCCCGGCGCCGTGGGGGCGCGCTTCCGTGGGCACAACGAGGCCGGCGGGCGGACGTGGACCACGGAGTGCGAGGTCGTCGCGGCCGAGCCGGACCGGCGCTTCGCTTGGGAGGTGCTGGCTGACACCCACGCGACCGGCACTGCCGTGTGGTCGTTCGAGGTCGAGGAGGACGCGGACGGCGCCCGGCTCACCCAGCGCTTCGTTCTGCAGGAGGTCACCGAAGGCTTCGCATCGGTCCGGGACCAGTTGCCACCCGAGCACGCCGAGAACTTCTTCGAGAACCGCGAGGCCGCACTGCGGAAGGCGCTGCAGCACACGATCGCGGGGATCAAGCAGGCCGCCGAGAACTGACGGGCGATCGCCCCGCCGTATCGAACCGACGTCCAGGGCCGCGAACCGGTGCTCGGTGCCGAACATCGATTCGCGGTCCCCGGCTCGCCGGGGTTCAGACTCACCGGGGTTCAGACTCGCCGGGATTCGTGCTCCGGATTCGAGGTCGCCGCTTCGTCCATCTCGCCAGGATCCTTCTCGCCAGGGTCTCCCTCGGCAGGGTGCCGTACGGCCGCCACGCCGAGCACGCCCAGCGCTCCGATCACGGCGAACGCGTAAAAGCCCCACGGGTGGGCGACGCCCGCGCTGAGCATCGCGCCACCCAGCAGCGGGCCGCAGATCGCACCGATCCGGCCGACGCCTGCCGACCAACCCAGCCCGGTGGCCCGGTTGCTCGCCGAATACACGCGGCCGATGTAGGCGTAGACCAGCACCTGGGAGCTGAACACGAAGCACCCGGCGATCAGCACCGCGACGTACACCCCGATGCCGGGCAGCTTGATGCTCAACAGCGCCAACGCGATCGCGGAGGCGGTGAACCAGCCGAGGGCCGCCGGGCGCACCCCGACCCGGTCGGCGACCGCACCGGCGACCACCAAACCGATTACCGCACCGACGTTCAGCGTCAGCAGCAACCCCAACGCCGTGCCCAGCGGGTAGCCTGCCGCCCGCATGATCTCCGGCAGCCAGGTGTTGAGGCCGTAGACCAGCAGCAACCCCATGAACGAGGTCACCCAGAACGCCAGGGTGGAACGCGTGAGGCCACCGCGGAACAACGAGGCGACCGTGCGGAGACCACCACTGAGATTGCGATCGGCGGTGCCGGCGTTCAGGAAGGACACCGATTCCGGCAGGTAGCGCACCATCAGCGGCACCAGCACCAGCGCCGGAAGGCCCCCCAGCACGAACATGCTCTGCCAGCCGAGCGAGGACAGCACCACGATCCCGAGCAGCGCGGTCAGCACCGCACCGACGTGGTAACCGGTCATGATCGTGGTGGTGGCGCTGCCATTCCGGCCCGGCTTGGCGAACTCGTTGACCAGTGCGATCGCAGTCGGCAGGCAACCGCCCAGGCCGAGCCCCGCCAAGAAGCGCAGCACGCCGAACACCAGCAGCGACGGCGCCACCGCGCACAACGCGGTCAGCAGCGAGAAGCTCGCCACCGCGAAGATCAGCGCCTTGCGGCGGCCGATGACATCCGTGACGGTGCCGATCGCCAGCGCCCCGATCGTCATACCGACCAAGCCGGCCGTGGATGCCACCGAAGCACTGGCCGGAGTGATTCCCCACTGGCCCTCGTCCAGCAGGACCGGCAGCACGCTGCCGAGCACCACCAGATCGAATCCGTCCAGCAGCACAGCGGCCCAGCACAGCGGCAGAACCCATCTGTTGTGCCGGGAGACGGCTTCACGGGTCGACATGACACCTCCGTTGGAGTCATCGGGTCGTGCCGGTGGACACGAAATTTCGCGGCCGCAGCGCGACTGCGCGTTGCCGGAGAATCGTGCACGCGCTAGGTCGCCACCCCGATGGCTTCGCTTCTGCTCAGTGGAAGCCGTTGCAGTTCCGGTACGCGGTTCCGTAGTGCCCGGCAGCTCGATGGGCTCGGTGCTCAGGACCAGCCATAGGTGAGCCGCCCGAACCTGGGATTCAGGACGAATCGGGTGGTTCCGCTGCAGATCAGTTCCTTGAGCAGCGCGCCGGACCGCCCGGTCACGGTCGCCGTGGTCGGCCGGTCCGCGAAATCGGTTCGCTGCCACAACGCTGATCGCCGCCCCAGACTGATGCACTGGCTGACGAACTTGGGACGCACCGGCGCGGGAACTGTTCGGTTGATCAGGTGCAGGACGGTTTCCGCAGCATGTGTGCCGAGCGGGATCGCGGCCTGACAGCTCATCCGCAACGAATGGGTGCGGATCCGCGAAGCGTCGCCCGCACCGACGATCGCGGGGACGCTCGTGCTGATCAGAGATGGGTGCAGTTCGAGCGCGCCGTCGACGTCGACGTTCAAACCGCTGTCGCGAGCCAGAGCAGGCACCTCGAACGTCGTCGTCGCGACGGACAAGTCGCTGGCGAGGGTCCGGCCGTCCTCCAACAGCACTTTGTCCGCTCGGATCTCGGTGACCGCGGTGTTCTCGATGAGCCCGACCCCCAGTGCGGTGAGGCGGCGCCGGATGTAGCGGCGTCCCTTGTCGCTCACTCCGCGGGCGATCGGTTCATCAGTCACCAACCGAACGCTCCGGTTACCGAGCTCGGCGAGTTCGGACGCGACTTCCACACCGCTCGGCCCTCCGCCGATGATCGTGATCGGCGCGCCGTCGGGCAGGCGGCGGAATCGTTCCCGCGCGGTGGCCGTGCTCTCGAGGTCTCCGACGGTCACCGCGTGTTCGCGCGCTCCCGGAATCCGGTCGAGTCCGGTGCGGCTTCCGACCGCGTAGACGAGGTGGTCGAACTCGAGGGACTCACCGCCCGCGAGCGTCACCACGTGGTCCTCGGCATCGATTCTCGTGGCCGAGTCCCGGACGAGGGTGGTCGATCGCGGCAGCAGCGACGGGAGCGGCACCGTCGCGGGATGATTGCCCGCCAGCAGCTGGTGCAGGCGAATGCGCTCGACGAAGTCGGCGCGTGGGTTGACGATCGTAACTTGCGGTGTACTCCGGGCAAGCCTCTTGGCAACACTCACCCCTGCATAGCCCGCTCCGATGATGACGACCCTCGGACTCATGGCCTTCCTCCTCTTCGCCCGTGCATGTCACCAACCTGACGAGGCAGCGTTCCGGAACGTGACCGGCGGCGCGGAGCAGCGCGGTTCGCCGGGGAAGGCGCCGAGCGCGCTGCGGCAATCACCGGGCGCGGAGAGTTGGCGGGTACGAGGAAGAACCAGGTGGACACAAAAAAAGACCAGGCCGTGTGACCTGGTCTTTCAGGGTGGAGACGAGGGGAATCGAACCCCTAACCCCCGCCTTGCAAAGGCGGTGCTCTGCCAATTGAGCTACGTCCCCGGCTCGATGCCGGCGACATCGCACCGGCCTTCTCGGCCGACGACGAAGCCGGTCATCGCTCCGCCCTCACAATTGAGCGGAAAGCCTGGTCCGGCTCAGATCTCGCCTGCGGTCGCCTCGCGCCAAAGGTCGGCTTCCGCCTTGGCAGCGCGATTACGCCGGACGACAAACAGAACGGCACCAGCAACTACAGTGAGTGCAAGCAGCTTCTTCACTTCCGGTCGCCTCCTAGCACGGCTGGATCCCGTGTGCACACGTTCAGATTAATCGTACGGGATTGTGGGCCTAGAAGGACTTGAACCTTCGACCTCTTCGTTATCAGCGAAGCGCTCTAACCGTCTGAGCTATAGGCCCGTTGCTGCGGTGACTCAAATACTACATGGACCTGACCGCCGTCCCGAAACGGGGGTGGCCTCCGGTGGTGATCGACTCCGTGCCGGGGCCGATCACCACCGAGGGATCACTCGCGCTCGGAGAGCGTGACCTCGACACCACCGGCGAAGTCGGCTGCCACGTTGTAGATGAACGCGGCGACCGTCGCCAGCGCGGTGAACAACACGATGTTGATCGCACCCACGATCGAAGCAACGCCGAACACCCGACCCGCACTGATGATCGGGTCACTGGCCGTGTTCTGGGGTTGGGTCAGATCACTGAACGTGCCGTTGAGCTGATCCCAGACGCCCATGCCGTCCAGCACTCCGTAGAGGACCGCGACAGCGATCATCCACACGAAGAACAACGCCACGCTGAGCACCAGTGCGAGCTTCAGAACCGACCACGGGTCCAGCCGTTTGATCTGCAGGCTGGCCCGGCGCGGCCCCCGGCTGGGTCGGCGTCCGGTGGTCGCGGACCCCGAGGCACCGGAACGCGCGCCCAGCCCGAAGTTCACCCGGCCGTCCTGGCCCGACGGCTGCTTGGGCAGCTCCGTGCGGACCGTCTCCGCATCCTGGCCCTGCTTCGGAATCGTCTGGGTCTGCTCGGCGTCGGCCGGGGACTGTCTCTCGGACTCCGCACCCGGGTACTGGGCGCCCACGGATTGAGCACCCGAGACCCGGGTACTCGACGAGGATGCCGGGTCGGTGCTGCCCTGCGGAGTCGACGGGGACTCGCCATCGGTCGTGACGGCGGTCCGCTGCCAGGGCGGAGGAGCCTCGGCTTGAGCGGTGTCGTCCCCGTCGGAGGCCGACGACGCACTGGTCGTCGTGTCGGCCTCCGATTCTCCGTTTCCGTCGGCGGCCGACGTGTCGGCCGACCGGGTGTCGGTGCTGTCCTCGGTCGATTCGGTCATGACCGAGGCCTGGTTCGCTTCCTGCTGCTGCGGAGACGAATCCGAGCGCTCCGGCTTGTCGGAAGGTGTCACGAGCGATCCTTCAATTGATCGTCGGCCTGTGGCTACTTCTGCTGCTGTTCCGGTCCGGCTGCATCCGGGTTGCCGGCTTCATCGGCGTTGCGCGCGACGGCCACCACCGATGGCCCATCACCCAGGTTCATCAGGCGGACGCCCTTGGTCTGCCTGCCTGCCTTGCGGACCTCCTTGGCGGTCGTCCTGATGATGCCGCCGGTGGAGGTGATCGCGTAGAGCTCGTCGTCGATCTCGACGATGAGCGCACCGACCAGCCTGCCACGCTTGTTGTCCTGCTGAATGGTCAGCACGCCCTTACCGCCCCGACCCTGGACCGGATAGTCCTCGATCGGGGTGCGCTTCGCATAGCCGCCGTCGGTGGCCACCAGCACGTAGCGATCGGGGCGGACGACGCCCATCGAGAGGAGCTCGTCGCCCGAGTTGAAGCGCATGCCCTGAACACCGGAGGTGGCACGGCCCATCGGGCGCAGCGCGTCGTCGGTCGCGTGGAACCGGATCGATTGGCCCTCGGCCGAAACGAGGAGCAAGTCGTCATCCGCCGAGCACAACACAGCTCCGACGAGTTCGTCGGAATCCTTCAGGTTGATGCCGATGAGACCACCCGAACGATTGGAGTCGAAGTCCGTGAGACGAGACTTCTTCACCATTCCGCTCTTGGTGGCGAGCACCAAGTACGGGGCGGCGGTGTAGTCCTTGATCTGCATGACCTGCGCGATGTGCTCGTCCGGCTGGAAGGCGAGCAGGTTCGCCACGTGCTGACCGCGCGCGGTCCGGTTCGCCTCCGGCAGGTCGTAGGCCTTCGCCCGGTACACCCGTCCCTTGTTGGTGAAGAACAACATCCAGTCGTGGGTCGAGCACACGAAGAAGTGCGAGACGATGTCGTCCTGCTTGAGCTGCGCCCCCTGCACGCCCTTGCCGCCGCGCTTCTGCGCGCGGTACAGGTCGGTGCGAGTTCGCTTCGCGTAGCCCGTACGAGTGATCGTCACGACGACGTCCTCGTCCGCGATGAGGTCCTCCATCGAGACCTCGCCCTCGAACGGCACGATCCTCGTCCGGCGGTCGTCGCCGTGCTTGTCGACGATGGCCATCAGCTCGTCGCGGACGATCCGGCGCTGCCGCTCGGGCTTGTCCAGGATGTCCTTGAGGTCCTCGATCTCGCGTTCGATCTCGGCGAGCTGGTCGACGATCTTCTGCCGTTCCAGGGCGGCGAGCCTGCGCAGCTGCATCTCCAGGATCGCGTTCGCCTGGATCTCGTCGACCTCGAGTAGCTCGATCAATCCCGACCGGGCGTCGTCGACCGTCGGCGAGCGACGGATCAGCGCGATGACCTCGTCGAGCGCATCCAGCGCCTTGACCAGACCGCGCAGCACGTGGGCCCGCTCCTCGGCCTTGCGCAACCGGTAGCGGGTGCGCCGGACGATGACCTCGATCTGGTGCTTGACGTAGTACCGGATGACCTGGTCCAGCCGCAGCGTGCGCGGCACGCCCTCGACCAGGGCCAGCATGTTCATCCCGAAGGTGGTCTGCAGCTGGGTGTGCTTGTAGAGGTTGTTGAGCACGACCTTCGGGATCGCGTCCCGCTTCAGCGTGAAGACGATCCGCATGCCCCGACGACTGTTCGACTCGTCGGCGATGTCCGAGATACCGGAGATCTTGCCGTCCCGGTGCATCGTCGCGATGCTCTCGATGAGGTTGTCCGGGTTCACCTGGTACGGCAGCTCCGTGACCACCAGCGAGGTCCGCCCCTTGGCGTCCTCCTCGACGTTGACCACCGACCGCATCCGGATGGATCCCCGGCCGGTTCGGTAGGCGTCGGCGATCGAGTTCGCACCCATGATCAGGCCGTGGGTCGGGAAGTCCGGCCCCTTGATCCGCTCGATCATCGCTTCGAGCAGTTCGTCGTCCGTGCAGTCCGGGTTCTCCAACGCCCAGACGACACCGTCGGCCACTTCCCGCAGGTTGTGCGGCGGGATGTTCGTCGCCATCCCGACCGCGATCCCGCCGCCACCGTTGACCAGCAGGTTCGGGATCCTAGACGGGAGGACGTCCGGTTCCTGGGTCCGGCCGTCGTAGTTGTCGGAGAAGTCGACGGTGTCCTCTTCGATGTCGGCGAGCATGTGCGTCGCCAACGGGTCCAAGCGGGACTCCGTGTACCTCATGGCCGCGGCCGGGTCGTTGCCCGGCGAGCCGAAGTTGCCCTGGCCGTCAACCAGCGGGTGGCGCATCGCCCACGGCTGGGCCAGGCGCACGAGCGTGTCGTAGATCGACGCGTCACCGTGCGGGTGGTAGTTACCCATCACCTCGCCGACGACGCGCGAGCACTTCACCCGGGCGCGGTCCGGCCGGAAGCCGGCGTCGTACATCGCGTAGAGCACGCGCCGGTGCACCGGCTTCAGCCCGTCCCGCACGTCCGGCAGCGCACGGGCGACGATGACGCTCATCGCGTAGTCGATGTAGGAGCGCTGCATCTCCTGCTGGATGTCGACCGGTTCGACCCGATCGCCTTCCGGGGGCAGGGTTTCGGTCATGCCCGTCCTTCTCGTTCGAGTTGAGCCGACCGTGCCGACTCAACGAGGGTGTGTTGGGGTCGCGCGCGGCTCAGACGTCGAGGAAGCGGACGTCCCTGGCGTTGCGGGTGATGAACGAGCGCCGCGACTCGACGTCCTCGCCCATCAGGACGCTGAACAGCTCGTCGGCGGTGGCGGCGTCGTCCAGGGTGACCTGCATCAACAGGCGGGTCGCCGGGTCCATGGTCGTCTCCCACAGCTCAGGGGCGTCCATCTCGCCGAGACCCTTGTAGCGCTGGATTCCGTCGTCCTTGGGGACCTTTTTGCCCTGGGCCGCCCCCTGCTCGAGCAGCGCGTCCCGCTCGCGGTCGGTGTAGGCGTACTCCGCTTCGGCGCGCGGCCACTTGATCTTGTACAGCGGCGGCCGGGCCAGGAACACGTGACCGTTCTCGATCAGCGGCCGCATGAACCGGAACAGCAGGGTCAGCAGCAGCGTCTGGATGTGCTTGCCGTCGACATCGGCGTCGGCCATCAGCACGATCTTGTGGTACCGCAGCTTCGAGAGGTCGAACTCGTCGTGGATACCGGTACCCAGCGCGGTGATGATCGCCTGGACCTCGTTGTTCTTGAGGACCTTGTCGATCCGGGACTTCTCGACGTTGATGATCTTGCCCCGCAGCGGGAGGATCGCCTGGTAGCGGGATTCCCGGCCTTCCTTGGCCGAGCCGCCCGCCGAGTCGCCCTCGACGATGTAGAGCTCGCACTCGTCGGGGCTGTTGGACTGGCAGTCCTTCAGCTTGCCGGGCAGGCCACCGATGTCCATCGCGCTCTTGCGGCGCACCAGTTCCTTGGCGCGCCGAGCCGCCATCCGCGCCTGGGCCGAGCCCACCGCCTTGTTGATGATGTTCTTCGCATCGGCCGGGTTGCGGTCGAACCAGTCGTTGAGCCACTCGAAGGCGGCGGTCTGGACGAACGACTTGACCTCGGTGTTGCCCAGCTTCGTCTTGGTCTGGCCCTCGAACTGCGGCTCGGCGACCTTGACCGACACGATCGCGGCGAGCCCCTCGCGGACATCGTCGCCGGTGAGGCTGCCGTCCTTGTCCTTGAGGAGCTTCTTGTCCTTGGCGTAGGAGTTGACGACCCTGGTCAAGGCCGCGCGGAAGCCCTCCTCGTGGGTGCCGCCCTCGTGCGTGTTGATCGTGTTCGCGAAGGTGTAGACCGACTGGTTGAAGCCGGAGTTCCACTGCATCGCGACCTCGAGTTCGAGACCGCTTCCGGAGGTGGTGAACGCGACCGGCTTCCGGTGAATCGGCTCCTTGGTCGCGTTGATGTGCTTGACGAAGTCCTCGAGACCGCCCGGGTATTGGAAGACCCGTTCCTGGGCGCGTGCCGTCGCACCCGAGGCATCCGCCCCGGCTTCATCCTCCTCGGCGGCCCGCTCGTCACGCATGACGATCGTCAGCCCCTTGTTCAGGAAGGCCATCTCCTGCAGGCGGCGGGCCACGGTCTCCGCGTTGTAGCGAGTGGTCTCGAAGACCTTCGGGTCGGCCCAGAAGGTGATGCTGGTGCCGGACTTCTTGGTGGCCTCACCCTTCTCCAGGGAATGCACGGGCTTGGAGTCCTCGTAGCGCTGGCGCCACACGGTGCCGTCCCGGCAGATCTCGGCTTCCAGCGTCGCCGACAGCGCGTTGACCACCGAGACGCCGACGCCGTGCAGACCACCCGAGACCGCGTACGAGTCACCGCCGAACTTGCCACCCGCGTGCAGGACGGTCAGCACGACCTCCAGGGTGGGCTTCTTCTCCACCGGGTGGTTGTCGACCGGGATGCCGCGGCCGTCATCGCTGACGCGCACGCCGCCGTCGGCCTGCAAGGTCACCTCGACCTTGCTGGCGTACCCGGCCATCGCCTCGTCGATCGAGTTGTCCACGACCTCCCACACCAAGTGGTGCAGGCCGCGTTCCCCGGTCGAACCGATGTACATGCCGGGGCGCTTGCGAACGGCCTCCAGGCCTTCGAGAACGGTGATGGAGGAAGCGCTGTATTCGTTCTTCTTCGATGCCACGGGCCTCGGTGTCTCCTCGACTCTGTGTCTCTGGTGGTCCGGAAATGGGCGAACCCGCGCACGCTGTGGCGGGACCGGGCCACTGCGGGTGCTTCGCGCAGATTCTCCGAACGCCTCGTTCAACGGCGCCGACGGGTGCGCACCCCGACGCGACCTCGCCTCGACGGCTGTCCCCGCCTGCCGGATCGCCGGAGTTCGGCCACCTGTGCCGCACCCCTTCACGCGATTCTACTGGTCGCCCCCGTCAGAAGCGGGGCAAGGACACCCCTGACTTGCTCACAGAGCCATGAAATCGATCCGGGACACCATTCGAGAGGCAAAAGCGGCTCCGGATCGCTTCGAGCGGCGATCGGAGCCGAGGCTAGCCGTAGGTGTCCCTGGGGCCTCGACCAGCGACGTGCCTGGGCCCGTGCCGCCAGCTCGGGGCGGCAGGCCCCTGCACCTTGATTCGACGGACCACGTCGTTGCCGACACCGTCGGCGATCCGCTTGATGATCTGACGTTGCAACAACCGCAACTGGGTCGCCCATGCCGTCGACTCCGCCTGGACGGTGAGCTCACCGTCCTTCAACGCGACCGGCGTCGTGTGCTCGGCGATGTCCCCACCGACAAGCGTCGTCCACCGGCTGAACACATGTCCGCTGGAAAGCTGGTCGGTCCAACCGCGCTGACTGGCGATCCGGGCGGCCAGTCGCCCCAACGGCTGCGGGTCGCGATCATCAACACCTGGCCCGGACCAACCGCGACGTCGCCGTTGACCTGCACCGACCCGACCGCGGCCGGGTTTCGCACGGCGTGATCCCGACTGTTCCTTGGCCGCCTTGAGCGCTGCCCTGGCCAAGTCCGGGCCGCGCAGCACGGCACCGTCCGACCCCACGGCACCGGAGTTCAGGTCCGCGGTTGTCGAAGAGTTATCCACAGGATCCACAGGGTTATCCCCAGATGTGGGGATCTTTCCTGAGACCCCGGTCACATATCGTGACGGGTCGGCAGCTCGCTCCGGACCACCCGACTCACTCGACACGGAGGACCTCCCCTTCCCGCACATCGAGCCGGACGCCCTTGAGCTCCTCCGGCACGTCCTCGGCCACCGCCGCGGTGACCAGTACCTGCTCGGCCCCGGCGACCAGCTCGGCCAGCCTCGACCGACGACGGCGGTCGAGCTCGGCGAACACGTCGTCGAGGATCAGCACCGGTTCCGCGCCATCCTCGGTCAGCAGGTGGTAGGAAGCCAGGCGCAACGCCAGCACGAACGACCACGATTCGCCGTGGCTCGCGTAGCCCTTCGCGGGGAGCTCCCCCAACACCAGTTCGAGATCGTCCCGATGCGGTCCCACCAACGACACGCCCCGCTCGATTTCCTGCGGACGCATCCGTTCCAGCTCCGCGAGCAACGCGGACTCCAGCACCTCGGCATCGGCACGCGGCCCGTCCGGCCGGCCGTAGCCGTCGGGCAACGCATCACCGAGGCTGCTGCGATAACGCACATCGGCCACCCGGCCCGCCGGGGTGCTGTCTCCCGTCGCCGCGACGCTGGCATAAGCACTGGTCACGTGCGGGGACAGATCCGCGACGGCGTTCAACCTGCCCGCCAGGAGTTGGGCCCCGTGCCGAGCCAGGTGTCCGTCCCACACCTCCAGCGTGCCCAGATCCGCGGCACCGGGTCCCTTCCGCGCGACGTTCGCCGATTTCAACAGCGCACTGCGCTGCTTCAACACCCGCTCGTAGTCACTGCGCACACCGGCGTACTTCGGTGCGCGAGCGACCAGCAGCTCGTCCATGAATCGACGTCGCTCACCGGGGTCTCCCCGCACGATCGCCAGGTCCTCCGGCGCGAACAACACCGTGCGCAGGACGCCCAGCACGTCGCGCGGCCTGCTCGCCGCGCCCCGGTTCACCCTGGCCCGGTTCGCCTTGCCCGGCGTGATCTCCAGCTCGACCAGCAGCTCGCGACCGCCGTTGACCACCGCGGCCCGCACGAACGCGCGCTGCGCCCCCTCTCGGACCAGGGGCGCGTCGCTGGACACCCGGTGCGAACCGAGCGTGGCCACGTAACCCACGGCTTCGACGAGGTTGGTCTTGCCCTGACCGTTCGCACCGACCAGCACTGTCGGGCCGGGCTCGAACTCGATATCCGCGAGGGGCCAGGACCGGTAGTCGGTGACTTGCAGATGGCGGACGTACACAGCGGTCCAACGTAGTTCGGGGGGAGGGAGACGGCGTGCGGAGCCGTGCGGAATGCGCTTCGAATCCGGTCCTCGACCTGCGAATCCGCAGCGGACGGGACCGCTCGAACGGTTCGCCCGACGGTGCGGTCGATTTGTCGACAAATCGACCGCACCGTGCGCCAACACCGGGAAACGGGCTGAGCTCGCCCGTATCGGAAGCGCGATGCCGGTGCTCGGCGAGCGGAACCCGCCGAGCACCGACCGAGTCAGTCCTCGCTCTTGTGCACCGTGTGGCCGCCGAACTGGTTGCGCAGCGCAGCGACCGCCTTCATGGCGGGCGAGTCGTCCTGCCGGGAAGCGAACCGGGCGAACAGCGAAGCCGTGATCACCGGTGTGGGAACCGCGTTGTTGATCGATTCCTCCACCGTCCAGCGCCCCTCACCGGAATCACTGACGTAACCCCGCAGCTGTTCCAGTTCGGGATCCTCTTCCAGCGCGTTGACCAGCAGGTCCAGCAGCCACGAACGCACTACTGTGCCGCGGCTCCATGCCTTGATCGTCGCGGGCACGTCGGTGACGACGTCCGAGGCAGCGAGGAGTTCGAAACCCTCCGCGTACGCCTGCATCAGGCCGTACTCGATACCGTTGTGCACCATCTTGGCGTAGTGGCCCGCACCCACGGGCCCCGCGTGCGCGAAGCCCTCGTCGCGGGGGCCTTCCGGGCGCAGGGCGTCGAAGATCGGCATCGCTCGCTCGATGTCCTCGACATCACCGCCCGCCATCAGGCCGTACCCGTTGGTCGCGCCCCACACGCCGCCGGACACACCGACGTCGACGTACTTGATCCCGTCCTCGGCCAGCTGGGCGGCGTGGGCCTGGTCATCGGTGAACTTCGAGTTGCCGCCTTCGATCACGAGATCTCCGGCGTCGAGCTTGCCCGCGAGCTCCTCGATCGTCTGCTGCGTCGGGTCCCCGTGCGGAACCATGACCCACACCACGCGGCCCGGCGCGAGTTTGTTCACCAGTTCGGCGATCGACCCGACGTCGCTGACCTCGGGGTTGCGGTCGTATCCGACGACCTCGTGGCCGGCCGCGCGCAATCGCTCACGCATGTTGAAGCCCATTCGGCCAAGACCGACAAGTCCCAGTTGCACCGGATCTTCCCTTTCGCGCGGTGTTCTACGGGGTTTCACAGCTGCTTCTGCTCAGGTGCCGGGCCGTTCGGCCGTCACGGGTGCGCTGCGGGCGAACCGATCAACCCGGCAATCGAACCGGCATCAGCAGGTAGAGGTATCCCGGCACCACTTCCCCATCTTCCCCGACGGGCTTGAGCAATGCCGGTCGATTGGATGTGGTGAACAGCATCTGAGCCCGGTCGGTCTTCAACGCGCTCAACCCGTCGAGCAGGTAGGCGGGGTTGAATGCGATCGTCAGCGGTTCGCCCGCGAGCTCGACCGGGAGTTCTTCCTCCGCGCTACCTTCGTCGTCGCCGCCCGCGGTCAGCCGCAGCCCCGCGTCGGAGAATTCCAGCCGTACCTGGGTTCCGCGTTCGGCGACCAACGAGACGCGCTTGATCGCATCGGCCAGCGGCGCCACGTCGACGATCGCGGTGGCCGCGCACTCGGAGGGCAGCAGCTGGCGGTACTTGGGGAATTCCGCGTCCAGCAGCCGGGTGGTGCTGCGGCGGCGGTTGCCGGACAACCCGAGCAGCCCGTCGCCCGACGCCAGCGAAACCTCGACCTTGTTGCCTCCGCTGCCCAGCGTCTTGGCCGATTCCGCCAGCGTGCGAGCGGGGACGAGCACGGAGGTGTCGGTGATCGAACTGCCGGGTTCCCAGGTGAACTCCCGCATCGCGAGCCGGAAGCGGTCGGTCGCGACCATGGTCAGCTGATCGTCGTTGATCTCCATCCGCACGCCGGTGAGCATCGGCAGCGTGTCGTCCTTGCCCGCGGCGATCGCGACCTGGGCGACGGCCTCGCTGAACACGTCGCCGGGGATGGACCCCGCGTGTTCGGGCATCGTGGGCAGCTCCGGGTAGTCCTCGACCGGCATGGTCGGCAGGCTGAACCGCGAGCTGCCGCACGTGATCGTCACCCTCGTGCCATCGACGGTCAGCTCCACCGGGCGATTCGGCAGCGCCTTGGTGATGTCGGCGAGCAACCGGCCCGAGACGAGTGTCCGCCCGGTCGAATCGATCGAAGCCTCGATGGTCACCTGCGCCGAGACTTCGTAATCGAAGCCGGAAATGGTCAGCGCTTCACCTGAGCTTGCGTCCAGCAGAACCCCGCCCAGGACCGGAACCGGCGGACGGGACGGCAGGCTGCGTGCGACCCAGGCGACGGCGTCGGCGAGACCGTCACGTTCGACGCGGATCTTCATGGGTGTCCTTTCGGGTTCAGCCGCTGGACGGCTGCCGGAGAACGGTGGCGGAGCCGGAAAGCTCTTGGGTACGGACTTGGCAAAGGTGCTGGCTCGGGCACGTGGTGCCGATCTTGCTCGTGCTTGGTGCTGGTTGCCCGTGCTCGATTTCCTGCACCGGTCAGCTGTGGAACCTGGTCGGTTGCGGAACCGGGTCGGCCGCGGCACCGGGCCGGTGCTGGCCCCACGTGGCTGCCGGGCCACATCGAGGTCCACTGGCATCGGCGGGAGTTCCACCGTAGAGCGTTCGCTGAGCGGCCCGCATCTGGGTCCGGGCATTCGAAGCGTGCTGTCCGGAGCGTTGCGTGACGGAGTTGTCCACTTATCCACCGCCCCTTCTTTTCTTTTTCTTTCTTCTTCAAAGAGAAGAAGAGTCAGACGTAGTAGTAGGTCCTGTGGATACTGTGCACAACCGTTGTCCTCGCAGGTCATACCGCGTGGTGCCATGTGGACGGACACTGGGAGTGATCGGTGGATAGTCCAAGCGATCGGTGGACAACTTCAGGCTCGATCTGATTTTTCCACAACCATCCACAGTTGTGCACATCTGCGTCCACAGTTTTCCCCCCGGTTGTCCCCAGGTGGCGGCCGTTGACCTCCCCACTCGATCAGGTTGTGGGCAAAATTGTGGGGTTCCTGTGGGCAACCGGGGGCCTGCTTGTGGTCAACCGGACCGTACCTGTGCACAGCCTGTGGATGGATTGGGGAAAACCGCTGGTCACCTTTGGGGAGAGCGCGCCTGTGGACATCTCGGCGCCGCGGCGGTTTTTCTGTTGGGGACATGAGGCGAAGGCCACTCTCCGCGACAGAAAAGTTCGCTCCTCGGTGGAGTGAGACCGGCGTGGAAGCGTACTGGCAGAGCTTTCAATGTCCGATAACGCCGTAATGTCCGGTTGTTTAACGGTCGGTGTGACCCATCGACGGCCCGACCGATGCGGAAAGTTTCTGTGGAAGGCCTGCGATCAGGCCGGTGCGGGGCGCCAGAAAGGTCGAGCGGGTCGCGGGAGTGGTGTGGGGTCGGCACTGTCGGTCTCACCGTCGGCCTCGCGGTCGGTGCTCACCTGACCCGCCCGTGCCCGACCCGGCAGGCGCACAGGGCAGGCGCACAGGGCAAGCGCACGGGGCGGGCCCCAGGGCAGGTGCAGCGGGCGGAACCCCGGGCCGAGCTGCACGGCCGGGAGCCACCGCGGTGCCCTCGGCCGCCCTACCGGACGCGAGAACCGGCGCCGGGATTTCTCTCGGAGGAGAGGGACGGGATCGTCGCGCCCCAGCAGAAAGGTTCGCCCGACTCCGGTCGGGCTCGTAGACCGGCCCGTCGGGCTGTGAGTGGGGCTGTGCGTGAAACGGAGTGCCCAGGTGAACAGCACCGCCGATACCGGTGTGCTCGCGGTGTGCGGGCGCCTGCGCCCGGAACCGGCCCGACCGCACGTGGCGGAGCAGATCGTCGGCGGACCGAGGACGCACCCCCACCGGCCCGGACCGGGCTCACCGCGAGCGGAACCTCACGCCGACCGGGACTGCTGCTTGATCCGAGAGGTGAGTTCCTGCACCTGGTCGTAGACCCGGCGCCGTTCGGCCATCTCCTTGCGGATCTTCTTGTCCGCGTACATGACCGTGGTGTGGTCGCGGCCGCCGAAGCTCTGGCCGATCTTCGGCAACGACGAGTCTGTCAGCTCCCGGCACAGGTACATGGCTATCTGCCGCGCTTGGGACAGCGCCTTCGTCTTACCCGGCCCGCACAGGTCGTCGATCGTGACCCCGAAGAACTCGGCGGTCACTCCCATGATGGTGGGCGCGGTGATCTCCGGGGTGGCCGAATCGGGGATCAGGTCCCGCAGGACGATCTCGGCCAACTGCACGTCCACCGGTTGCCGGTTGAGCGAGGCGAACGCGGTCACCCGGATCAGCGCACCCTCCAACTCGCGGATGTTGCGCTCGATACGAGCCGCGATGAACTCCAGCACCTCGGCGGGTGCCGCCATCCGATCCTGCGCGGCCTTCTTGCGCAGAATCGCGATCCGGGTCTCCAGCTCGGGTGGCTGGATGTCGGTGATCAAGCCCCACTCGAAGCGAGTCCGTAGCCGGTCCTCCAACGTGCGCAATCCCTTGGGCGGCCGGTCGGACGAGACCACGATCTGCTTGTTCGAGTTGTGCAGCGTGTTGAAGGTGTGGAAGAACTCCTCCTGGGTTCCTTCCTTGCCCTCCAGGAACTGGATGTCGTCCACCAGCAGCACGTCGACATCACGGTACCGGCGCTGGAACGCGACCTGCCGGTCGTCTCGCAGCGAGTTGATGAAGTCGTTGGTGAACTCTTCGGTGGAGACGTAGCGCACGCGGATCCCCGGGAAGAGGCGCTGGGCGTAATGGCCTACCGCGTGCAGCAGGTGCGTCTTGCCCAGCCCCGATTCGCCCCAGATGAACAGCGGGTTGTAAGCCCGTGCGGGTGCTTCGGCCGCCGCGACCGCTGCCGCGTGCGCGAACCGGTTCGACGCGCCGATGACGAACGTGTCGAAGGTGTACTTCGCGTTCAACCGCGTCTGCGAGGTCGGCGGTGCGTGCTTGGGCGCGGTGAACGGCTGGCCCTGCTGGGGTTCGGGGGAATCGCCGCGACCGAAGGTCGGCCAGATCTCGTTGGCCGCGTCGAGCGCGTCGCCTTCCTCGTCGACGACCTCGGCCTCGTCGTCGGAATCGTTCGGCGCGCCTTCTCCGGAGTCCTGCGGCGCCGTCCGGGGAGCGTCTTCGCGGGTCCGATCCGAATCATCGGGATCACCCACGGGGCGCTCGGGGTGGTCCGGCGCGCGATCGGCACCGGAGGCGTGCCCTATGGGCAACTGGAGTTCGGTGCCCGCGCGGTGTTTCCCCGGGCGTTCCGGAGCGGAGTCGTAGTCGGAGGCGGGTCGGTAGTCCGACGGAGCCGCGAAATCGGACGTGCTGGCGAAGTCGAGGGTGGCCGCCACGTCCGTGGTGCTCGCGAAGTCGGCGTTCGACGGGTACTCGGGATCCGGGTACCCGGAAGGGCGGTAGTTCGGAGCCGGGTAGTTCGAGGCCGGGTAGTTCGAGGGGGCGGGATACTCGGGGTACCCCTGGGACACCGGATGCTGGGACACCGGCTGGTGAGGTGCCGAATAGCCCGGAGCGGGTTGTCCCTGCGATTCCGGATATTCCTGCCCCGGATATTCCTGCCCCGGGTACTCCTCGCCCGACGGGAAGCTGGCCGCGGTTCCGTACTCGGCGTCTGCCGGGTACGGAGCGGAATGTTCGCCGGAGTGCTCCGGGGCGTAGGCGGAGTGCTTGGGGAGGAAAGCGGCGTGCTCGGACGCGTGATCCAGTTGCTCGACCGGGTGGTCGGCCGGGTGCTCGACCGGGTGCTCGACCGGGTGCTCGACCGGGTGCTCGACCGGGTATCCGTTGCCGCGCTGCTGTTCCTCGGGTGCTCCGTAGGTAGTGCGCTGGCGTTCCGCGGGTGGGTCTGCCCTGTCGGCCGGGTCGGCGACGAACGGCCCGGGGCCCGCGAACACGTCCGGGCGGGTGGACTGCGCATGGTTCGCCGGTGACGTCGCGATGTAGGGCGAGGCGTCGTAGGCGATACCGGTGTCGCCGTTCGGCCGCGAGTCGTTGCCTTGGGAACCCGCGACCGGTCGAGTCGGAGCGGGGACCGCTGTGTCCACCTTGACGGCTAGCGAAACGCTGCGTCCGAGTCGACGGGACAGCGCATCCGTGATGGGGTCCCGCAGCGCGCGTTCGATCGCTTCTTTGGCGAAGTCGCTGGGAGCTGCCAACAGGGCGGTCCCGTCCAGCAGGCCGATCGGTCGGGTCACGCGCATCCACGCGCGTTGTTGAGGCGACAACGTGCCCGAGGACAGCTCGTGCACCACCTCTTCCCAAATCCGACCTAGATCGGCTTGGTGGTCGGACACCGCTGGGCTCCCCTCCCCTCGCTGGCACGTGACCCGCGCGGTGGCCCCACACCACGACTGGATCGCGCAGTGGTGAGGTTGGCGTGGGTGATCAGGTACAACCCCTGGAGAACGGCCGTCCGTGCGGCTATCCACAGAGTTGTCCACAACTGTGTATGAAGGTACGACAGAGCGCCGTGGAGTCCCCCCTGGGGCCCCGCAGTACCTCTTGGCTGAGTGTCAGGCCGGTCTCGTCTCCACACGAACCGGTGCCTGGCGCTCTGGGCCCTCCGATCAACCCGGTGACTCCCGAACCGGGCTCGAACGCAGACGGGAACGCTAACAACGCGGGACTGGATCTTACAAGGTGGCCCGGCCGGTGCAGGCCGAAACGTGAATCGCGGCGTGCCGGTGGCGGTCTCACAGTGGCGGTATCGCAGAGGCGGCGTAAGGTGATGGCGGTGCGGGCCGGTCCGGGCCGGTGACCGGGCATTGCCGGAGCACGCCGGTGGGCCCGCCGTGATCGTGAATGTGGCAGGCTGACCGGAGGTCTCCGGTACCCCGGTTTTGAGTTGGTCGAGCGCACTGCGTACCCTCGGACAGTCCCCGCTTGACGAGCGGGCATGTCGCCGCGCTTGATTTCTGGATGATTCCGGGCGCTGTGCAGTGAACACCGGCCCCGGTGTCACCCGCACGAACTGTTCTCCGCCGACCTACGGCCTGGCGGAGGAAGACCACTGCGGCGATATTCGATCGACGAGTGGGACACCTGACCGAGCCATTGTGGCTATCCGTGGCCACTGTGCCTGTAGTAACCGGGAGATTCGACCGTGAGCAAGGGCAAGCGCACCTTCCAGCCGAACAACCGCCGCCGCGCGAGGAAGCACGGGTTCCGGCTGCGCATGCGCACCCGGGCCGGCCGCGCGATCGTTGCCGCGCGCCGTCGCAGGGGCCGCAGCCAGCTGACCGCCTGATCGAAGCGCGGTGCTTCCTGCGACAGCCCGGCTGACCAGGCACCAGGAGTTTCGCCTGGTGGTCCGTCGCGGTCGCAGAGCCGGGCGGAGACGTCTCGTGGTGCACATGTTGCGGCCTGATCCCGCGGCAGATGCCGGCCTCGACGTGGACACGCCCCGGCGCGGAACGCGATCGGGCGAAAACCGAACGTCACCGGAAGCTGATCTGGACACGGCACCCACCCGGGAAACGCCTCAACCGTCCCGGGTGGGTTTTGTCGTGAGCAAGGCTGTCGGGACCGCCGTGGTGCGGCACCGCGTCAGCCGCCGGCTGCGGCATCTCATGCGTGACCGGTTGCGGTTGTTTCCCGCTGGCACACTGGTGGTGGTCCGTGCGTTACCTCCAGCATCCACCGCCTCGAGCCGCGAGCTCGGCGCGGATATCGACGCTGCGTTGCGGAAACTTCGCGTTTTCCCGCCCGAGGGCCACGGTCCGCCTGCGGATTCAGCGTGATGACGAGGGCCGGGATGGCAGCGGATTCGGCACGTGGAACCGAGCGGGGCGAGTCGGCTCGGGTGAGCCCGTTCGCCTGGACTCTGTTGGCGCCGGTGTACGTGTACCGCAAGATCGTCTCACCGTTGTTGCCGCCGATGTGCCGGTTCTACCCGTCCTGCAGTGCGTACGCGGTCGAGGCGCTGAAAGAGCACGGGGCCCTTCGGGGCGGTTGGCTCGCCGCGCGGCGATTGCTGCGCTGCGGGCCTTGGCATCCGGGTGGGCTGGATCCCGTGCCGCCCCGGCGGGGTGCGGTCCCGGAGGCCGACGCCCCCGATCCGGCGGCCAGGACACGCGCATCCGACACCACTGCTGAGGAGTAGCTGTAGTGCTGGACTTCATCAACTACCCGGTATCGGCGATCTTGTGGTTCTGGCACCAGGTTTTCGGTACCGTGCTGGATCCCGCAGGCGGTTACACCTGGGCTCTTTCGGTCGTGTTCCTGGTGTTCACCCTGCGGGCGCTGCTCTTCAAACCGTTCGTGCACCAAGTGCGGTCGATGAAGAAGATGCAGGAGTTCGCTCCGCAGATCAAGGAACTGCAGACCAAGTACGGCGATGATCGTCAGCGCTTGGCGCAGGAAATGCAGAAGCTCCAGAGCGAGAACGGGTTCAACCCGATCAGTGGCTGCCTGCCGATGATCGTGCAGGTTCCGGTGTTCATCGGTCTGTTCCAGGTACTCAACGGTTTCAAACCCGGGGCCGACTCGAACTTCATCTTCGACGCGAACGGGGTCTCCTCGTTCGTGGCCGCCGACCTGTTCGGCGCCAACCTGGCGAACGCGATCGGCGAACCGGCCGAGGTACTCGCCTCGTTCTCCACGGATCGCACCTCGATGCTGATCGTGGGCGTGCCGTTGATGGTCGCTGCCGCCATCGCCACTCACTTCACCGCGCGGCACTCCGTGCAGCGTCAGACCGCTGACGCGGCGAGCAATCCGCAGGCCGCCGTGATGAACCGGATGGTGCTGTGGATTTTCCCGATGTTCGCGATCATCGGTGGCCCGTTCCTGCCGTTGGCGATCCTCATCTACTGGTTGGCGAACAACTTCTGGACGCTCGCCCAGCAGTGGGTCGTCTACCAGCGGATCGACCGGGAGGAAGCCGAGTTGAAGGCCGGCGCGGTGGTGAAGTCGACGTCGGTGTCGTCGAGCGCGGAAGCGCCCACCTCGAGCACCGATGCGCCCGCGCCGAACACCGATGCGCCGAGCACCGACGTCCCCGTTGCGACGGAGCCCGCTTCGAAGCCGGCTCCTGAAGACCAACCCGGTGAGGTCCCCGGGGCGATCGAAGACCGTTCCCGCGATGCCGATGGGCCGGGTGAGTCCCGGTGACGGTGTCGCGTACCCCTGGAGAGGAGCCACTCAGTGTCCGAAACTGTGCAGGAGTCGAGTGAAGCCGAGTCGGCCGTCGAGCCGGCTGTGGAGCCGGAGGGGCCGAGCAACACGGAGACGCTCTTGGTCCAGGAGGGCGATGTCGCCGGGGACTACCTGGAGAAGCTGCTCGACCTGCTGGACTTCGACGGTGACATCGACCTCGACGTCGAGGCCGGCCGTGCGGTCGTGAGCGTCGAAGGCGGTAGCGATCTGGAGAAGCTGGTCGGTTCGCGCGGGCAGGTACTGGAAGCCCTGCAGGAACTGACTCGGCTGGCGGTGCAGCAGGACACCGGTGTGCGTAGTCGGCTGATGCTGGACGTAGCCGGCTGGCGTGCGGGCCGCCGCGAAGAGCTGACGAACCTCGGCACTACGACCGCGCAGGAAGTGCTGGAGTCGGGCAAGTCCGCGCGGATGCGTCCGATGACCCCGTTCGAGCGCAAGATCGTTCACGATGCGGTGGCGGCCGTGGAGGGCGTGCACAGCGAGAGTGACGGCGAGGAGCCGAACCGTAAGGTTGTCGTCTTCAAGTCGGACTGACCGGAGCGATGCTGTTTCGGCAATGGTGCCCCCGTGGTCGCGATGACCGCGGGGGCACCATTGCGTTCGGCCCGTTTCACGTGAAACCCCTCCCCCCGGTTTCACGTGAAACGGGGCTCGCTCGAACTCGCCCGGCGGGGTGCCGGAAAGTAGTTTCACGTGAAACGCGAACATCAGGATGGAAGACTGTGACCGAAGCAGAAGGTGCGTCGAATCGGGTTCCGGACAACGCTGCGGAGGTGTTCGGAGAACGGCTCGCGCTGGCCGAGTCGTTCGCCGCGATGCTTCGGGAGCAGGGTGAGCCTCGCGGGCTCATCGGGCCTCGCGAACTCGACCGGTTGTGGGAAAGACATTTGTTGAACTCTGCGGTTCTCGCGGAGTTGCTGACACCGAATTGCAGCGTTGTCGACGTAGGCTCTGGGGCGGGGCTGCCGGGCATTCCATTGGCGATCGCTCGCCCGGATGTTGAGCTGACCCTGTTGGAGCCGATGGCCCGACGAGTTTCATGGTTGCAGGAAGTTATCGACGAACTCGGACTCGCCGTTGAGGTGATTCGTGGGCGTGCCGAGGAGGGGCCGGTGCGAAAGCAGCTCGCGGGGCAGGACGTGGTCACCGCGCGCGCGGTCGCTCCGATGGCTCGGCTCGCGAAGTGGTGCCTCCCCCTGTTGCGACCGGGTGGCCACCTGCTGGCGTTGAAGGGATCCAGTGCGGCCGAGGAACTCGAACGGGATGGATCGGCGATCAAGGGCGCCGGTGGCGGCCGAACCGAAGTGATTTCTTGTGGAGACGGAGTGCTCGACGTGCCGACGACCGTCGTACAGGTCGAACGGGCGGCCGGCGGCAAGGGAAAGGCTGCGGCCGCTCGGCGTCGTGACGGCGAGCGGCGGACGAGAAAGGATCGTTGACGGTGACGGAGTCGAACGGAGCTGGTCGTGTTCCACGTGAAACGAGGGGGCGTGCCATGGGTGGCATGCGCTTCCCCTCGTCCGGTGAGGAGGACGAGCAGCAGTCGGTGAGCGCTTTCGGCGCGGACGGTGTGGGCTGGACTCCCATCATGGAGGAGGCGGAGCGGGCCACCCGCGTGCTCCATCCCGAGACGATGCAGCTGCCTCGGCCTGATCGGCGCCGTGTCATCACGGTGGCGAATCAGAAGGGTGGGGTGGGTAAGACGACGAGCACGGTGAACCTCGCGGCGGGCCTCGCTCTGCAGGGGTTGAACGTGCTCGTGATCGACCTGGACCCACAGGGCAATGCGAGTACGGCGCTCGGGGTGGACCACCGCTCCGGCGTCGCCTCGGTGTACGAGGTGCTCCTGGGTGAGATCAGCGTCGCGGATGCGGCTGCGGAGAGCACCCAGTCGAGCAACCTGCACTGCGTGCCCGCGACGATCGACCTGGCCGGCTCGGAGATCGAGTTGGTCACGATGGTCGCTCGGGAGGGACGGCTGAAGGAAGCGCTGAACTCCGAAGCGATCGAACAGCTCGCACCGGATTACGTGCTGATCGACTGCCCCCCTTCGCTCGGCTTGCTCACGGTGAACGCGATGGTCGCCGCGCACGAGGTGTTGATCCCGATTCAGTGCGAGTACTACGCGCTGGAGGGGCTCGGGCAGTTGCTCCGCAACATCGAGTTGGTGCAGGCGCATCTGAATCCGGCGCTGTGGGTGTCCACGGTTCTGCTGACGATGTACGACGGGCGCACCAAGCTGGCCGATCAGGTGGCGAACGAGGTGCGGGGCCACTTCGGTGAACTCGCGCTGCGCACGCTTATCCCCCGCAGCGTGAAGATTTCGGAGGCGCCCGGGTTCGGTCAGACGGTGTTGACCTACGACCCGGGTTCACGTGGCTCGATGAGTTACCTGGATGCGGCGAAGGAGATCGCCGAACGTGGTTCCGAGAGGAAGACAGCATGACCGAGCGCAGGGGTGGCTTGGGGCGCGGGCTCGCCGCGCTGATTCCGAGCGGTCCTCAGGCTGAGGAGGGCGCGGAGGAAACCGCGGAGGGGGCCAGTCTTCGTGGGGCCGGGCGGGGGGTGAACTCCTCCCCTGCCGCTGCTTCCGTGGGTACTCGGGAGGATCTCCCCGAGGAGGAGCCCGTTTCACGTGAAACGGGCGGGGCGGTGGCCGGTGCGGTCTACCGCGAGGTGCCGATCGCGTCGATTACGCCGAACCCCCGTCAGCCGAGGCAGGTGTTCGAGGAAGAAGCGCTCGCCGAGCTCGAGCATTCGATCCGCGAGTTCGGGCTGATGCAGCCGATCGTGGTTCGTGAGGTCGGCACCGATCAGTTCGAGCTGATCATGGGCGAACGGCGTTGGCGGGCCTCGCAGCGGACCGGGCTCGACGTGATCCCGGCGATCGTCCGGCAGACGCAGGACGACGACCTGTTGCGGGACGCGCTGCTGGAGAACATCCACCGCGTTCAGCTCAACCCGCTGGAGGAAGCGTCGGCCTATCAGCAGTTGCTCGACGAGTTCGATGTGACGCATGACGAACTCGCCGACCGCATCGGACGCAGCCGGCCGGTCATCACGAACACGATCCGGCTGCTGCGCCTCCCCATGCCGGTGCAGCGCCGGGTGGCAGCGGGCGTTCTCTCCGCCGGCCACGCGCGTGCCCTCCTCGGCTTGGATGATCCGGAGGGGCAGGAGGAACTCGCCTCTCGGATCACCGCGGAAGGGTTGTCGGTCCGAGCGACCGAGGAAGCGGTGACGCTGAAGAAGAGCGACGGTCCGGCGAAGGAGAAGGCGGCTCCGCGCAAGCAGCAACCGGAAGCTCCGGGGCTCGAACGATTGGCCGATCAGTTGTCGGATCGACTCGATACGAAGGTGAAGGTCGAGTTGGGCCGTCGCAAAGGTCGGATCGTGGTGGAAGCCGGCTCGGTGGAAGACCTCGAACGCCTGTTTGAGTTGATGTTGCCGGATGGGCGGAAAAACCCGCTGGAATAGCGTGAACGATCACCCACCGCAGTTATGTCACGGTGACGATCCGGAGTTTCACGTGAAACCGGAACGGAACGGCGGCCTTTCGTGTCCCGGGCGACGCGACCCCTCTCCTCGCTCGGGCGAGTTCCCGGTTGAACCGCCCGACGGGACAACCGCCCGCGCGGCGATCGGCAGCGGCCCACAACAGACCGCTGCCGATCAATACCGCTACCGATCAATAGTCCCGCAGGATGCACCAGGGCGGCGATCAACGCCGACCCCGGTGCCGAACCCCGCGCGAGTCAGGATCGGGCGATCGCGCGTTCCACGAGCGTGCTGAACACCTCGCCGAGCGAGCGGCCGGACGCTTCGACCGCCATCGGAAGCAACGAGGTCTCGGTCAAACCGGGTGACACATTCACTTCGAGGAAGTGCGCCACACCGTTGCGGTCGATGATGGCGTCGGTTCGGGAAATGTCCCGCAAGCCCAGCAGCCGGTGCGCCGCCACCGCGAGGTCACCCGCCGCCGTAGCCGTCTCCGGCGCGAGCTTGGCCGGCGTCTGGTAGCTCGTGAGGCCGGCGGTGTATCGGGCGGCGTAGTCGTAGACGCCGTTGGCGGCTTCGATCTGGACGGCGGGCAACGCCTCCGGACCATCCGGCCCGTCGACGACACCGATCGCGACCTCGGTCCCCTCGATGTACTGCTCCACGAGCACGGTGTCGCCGTAGGACAGTGCACCGACCATCGCAGACGGGAGCTCCGCAGCATCGCGAACCACGTGCGCCCCCAGCGCGGATCCACCCTGGTCGGGTTTGAGCATCAACGGCAGGTCGAGCTTGGTCACCAGTGCGTCCAGCACGGCCTGTGCGCCGAGTTCCCGGAAAGTGGCGTGCGGAAGTACTGCCCATTCGGGTGTGGTCAGCCCGGCACGGGCCACCTCGCCCTTCGCGGTCGGCTTGTCCCAGGCCCGCCGACACGCGTGTGGATCGGTGCCCACATAGGGGATGCCGACCAGGTCGAGCACGGCCTGCACCGCACCGTTCTCCCCTTCGCCGCCGTGCAGCGCGACGACGACGGCATCCGGTCGTTCCTCCGCCAAGCGGGAGAGGAGGCGGGAGTCGGCATCCCACTCCGCGACGGTCATCCCCACCGAACGCAGTGCGGCCGAAAGTCGGCGGCCGGAACGCAAGGACACCTCCCTCTCGTGTGAAAGCCCTCCGGAGAGAACGGCGACCCAGCGATCGGACACTCTGCGAACACCCCTGAAAGTAGTAGTCCACTGAGCACCGGAATCGGCGCGCAGTGGACCGGTTGGAACTGGTTGGGAATATGTCGGTCACGCACTCACGCGGTGTCGGGAGAGGGCGCCTGCGGCCCCGGCACGGCACGCTGCGGCACGGTGCCGAATGTGCGGACCAACTCCATCTCATCGGTGAGCGTGTTGGCCAGCCTTCGCACGCCCTCCCGGATCCGCTCCGGAGTCGGGAAGCAGAACGAAAGCCGCATCTGGCGGCTGCCCAGGTGGTCCGAATAGAACCCGGTGCCCGAGGCGTAAGCGACTCGTTGGGTCACCGCGCGCGGCAGCATGGCCTTCGTGTCCACACCTTCGGGAGTGGTGCACCAGACCATGAACCCACCTTCCGGGTGAGTCCACGAGCACCCTGCGGGCATGTACTGCTCCAGCGAGCTCAGCATGGCATCGCGACGATCCCGGTACTGCTCCTGGAAGGCCTTGATCTGGCCCTTCCAGTCGTGCGTGCTCAGATAGCGGGACACGATCATCTGGTTCAACGTCGGCGGGCACAGCGTCGCGGATTCGGCGGCCAGTACGAGCTTCTCCCGCACCGCGTGCGGTGCGAGGACCCAGCCGACTCGGAGCCCGGAGGCGAAGGTCTTCGAGAACGATCCCAGGTAGACCACGTTGTCCGGGTCCATGCTGCGCAGCGCCGGGTAGGTCTGGCCGTCGAAGCCCAGCAACCCGTACGGGTTGTCCTCAAGCACGAGGATTCCGTTCTCGGCGCAGATTTCCAGCACCTCGGGGCGCCGGTCGACGGCCATCGTCACGCCCGCGGGGTTGTGGAAGTTGGGGATCGTGTAAAGGAACTTGATCTGCTTGCCCTGCTTTTGGACGTCCGCGATGGCCTGCCGCAGAGCGTCCGGCTGAAGCCCGTTGTCGTCCATCGCCACGTGCACGACCTCGGCCTGGTAGGCGGTGAACGAGCCGAGCGCACCCACGTACGACGGTCCTTCGGCGAGGATCACGTCGCCCGGGTCGCAGAAGATGCGGGTGACCATGTCGAGCGCCATCTGGGAGCCGACGGTGACCATCACGTCGTCCGGGTGGGCCGAAATCCCTTCGAGCGCCATGACCTCGCAGATCTGCTCGCGCAGCTCCGGAACGCCGTGGGCCGAGCCGTACTGCAAGGCCTGCTGCCCGTCGGTGGAGATCAACCGGGCCACCTCACCGGCGATCGAGTCGAGCGGCAGGGCGGCCAGGTTCGGCATGCCACCCGCCAGCGATACCACCTCGGGCCGGTTCGCCACCGCGAACAGAGCTCGAACCTCGGACGCCGTCATGCCGGCGGTGCGCTGTGCGTACCTCTCCACGTGGGTGTCGAGGTTGCGTGCCGTCGACTTCTCGATCGACGAGTCGCTGCCGTCGGTGGGCTTGCTGCCTTGGTCGGACATTCCGCCGTGATCGGACATTCCGCGCTCCGTGGCTCGGGTGTGCGCTGTGGTGATCGGACCATCTGCCGACGGGCCGATCGAGCGATTCTATCCGTGGTATCGCACCGAGCTCGCGGCCGTGTAACGGGAACCTCCCCAAAACCGGCCCGACAGTAAGCCATCTCACTCTTTGGAGGGTGCCTGGCGTGGGAGAGCGCCTTTCGGCGCACCGCACCTCGGCATATCCTGACCGCAACACCGCTTTCGCTCGTTGGGGGCGGATCCTTGCTGGTTCCAGGAGGTCAGGGTGTCGCGACGTGTCGTCGGAGTCACGCTGGACAACCTCGACCACCTGCCCCGTGCGTGTCGGCGCTGCGTGTTCTGGGAGCTGGCGCCGCATGTCCGGGAGCAGGCCGAGGAGTTCGGCGAGACCGCGTTGGAAAAAGAAGCCTGGGTTTCCAACGTCCTGCTGGAGTGGGGCTCGTGCGGGCGTGTCCTCTACGTGGACAACACACCCGCGGGTTATGCGCTCTACGCCCCTCCCGCGGCCGTGCCGCGAGCAGCCACGTTCCCCACCGGGCCGGTGAGCGCCGACGCGGTGCTGCTGACGTCACTGCGCATCGCCGCTGAGTTCGAGCACGGCGGGTTGGGCCGGGTGCTACTGCAGAACGTCGCCAAAGACCTCACCAAACGCGGTGTGAAGGCGGTGGAGGCCTTTGGCGACCTGCAGGAGGACGCGGGCGGCTGCGTGATCCCGGCAGGATTCCTGCAGCAGGTGGGGTTCAAAACGGTCCGGGAGCACCCGAAGTGGCCCCGGCTGCGCTTGGAGCTGCGCACCGCGATCTCCTGGAAGGAAGACGTGGAGGCCGCGCTGGAACGCCTGTTGGGCACGGTGTCGGTCAAGACGGCCGAACCGGCCCTGGGCTGACCACCCGACGCTCCCTCCCGGCGGTCCGACCCCAGCAGGAGGCAGGTCGTCGATTCCGCGCGAGGCTCCCGGGAGCCGGTCAGGCGCCTTCGGCCCGGGTGAGCTCGTAGCGCAAGAGGTCGTCGAAGGTGAACGTTCCGGTCGGTTGGTCGTCCTTGCCCAGCAGGTACAGACGCTTGACCGCCACGAGCAGCCCTTCGGCGATGACATCCCGGAATGCCGGGTCGAGGAGCCGGTGCCGGTCCTCCGCGTTGGTCAGGTAGCCGATTTCGACGCGCACCGCGGGCATCCTGGTCAGCCGCAGCACTTCCCACGTTTTCGGATGGGTGCGGCAGTCGCGCATGCCGGTTCGGGCGACGATTTCGCGCTGCAGGAATCCGGCGAGCGCTTCACCGACCGTGGAGGTCGTCCCGTTGCCGGTGCCGAAGTGGAAGCTGGCCACTCCCTGGGCCTGGAGTGACGCGTTCGCGTCCATGTGCAGCGACAGGAACAGATCCGCGTTGGCCTCGTTGGAGAACCCGGCCCGGTCCGCATCCGGCGGGCACGCGTTGGGCCCGCGCGAGATGAGCGCTTCCATGCCGGTGGCGACCATTCGCCCCTCGAGCCTGCGCGCCAGATCCCACGCCAGGTCGGCCTCCGAGACGCCTCCGATGGTCGCGCCCTTGTCGTTGCCGCCGTGACCGGGATCGATCACGATGCGCTTGCCGCGAAGTCGGGGGCCCGAGCGCCGCACCTTCTCCTGTTCGCGGAGGAACACCGGACGGCCCCCGCGCACCTTGGGGGCGAGTTGTTTGAGCGCGCGCAGGGTACTGGGGCCGCAGATGCCGTCGGCGTTCAGCCCGTAGTCGCTTTGGAAGCTGCGCAGCGCCTGTTCGGTCTCGATGCCGAAGACCCCGTCCGGGCGCCCGGCGTCGTAGCCGAGTTCGAGCAGGCGTTCTTGGAGGGCGAAGACGTCATCACCACTGACCGGTTTGGAAACCAGGAACGCCAGTGAGCGGTCACCCAGTCGCCAGCGGGCGTCGGTCAGCGCGCGGTAACTCGCGGGTCCGACGACGCCGTCGGTGATGAGGCCGCGTTGCTGTTGGAAGACACGTACCGCGTGTTCCACCGTTGCGTCGAACGTGGCGGGCCCAGGTTGACTGTTGGGCGTCGGCAGGAGACCAAGAGCGGCCAGCGTGTTCTTGATCTCGGCAACCGCCGGACCGACGTCACCGCGGTGGAGCAGCTGCATGTACTCCTCGCTCGATTCAGGCGCCGGCTGCGGGCCGGCGCGAAGGATGGTTGTCTCCCCCGGTGTCCAATTTCTGGTGACGAGCATTCAGCTGGGAAACCCGTCAATGGCAATTGTGCCTTGCCTTCCGCACTCCGGCGCTGCGGGCTACTGGCAAGTACCGACACCTGCGGCGACGCGTTGTGCCCGGCTGATCGCACGGTGTCCGTTTCGGTCCGGCGCATATACGACAACTCGACCCCACCGCCTTCCGCGTGTGGGGAGGACGGTGGGGCCGAGTTGTTCGGTTGCATCCGGGCGTCCGGCGCTGTTCGTGCGTCGGGCGGTGACCGATCCGGCTTTCGGAGCCGGGGGCGATCAGACGCGCGGTCAGCGCGGACGAGGACTCACCGGCGGCGGTGGAGCTGCCGGTTCACAGGTACTCGGACAGGTCCGAGAGCAGCGCGGCCTTCGGCTTGGCGCCGACGATCTGCTTGACGGGCTCTCCCTGGGAGAACAGCAGCAGAGTGGGAACCGACATCACCTGGTAGTCCCGCTGGAGACTGGGGTTCTTGTCGATGTCGAGCTTGGCGATGGTGATCTTGCCGTCGTGCTCGTCGGCGATCTCCTCCAGCACCGGCGCGACCATCTTGCACGGGCCGCACCAGTCGGCCCAGAAGTCCACCAGCACGGGCTTGTCGCTGTCGAGGACGATGCTCTTGAACGAGTCGGCGTCGACCGTCACGGTGTTGCCAGCCATGTTCATCTCCCTTGTCGTGAGTTGTGCGTCGGTCAGCGAACAGCTGCGGGGTCGGCGGAACCGGCACCGTAACCGCCGCCGACGAACTCGGCCGCGATGTCGGCGTGCTCGGCGGCATCCCGCTCGGCGAGCCACCGCTCGGCGTCGATCGCCGCGGAGCAGCCGGAGCCGGCCGCGGTAACCGCCTGGCGGTAGGTCTTGTCGACCAGGTCACCGGCGGCGAACACGCCGGGAACGCTGGTGTGGGTGGTGGGTTGGCGCACCTGCACGTAACCCTCCGAGTCGACCTCGAGCTGGTCGCGGACGAGCTGGCTGCGGGGGTCGTGGCCGATGGCCACGAACATCGCGTTCACCGGCAGCTCGGAGACCTCGCCGGTGACGGTGTCCCGCACCTTCAGCCCCGACACGGTGCCGTCGCCGACCACCTCGTCGACCACCGCGTTGGTGCGCCACTTGATCTTTTCGTTCGCGCGGGCGCGTTCGAGCATGATCTTGGAGGATCGGAACTCGTCTCGGCGGTGCACGATGGTCACCGAGCTGGCGAACCGGGTCAGGAACGTCGCTTCCTCCATCGCCGAGTCACCACCGCCGACCACGGCGATGTCCTGCTCGCGGAAGAAGAACCCGTCGCAGGTCGCGCAGGAGGACACGCCGCGGCCGAGGAACTCCTCCTCGCCGGGCACGCCCACGTACCGGGGTGCGGCCCCCATGGCCAGGACGACGGCCTTGGCGCGGTGCTCGACACCGTTGACCGTGACCGTCTTGATGTCGCCGGTGAGCTGCATGGCCTCGACGTCCTCGGCCCGCAGCTCCGCGCCGAATCGTTCGGCCTGGGAACGCATCTGCTCCATGAGCTCGGGGCCCATGATGCCTTCGCGGAACCCGGGGTAGTTCTCCACGTCAGTCGTGTTCATCAGCTCGCCACCGAACTGGCTGCCCTCGAACACGAGAGGTTCGAGCTCCGCCCGCGCGGCGTACACCGCGGCGGTGTAGCCGGCCGGGCCGGAGCCCACGATGATCAGGTTGCGGATGTCGTCGGTCACCGCGCCCCTTCCGTTGGTTATCCGCCGCCGCGCTCACTGCGCGCGCTGGTGAGGTCAACGCGATCCTATGCGCGTGTGTTCCCGATCAGTGCGACCCGTCACCGACCACGTCGGATGACCCTTCCGGAAGGACTCGCGGCTCGGGATTCAACCGCCGAACGTGGTGTCGGAAATGGTGGCCGGGTTGCCCGGCCCGCACTCGGGGCCCACGGTCAGGATGCGGAATTCTCCGATCTCGCCGGCGGGAAGGACCAGCGTCTGCCCTGGCCGCCCGTCCACGGTCACCGTCCGTGCCCCCAGCGGTTTGCCCGAATCGATCCCGTTGGCTTGCAGGCAGCCGACGAGTTTCTCCGGGTCGGACAGCGCGCCGAGCTGGTCGGCCCCGAACACTTCGTCGAACTGCTGCTCGCCGAGTTCACCGCCGCTCAATGCGAGCGGGGGCGAACTCTGGGCCGCGGGCGGTGCGGACCGGCCGGGCGGGTCGGCAGCCTGCTCGCCCTGGTCTCCCGGCATGGTCGCCAAGACCACCACCCCGGTGAGGGCGGCCGCGGCGAGAAGTCCGGAGCTCGCGGCCCACCACCGCCTGCGCTTCTTGCGGGCGGCGGCGAGGTCGATGACCTCCGCACCGGACGCGTCACCCCCGGCCGCGTGGCCGGTATCCGCGCGGTACGTAGCCGTGTTGCCCACAGCCGCGCTGTCGGTAGCGGAGTCGTGGAGCCGGCTTTCCCGGTCGTTCGATTGCGCGGGTGCGGTGTCCGCCGCTCGCAGGGTGGAACCGTCGTCCTGCTGTTGTGCCCGGCCCCGCGCTTCCGCGTCCAGCACCGCGTCGAGCCGCGCCGCGACCTCGGGTGGCATGGCCGGTTCCGGGAGGTCGGCGAGATCCTGCCCGACCGCATCGAGTGCCGTCAGGATCGCGTTCGCCTCGGCGTCGTCGCCCACCTGCCGACGGAGCTCGTCGGCTTCCTCCGGGTCCAGAACCCCCGCGTGCAGATCGGCCAGCAGATCGGGGGGCCAGGGTGGCCCCTGCGGCGCTCCGGCGCGCCGTTTCTCGCCACTCATAGTCCCTCCCGTCGACGCGTGGCCATGGCGTCATCTGGGACGTTCGCATCTGCACTCGGGTTCCGCAGGTGGCCCAGAAGTTTCGCGAGCCTCAACCGGCCCCGGGCACAGCGACTCTTCACGGTGCCCTCGGCGACTCCGAGGACAGCTGCCGACTCGGACACCGAATAGCCCTGCACGTCCACCAGCACGATCGCCGCCCGCTGGTCGTCGGGAAGCTCGGAGAGCGCGTTCCGCACGACCATCCGGGTGTCCTGCTCGTCGATCGCGTCGCGCGGTGTCGCGGGTTCGGCCGGACCCGTCTCGGGCAACGGCACGGTCGGTCGCGCCTGCCTCTTGCGTATCCGGTCGAGGCAGGCGTTCACCACGATCCGGTGCATCCAGGTGGTCACCTGAGATTCGGCGCGGAACGACGCGGCGTTGCGGAAGGCGGAGACCATCGCGTCCTGAAGGGCGTCGGCGGCCTCCTCGTGATCGCGCATGGTGCGCAGCGCCACGGCCCACAGCCGGTCTCGGTGTCGGCGGAACAGCTCCGAGAACGCATGCGGGTCTCCGTTGGCGTGCGCCGCGATGAGGTCGGCGTCCGATCTGGCGGGGACAGACACGGGTGCACTCTACTGATCGTGAGTGACCGGACACCCACCACACTGATGACGACCGGCATGGGAGCTGGTCGCAGAGCAGAACCACACGTGACCGGTGAGTGGCCTCAGCCCGCCACTCCCCGAACCGTGATCTCGTTGATCTGCGACTCGAACTTGCCGCCTTGCGGGGTGAGCTTGGTCAGATACACGATCAGATGGCTGCTCGGATCCCGGCCGTTCACCGGGACGGTGGTCGTGCCGTTGGTGAGGGTCGCGCTACCGATCACCGGAGCGGACTCGGGCGCGGTACCGGCACCCTCCGCCGCTCGGATCTCGACCTGGGTGCCCGGACTGGGAGAGTCGATCACGACTTCCCGCACCACGGTGGGTGCCTTCAGGGAGAGGCGTGCGCCGGTACCGGTCGTGATGCCGTTCGGACCGACCTGCTGGAAGTACCCGGCGGTGGTCCAGTAGGTGCCCTTGTCACCGTCGAAGAGGTACTTCACCCGATGCGGGCTGTCCGGTTTGCCGTTCTGGTTGACGGCCTCGCCGCCGGCGATCCCGACCGGTGTGGTCGGTTCCGGCGGTTGCTGCGCGGGCTGCCCGGTCTGCTCGTTGTCCCCGTCGTCGATGGTCAACGGTGGTTCATCCGTCTCGCTGGTGCCCGTGAAGATCCCGATCAGGTTCGCGGTCATCCAGCTGACCACCAGCAGCGTCGCGAGGGCCAGTACTCCGGCGCTGATCATCAGCTTCTTGCGCCGGGTCTGGTCCGGTTTCGGGTCGTCCCGGCTCCAGACTTCGGTGTCGCCGCTGCCCGCTCCCGCGGGTGCCGACTGCATGACCGTGGTGTCGGCCTCGACGGTGGCGTGCTGTTCGAGCACGCGCAGCACGGCCGCGCCGGTGCGCACACCACCATGGGTGCCGTTGGAGTCGGGGTTTCCGAGAGCGCGGACGGCGACAGTGGACAGCTCCAGCGGCACGCTCGGGCGCAGCGTTCGCGGGGCGACAACAGTGCCGTCGGGGCCGGTCGGGGCGACGGACAGGCCTTCCGGGCCGCCGTCGAGCGCCCAACGGCCGGTGAGTAGCAGGTAGAGCGCGGAGCCCAGTCCGCGAACGTCGTCGCTGGAAGTCGACCTGGCCAACGGTCCGGGGAACGCCATCCGGATCTCGCCTTCGGGCGTGACCCTGATCCGCTGCGGATGGTCGGCACCCAGCACCAGACCGGCGTGATGCGCGGCCTCCACCGCGGCCGCGAGCGGTTGCATCAAGCGGGACGCGGAGCCCGGCGGCAGCGGACCATCGGCCACCAGGTCGGTCAGGTCCGTGCCGTGGGTCCACTCGGCGATCACCACACCGAGGATGCCGTGCGGGTCACCGGACGCGGGCGTGACCACGTCCAGGACTCGGGCCACGCCGACGTGGTTGAAGGTGCTCGCGTGCATCGCGCGTTCGAGCGTCCGTCGCGCGTTGCCTGCGGCTTCGGAATCGGCCCGGTCACCGACCAGGATCGTCAGTGCGACGTCGCGGCCGAGGACGCCGTCCTTGGCCCGCCACAGATGTGCGTCACAGCGGCTGTCGATACCCACTGGTGCGAGCAGTCGGTACCTTCCGTGGTCCAACACCGCGCCGGGCGTGAGCCCGTGCTCGGGTGGGTCCTCGTTCACGACGCCGGACTCGTGGCTGTCCGAAACCTGCTTGCTCGGTTTGCTGCTCACCTGCCCTCTCCCACTCCTTCCGCTCCAACCGGGGGGCTCGGATTCCCCCTCCCCCACGGAAAGAGACTTCTCGGTCGAGGGTACGTGACGCGGAAGTCAACCACGACGCAGCAAACCGGTGAGCCGCCCGATCGCGGGTTGCAGTTCCCGCACTCGCAGGAGCCACATCAAGCCGAAGACGGCCAGGAGCCCGATCACGCTGCCCGCCAGGAGCTGCAGCCAACCGGTCCCGCCGCCGGCCGGGCCGGGGATCATCGCGTCGACCCCGACGGTCACCAGCCAGGCGAGTCCCCCGCCGAGTACCGAGGCGACGAAGGTCTTGCCCAGGGTGATCAGCAGCCGCCGACTCGCCAGCGGACCCAGCCGATACCGCAACCACACTTCGCCGACGAGCCAGCCGACGACGAAGCTGAAGGAGTTGATGATCGTGAGCGCGTAGAGCACGTTCGCCGTGTCCTCCAGCGCGAGCGACCAGAACGCCAGCGGCACCTTCACCGCCGTCATCACGATCATGATGAGCGTCGGGGTGCGTGCGTCCTTCATCGCGTAGAACACGCGCATCTGCATCATCGTGATCGCGTACGGCAGCACGCCGAACGCTGACACGGCCAGTCCGACACCGATCTGCTCGGCGCTGCCGCCGCTCTTGCCCAGGGCGAACAGCGCGAGGCTGGTGGGCACGCCGACCGCTGCCATGATCGCGCTGATCGGCAGCAGTGTCACGGTGCACATGCGGTTGCCCAGCGACAGGTCGTCGATGAGCCTGCGGTGGTCGCCTTCCGCTGCCGACGCGCTCATGCGCGGCAGGATGGCGGTCATCACCGAGAAGCCGATGACGCCGTAGGGCAGTTGCAGCAGCATCCAGACGTAGTTGTACTGCGACCAGGCTCCGGCGTCGGTGCCCGCGCGGCTCATCGCCATCAGGCCGAGCTGGCTGATGCCGACGTAGGCGAACATCCACAGGGCCAGCCCGCCGAACTCGCTCAGTCTCGGGTCCCAACCCCATCGCCACCGGAACCGGAAACCGGTCCGGCGCAGGGCGGGGATCTGGATACCCGCCTGGGAGACCACACCGCAGGTGACGCCGATGCCCAACGTCAGTAGATGGGCGTCGGTCATCTCCACCGGGTTGATCGTGATCTCACCGGGAAGCAGGTAGTAGATGCTCAGCGTGGCGATCACGACGAGGTTGTTGACCACGGGTGCCCAGGCCGGTGGGCTGAATATCTGCTTCGCCTGCAGGATCGCGCTGACCAGCGCACTCACGCCGTAGAAGAAGATCTGCGGCAGCAGCAGGTAGGCGAAGGCGGTGGCCAGCGTCCGGTTGGCGACGCCGCTGTCGGGCATGTAGAGCCAGACCAGCGCCGATGCCGCGATGACCGATAGCGCGGTCCCCACCGCGAGCAATACGCAGGACAGGGTCAGCAACCGCTGGATGTAGGCTTCGCCGCCGTCCGCGTCGGACTTCTCGGCGCGGACGAGTACCGGAACGATGACGCTGGTCAGCACGCCACCGATGAGCAGTTCGAAAACGCTGTTCGGCAGGTTGTTGGCGACCATGAACGAGTCGTTGATGACGCTGGTGCCGATCGCCCACGCCAGCATCAGCTTCCACAGGAAGCCGGTGATCCTGCTGGTCAGGGTCGCGACCGCCATCGACCCGGTGGCTTTGAGCAGCGAGCGCTTGCCGCTCGACGACGTGCGTATGACCTGGGTCTGCTCGGCGTCCTGGTCGGCGGCTTGGTCGAGTCCCGGTTCGGGAACGACCGCCGGGATGGGTTGGGTCGCCGCCGCGTGCCAGCCGGACGACTGCCCTTCCGGGCGCCGGATCGGCATCGTCGGCTGGGCGGCGACTCCGGGCGGCAGGTGCGTTCCACCGGCACTGCCGGGACCGGTCGAACCAGGGCGCGGGTGCGGATCTCCGGATGAAGCGGACCTTTCCGGCGTGCCTGGGTCGTTCGACAGGCTTCCGCTCAGTCGTGCGGTCCTGTCGCGGTACCCCGCGGGCCCGTCGTTGTCTCGGTTCACCAACTCATCCTTCGCTCACCCGAGAGGTGCCCGACACCCCTGTACATCGCCGCACAGGATGTCAGCCCCGGTCGTCGTCCCGTCCGTTGGTGGCGTCGTGGGGACCTCTGCCCGGTTCGCCCGTGGGCGGCAGTTCGTTCGTCTCCTCGGCCTCTGCTGCGCGGGGCTCACCGTTGTCGCGGGCAGTGCCGCTGCCGTCGTTGTCCTCGGCCACAGCACTCTCGCCGAGATCGGTGCCGGCACCGTTGTCGGCGGGCCCGGCGGCTCCGGAGGCAGCGCCCGCACCGTTCTTCCGGTCGTTGCGTGCTCGGATGCGTCGGACGATGCGCAAGGCGGACAGCACCACCAGCAGTGCGCCGGCGATGATCGTGAGCACCACGGTCAGCTGTCCGTAGGCGTTGGAATGGACCTGCAGTCGCCGGGGCTCGCCGAGTTGGGTGCCGTCTTCGGTGGTGATGGCGAGGTCGACGGTGAACTGTCCGGCCCGGTGCACCTCCGTCTCCAGCCAGATCGTGCGCCTGCCCTGCGCCGGGAAACGCAGCGTGCCCAGGTCCTTCGGTTCGATGCCGACCGTGCGGGGCACCTTGAGCTCGACCGAAATGGTGACCGGCAGGTTGTTCGTGACGGTCACCGGGATGTAGGCGTTGGACGAGGCCTGCATGATCGGCCGGAATTCGGCGAGCTGCACGTGCGACAGCACGTCTTCGATGGTGTCGCTCGCACGCCCGACCCAGTACCGGGAGGCTCCGGGATCGCCGCGCCAGGCGCTCGATGCGCCTCGGAGCAGCGCGTCCCGCAACGGGGTGGTCAGCTGGGCGGGGTCCCGGTTGACGGCCGGGTCCTTCTCGGAGGATCGGTAGAGGTCGCCGACCTTGAAGTTCTCGCGGGCGAGCTTTTCGAGGATCGGCTGTCTGATCTCGGCGTTCGCGGCGTTGCCCGGGTAGTCGAGGCCGACTTGCGGCAGGTCCTGGTGCGCCGAGTCGTGGTTCTCCCAGCCGTGGTCGGACGAGGGCAGGCCGGTCGGCTGGATGTAGCCGGTGTCGGCGAGGTTGCCCATGCCTTCGAGCAGGGCGCGCATTCCGTCGCCGCCGATGTTCCACCTGCGTGGTGGGGCGATGACGGAGGTGCCTTGGGTGGCGCCCTTGGTGGCGCGGAAGGTGAGGGCGCCGAGGGCGTCCTGCGCCGACAGCGGGCCGTTGTGCGGCGGTGAGAGTTCGGTGGTGCCCGCGACTCCGGACAGTGGATTCAGCGCGCGGGACATCAGCGGGTCGATCGGTTGAGCGATCGGACTGTTCCGGGTGTCGAGGCGGACCGGGCTGAGCGATCCCTGCGGCATCGCGAGTGCGGAGGGCCGCATGAGCATGGTGTGGATGCGCTTGTTGCCCAGGTTCTCGTCGGTGAGCTGGCCGGCTGCGGGCTCGTCGAGAGCACCGGCGATGGGCCACAGCATGTCCCGTCGGGGCTTCACGCCGAGCACTCGTTCGACGATGTCGGATCCGTCGAGCGCGCCCTTGATCAGGTCGGGCAGGTCGGCGCGGCCGAGTGCGGTCACGTCGACGTCGCCGAAGGGCAGCGAGATGACGCATCGTCCCTGGGTGACGGTCTTGAGCTTGTCCAGCCACATCTCGGCGCTCGCCGCGCCGGTGCCGGGTCGGGTGGATCCGTCGCGGTTGCGCACCTGGTAGCCGTCGATCATGGCGTCGACGGTGACGATCAGGTCCGGGTCCACCGCGAAGCACAGTGCGCTGCCCATCGGGGATCCGGAACCGGCCGAGTCGTCGACGGCTTGCAGGAGTCCGTGGAGCCGGCCACCGGGGGCGAGTGAGTCGGCGAGGTTGTCGTCGATGAGCACCGCCGGTTGCCCCGGCGCCGATTGTTGCTGCAGCCGGGGGAAGTCGACGACCGGCACCAGCATGGTGGTGGGAGTCGGTTCCGGTGGTGTGGTGGGCGGTTGTCCCGGGACAGCGGTGACCGGGAGCAGGAATCGCGCTTCGCCGATGCGTGCCCGGGAACCGTTGTTCGGCGATCCGTTGATGTTCAGCAGGATCGGGTGCACACCTGGTTCGGTGATCTGCAGCGAGTTCGCGTCGCCGGTGATTGGGATGCGCATTTCGAACTCGGTCGGTCGGCCGGGCTCGAGCGTGTCGACCAGCGGGTTGAACGACGGTGTGGTCGCGCTCGGCGCGTTCCCGCCGAGCGCTTCGTGGACGTCCGACTCCTCGCCCGCGGGATCGCTGCGCTGAATCCGGGCCTCGACCGCTTCGATCACCTGATCGCCGGTGTTGGTGAGGCGGCCCTTGACCGTCATTTCGGGCGGGGCGCCCGGACCAACCACCGAAGGGGTGACGTTGGTCACATCTACTCGTACTGTCGGTTCGTCGGACTGCGCTCTTGCCGTGGGCGCGCTGATCGATAACGCGCTGACCAGCAATACCGCCATCACGGCGGCTAGCAGAAACCTCACCCCGGCTCCGTCTCCGTTCCATGTGGCCGTGGCCCGACTGGGTTGATTTTCGGGTCTTCGACCTTGGCGTTCGGTGTGGCGCCCGCGCCGCCGAGCAGCGCGATCGCGTGCCGCACCAGCCGACGTTCGTCGGCGTAAGCCAGTACCTCGTCCAGTTCACCAAGTGGCGCCCACGCCACTTCGGTGACCTCCACGTCCTCGTCGGAAAGCTCTCCGTCGACAGCGTCCAGCAGGTAGTGGTGCACGGTCTTGTGCACGCGCCGACTGCCGGCCACGAACCAGTAGTCGATCATGCCGATGGGAGTCACCACTCGTCCGGTGATGCCGGTTTCCTCCGCGATCTCGCGCACGGCGGTCTGGTCCGGCGTCTCACCAGGCTCGATGTGGCCCTTCGGCAGCGACCACAGGAGTCGACCCTTGCGGTCCAGCCTCCCGATGATCGCAGCGGACCTTTTGGCTCTGTCGACCACCAGCCCCCCGGCGGAGGTTTCGTCGACTGTCCGCATCCTGCGGCGCCGGCGCCGGTTTCGGCGCCCCGGCTGAGCACCGCCGGAGCGGCCGGGCGACGGGGGCATGAGGTCGATGGTAGTGCGAGTATCGGTAGGCTCGGCGTTAGGCGAGCTCCGCCGAGGTTTCCGATGGATGTCTCCGCCGGTCGCTCCCGCCGGACGTTCTGCCGGACGTTCTTCCTGGCCGCAGCTGAGCAGCCGATACCCTGATGCATCGTGTCCCCTTCGACCCGCGATTCCGCCGACCGCGACGCCACCGGTAATGGCGTCACCACGAACGACAGCGCTGCCGACAACGTGGCTCGGGAGCGTGAAGCTCAACGCAACGCCGTCGTCGAGCTGGTGAAGGTCGCGCCGCTGGCCGGGGAGCTCGCCGAGCGGTTCGCCGCCGCCGGCCACGGGCTGTACCTGGTGGGCGGCAGCGTGCGGGACGCGTTGCTCGGCAGGTTGGGCACCGACCTGGACTTCACCACCGAAGCACGACCCGACGAGGTTCGGCGGCTGCTCGACGGCTGGGCCGAGACGGTCTGGGACACCGGGATCGAATTCGGCACACTCGGCGCCTACCGGCACGGCACGACCGTGGAGATCACCACTTTCCGGGCCGACAGCTACGACCGGGTCAGCCGCAATCCCGAAGTGGCGTTCGGCGACACCATCGGGGGTGACCTGCACCGCCGTGACTTCACGGTCAACGCGATGGCCGTCCAGCTCCCGGAACGCTCGTTCGTCGACTTGCACGGTGGGATGTCCGACCTGCTCGCCGGCCGGCTGGACACGCCCGCCCCGCCGGAGGAGTCGTTCGCCGATGATCCGCTGCGGATGATGCGGGCGGCCAGGTTCGTCGCGCAGCTCGGGTTCGAACCGGCACCGAGGGTGCTCCAGGCGATGCGCGACATGGCCGACGAGATCGCGCGGATCACCCCCGAACGGGTGCAGGTGGAACTGTCCAAGCTGCTCTGCGGCGCGTATCCCCGGCGCGGCATCGAGCTGCTGGTGGACGCGGGGCTGGCCGACCACGTGCTGCCGGAGCTGCCCGAGATGCGGCTGGAGATCGACGAGCACCACCAGCACAAGGACGTCTACCGGCATTCGCTGGTGGTACTGGACCAGGCGATCGATCTGGAGCGGGCGGACGATCCGGACGCGGAACCCGACCTGGTGCTGCGTCTCGCGGCCCTGCTGCACGACATCGGCAAGCCGGCCACCCGGCGGTTCGAGCCGGGCGGCGGGGTGAGCTTCCACCACCACGAGGTGGTCGGCGCGAAGATGACTCGCAAGCGGCTGCGGGCGTTGCGGTATTCGAAGGAGATCATCAGTGATGTCTCCGGTCTCGTCTACCTGCACCTGCGCTTCCACGGCTACGGAGATGGTCAGTGGTCGGACTCGGCGGTCCGGCGCTACGTGACCGATGCGGGCCACCTGCTGCCCCGGCTGCACAAGCTCGTCCGGGCCGACTGCACGACGCGGAACCGGCGCAAGGCGAACGCCCTGCAGCGCACCTACGACGACTTGGAAGCGCGGATCGACCGGATCGCCGAGGAGGAGGACCTGGCGAAGGTCCGCCCGGATCTGGACGGCAACGAGATCATCCGGTTGCTGGGGGTGGAGCCGGGTCCGGTGGTGGGCAAGGCGTGGAAGCACCTCAAGGAGGTTCGGCTCGACCGCGGACCGATGGAGCGGGAAGAGGCGATCGCCGAGCTCCGGTCGTGGGCCCGTGACCAGGGAATCGATCTTCCGGAGGATTAGCCCGCGGTTCCACTCGTTGTTCGTAGCCGCTAGTCATTTCCAGTATTAATACTGAGTAGTATCCCAGCGACCGCAGGCACGGAAGCTGCGGGCATCCGGCGGTCGGCGCCGTGCGGGGCGGGCACAACCTCGGAGCGTCTCGGCGGAACGGTACCTGCGACCACTACTAATACTCAGTGGCGCGACACCAGTGCTTGCATCGAGTGGTGACCACCTGCCGCCGACCTCGGCCGGATCTCTTTCACGGGTCCACTCCCGACAAGGGGGAAATCGGTGAGATCATGCGGGGGTGGGAACAGACGCGGATGTGGAGCCGGGGACGTTGCTGGTCGCTGCGCCACAGCTGCTCGACCAGAACTTTCGCCGGTCGGTCGTGTTCATCATCCACCACCGGGAGGAAGGCAGTCTGGGCGTGGTGCTGAACCGGCCGAGCGAGGTCCCGGTCGAGGACGTGCTGCCGCAGTGGGCTCCGCACGCCAGCGAACCGCAGTCGCTGTTCGTCGGTGGTCCGGTGGAGCAACGCACGGCGATCTGCCTCGCGGCGTTGCGGGCCGGCGAGAGCGTCGCCTCGGTTGAGGGCATGGTCGGCGTGCGTGGGCCGATCGGTCTCGTCGATCTGGAGAGCGATCCGGAGGAACTGGTTCCGCGCGCTCGCGGCCTGCGGTTCTTCGCGGGCTATGCGGGCTGGGAGGCCAACCAGCTGGCGGGCGAGATCGAGCGCGGTGACTGGATCCCGGTTCCCGCGTTGCCGGACGACGTGATCGTGGTGCCGGGCGCGGACCTGTGGGGACGGGTGTTGCGCAGGCAGGGAACTCCGCTCGCGTTCATGGCCACCCATCCCGGTGACGTCAAGCTGAACTGACCGGAAACTGAACTGACCGGAAACTGAACTGACCGGCCGGACTGCCAGGAGCCGAACTGGCCGGAAGTGGTCAGGCCGCCCCGCAGCAGCCGCCCGCGCAACCGCCGCAACCCCCGGCGGGAGCGGGTTCGGGCACGGTGGCCGCCACCTTGTCGCCGACGACGCCGCCTGCGCCGGTGAGCACGAAGACCCCGATCAGTCCCAGCGCTATGACCAGCACGACGCTGAACGTGGAGGCCAGCACGGGCAGCGAGGCACCGGAGAGCACGCCCACCCCGCCCGCGGACATCAGCGCGGGGGCGGCTGCCCGGTTGGCGAGGGTGAACGCTTCACCACTGCGCATCGCCGCTTCCGTGCGGACGCCGAAGTACCGGTTGACCGGGAGTTGCCCTCGGATCCCCCGCCAGCCGATGAGCAGCAGGGCCGCTCCGCCGAGAACGAGGATCGCGCAGAAGATCAGCTGAACAGCGAACACGAAGACAAGGGTAAGCCTCCATCCGGGCGCTACCTGCCGGACACCCTCGTGAGATGAGCTGTACCTCATGAGAAGACACCTTCTGGGCGCGAGCGCGCCCGCGGTCCTGTGCGTGGCCGCGATGATCGTTCCGGCGACCGCTCCGGCCGAAGCGGCCACCGACCAGCGGGTTCGGCTGCTCGGGTCGACCCGGCTGCCACACGCGATGGAGTTCGAGCAGACCACGGTTGGTGGGCTTTCCGGGATCGACTTCGACCGGCGAACCGGTGAGTGGGTGCTGATCAGTGATGATCGTTCGGAACGTCAGCCCGCTCGCTTCTACACAGCCGACATCCCGGTGGGGCCCGAGGGCGTCGGGCCGGTGGAGTTGACCGGCACCGAACCGCTCCGGCGTCCCGACGGCACGGTGTACCCGCCGTTGGAAGGCGGCGACGGTTCGACCGTCGACCCGGAGGAGGTCCGCGTCGATCCCCGGCACGGTGACCTGTGGTGGACCAGCGAGGGTGAGCGGGACGAGCGGTTGATCGATCCGGCCATCCGCGTCGCGGGAACGAGTGGAACCTTCCGGGACGAGCTGCGGCTGCCGGACAACCTGCGGATGGGTGAGCACGCGGGGCCGAGGCAGAACGAGGTCCTGGAGGGGCTCACGTTCGCGGCGGGCGGTGCGCTCGTGGTCAGCGCGATGGAGGGCCCGCTGATTCGGGACGGCGAGTCGCCGACGACCGAGCACGGTGCGCTCTCCCGGATCACCGTGCAGGAACGTTCCGGTGAGGTGCTCGGCCAGTTCGCGTATCCGCTGGACCCCGTGTTCGCCGAATCGCCCACCGGAGGGTTCAGCAACAACGGGGTGTCGGCGATCCTGGGCACCGCCGATCCCGCCAGGTACCTGGTGCTGGAACGTTCGTACGTGACCGGGGTGGGCAATTCGATCCGCATCTACCAGGCCGACGTGCGGGGTGCGACCGACGTGGCGGACGTGGACTCGCTGGCCGGTGAGCAGGTGCGTCCGGTGCGCAAGCGGCTGCTGGCCGACCTTTCGGAGTTCGAGCTCCGGGTGGGGCCGGTCGACAACGTGGAGGGGATGACCTGGGGGCCGCGCCTGCCCGGCGGCGAGCGCAGCCTGGTGCTGGTCAGCGACGACAACTTCTCCCCCGGTCAGCAGACTCAGCTCATCGCGCTGGCGGTCCGGTGACCCGAGTTTGGTGCCGGTCCGGTCGAGCCGTTGGACTGAGCGAGTGCGGGTTCGGATGTGCCGCCGGACGTGCTCCCGCGTCCGCGCCGCCCGACGTTCGGTCCTCGGCTCACCGGAGGGCGGCCTGCCGAGCCTTGATCGCAGGTCCGGCAAGGGCGGCGGAAAGCCGATTTCCCCAGCGCGTCACACTGGAAGGAGGAATCCGCGCGTTCGCGAGAAGGCAGGGAAGGACCCCAACCGATGAGTGGCCAGGCAGAGGGCTCGAACAACGGGAGCACGGATGAGGCTCCGCAGTTCCGCTACACGGCGGGAACGGCGGCCGAGATCGAACAGCGCTGGCAGCAGCGCTGGGAGGAGCTCGGGACCTTCCATGCTCCCAACCCCGCCGGCCCGCTCCAGGGCGAAGTTCCCGGGGAGAAGCTCTTCGTCCAGGACATGTTCCCGTACCCCTCGGGCGCCGGGTTGCACGTCGGTCACCCGCTGGGCTTCATCGGCACGGACGTCTACGCCCGTTTCCACCGGATGTTGGGGCGGAACGTGCTGCACACGATGGGGTTCGATTCGTTCGGGCTGCCCGCGGAGCAGTACGCCGCGCAGACCGGCACCCATCCGCGGACGACGACCGAGCAGAACATCGAGCGCTACCTGCGGCAGATCCGTCGGCTGGGCCTGGGCCACGACGAGCGGCGCCGGGTGGCCACGACCGACATCGAGTTCTACCGCTGGACGCAGTGGATCTTCCTGCAGATCTTCCACTCCTGGTACGACCCCGAAGCCGACGGAGGCAAGGGGCGCGCGCGGCGGATCAGCGAGCTGGAGGGGCAGTTCGCCTCCGGTGAGCGGGCGACTCCCGACGGCCGGGCGTGGGCGGAGCTCTCCGGCACCGAGCAGCGCGAGATCATCGATTCCTACCGGTTGGTGTACCTGTCTGAGGCGCCGGTGAACTGGGCCCCGGGCCTGGGCACGGTGGTGGCGAACGAGGAGGTCACCGCCGACGGCTTGACCGAACGCGGCAACTTCCCGGTGTTCCGCCGCAACCTCAAGCAGTGGATGATGCGGATCACCGCGTACGCCGACCGTCTGGTCGACGACTTGGACCGGCTGGATTGGCCGGAGAAGGTCAAGTCGATGCAGCGCAACTGGATCGGCCGGTCGCACGGGGCGAACGTGGTGTTCGGCCTGGATGGGTCCGCGGAGAGCATCGAGGTGTTCACCACTCGCCCGGACACGCTGTTCGGCGTCACCTACATGGTGCTGGCGCCGGAACATCCGCTGGTGGACGAGCTGACGGCGACCGAGTGGCCCGCCGACGCACGTGATTCGTGGACCGGCGGCGAATCCACCCCGGTGGAGGCGGTTGCCGCGTACCGGCGGTCGGCGTCGATGAAGTCCGACCTGGACCGTCAGGAGAACAAGGAAAAGACGGGTGTGTTCACGGGCGCGTGGGCCACCAACCCGGTGAACGGAAACCGGATCCCGGTGTTCATCGCCGACTACGTGCTGATGGGTTACGGCACCGGCGCGATCATGGCGGTCCCCGGCGAGGACGCGCGCGACTGGGAATTCGCGCAGGTCTTCGGTCTCCCGGTGGTGCGAACGGTGCAGCCGCCGGAGGACTTCGACGGCGGCGCGTTCACCGGTTCGGGGCCGCGGATCAACTCGGCCAATCCCGATGTCGGGCTGGACATCAACGGCATGGAGCTCGACGAGGCCAAGGCCGCCGTCACCGGCTGGCTGGAGTCGAACAAGCGGGGTTCGGGCACGGTGCAGTACAAGCTGCGGGACTGGCTGTTCGCGCGGCAGCGGTACTGGGGCGAGCCGTTCCCGATCGTCTACGACTCCGAGGGCACCCCGTTGGGCCTGCCGGAGGACCAGTTGCCGGTGGTCCTGCCGGACGTCGCGGATTACTCGCCGCGCACGTTCGACCCGGAGGACGCCGACAGCCGTCCCGAGCCGCCGTTGGCGAAGGCGACGGACTGGGCCGAGGTGGAGCTGGACCTGGGTGACGGGCTCAAGCACTACAAGCGCGACACCAACGTGATGCCGCAGTGGGCCGGGTCCTGCTGGTACCAGCTGCGCTACATCGACCCGAACAACGACGCGGCGTTCGTCGACCCGGTCAACGAGCAGTACTGGATGGGTAAGCGCCCGGAGCAGCACGGCGACGACGACCCGGGTGGGCTGGACCTGTACGTCGGCGGGGTGGAGCACGCGGTGCTGCACCTGCTGTACTCCCGTTTCTGGCACAAGGTGCTCCACGACCTGGGCTTCCTGGCTTCGGAGGAGCCGTATCGCCGGTTGTACAACCAGGGCTACATCCAGGCTTACGCGTTCACGGACTCGCGCGGCGTCTACGTGCCCGCCGAGGAGGTCGAGGAGCGGGACGGCAAGTTCTTCTTCCAGGGCGAGGAGGTTCGCCGCGAGTACGGGAAGATGGGCAAGAGCCTGAAGAACTCGGTGTCGCCGGACGAGATGGCCGATACGTACGGTGCGGACACGTTGCGCCTGTACGAGATGGCGATGGGTCCGTTGGACGCCTCACGGCCGTGGGCCACCAAGGACGTGGTCGGTTCGCACCGGTTCCTGCAGCGGGTGTGGCGCAACGTCGTCGACGAGAACACCGGCGAGCTGCGGGTCAGCGACGAGCAGCCGGACCTGGAGATGCTGCGGGCGCTGCACAAGACGATCGCCGGCGTGCGCGAGGACTACGACGAGCTGCGGTTCAACACGGCGGTCGCCAAGTTGATCGAGCTGAACAACCGGGTGACGAAGGTGTACGGATCGGCGGCGGGCACGCCGCGCTCGGTGGTGGAGCCGCTCGTGCAGATGGTGGCGCCGTTGACGCCACACCTGGCCGAAGAGCTGTGGTCGCGGCTGGGGAACCCGGCGAGCTTGGCGCACGGCCCGTTTCCGGTGGCCGATGAGGAGTACCTGGTCGAGGACACCGTGGAGTATCCGATCCAGCTCAACGGCAAGGTGCGTTCGCGGATCGTGGTGCCCGCGTCGTCGGGTGACGAGGAGATCCGTTCGACCGCGTTGGCCGACGAGAAGGTGTCGGCGGCGTTGGACGGCAAGGAGCCGCGCAAGGTGATCGTGGTGCCGGGCCGACTGGTCAACATCGTCGCCTGATCGGGTTCGCCCCGCGTTCGGCAGGTGCGAGCAAGGGAACCTTTCTGTCACATGTGGAAGGAATGTTCCCTTGCTCCACCCGTGCGCGGCTTCCGGTGGCGCGGTTCCGGGGTCTTCGGCCGTGGTGCGTTCGAGTGCGCGGGCGGGGTGGATGTGTGGGGGTCAGCTCACATGGCAACCCTACTCGTGAGTAACTAGGCTGACGCCCAGCTTTGATCCGCTCTGGAGGCCCCGATGGATACCCCTGACATTTCCGCCGACTTCGACGCGGCAGAACTCGCGAAGGTCCTGGACGGGCGCTGGGCCGACGTTCGTGCCCAGGTCCGCAGGGCTCTGCAGGACACGGACCTCCCGCCGGGGGACCACCTCGACACCGAGCGGCACCGCGCGCAGACGTTCGAGCAGCTGCAACTGCTGACCAAGAGCGGTATCCCCGAACTCGGCTTTCCCGCGGCGCAGGGCGGCCAGGGCGACACGGGCGGTTCGGTGGTGTCGCTGGAGATGCTGGCCGGCAACCTGTCGCTGATGGTCAAGTCCGGTGTGCAGTGGGGACTGTTCGGTGGCGCGGTGCAGGCGTTGGGCACCGAATCCCACCACGAGCGCTACCTCCGGCGGATCATGGACCTGGAGCTGCCGGGCTGCTTCGCGATGACCGAGACGGGTCACGGGTCGGATGTTCAGCGGCTGCGCACGACCGCCGCCTACGATCCGGATACCGGCGAGTTCGTGCTGCACACGCCGCACGAGTCGGCCCGCAAGGAGTACATCGGCAACGCGGCGCGGGACGGCCGCATGGCCGTGGTCTTCGCGCAGCTGATCACTCGCGGCGAGCGCCACGGCGTGCACGCGTTCATGACACCGATCCGCGATGCCGACGGGAACACCTGCCCCGGCGTGCACATCGAGGATTGCGGCCGCAAGGCCGGGTTGAACGGGGTGGACAACGGCCGGATCACGTTCGACCAGGTGCGGATCCCGCGGGAGAACCTGCTCAACCGCTACGGCGACGTCGATGCCGACGGCACCTACCACAGCTCGATCGAGAGCGAGAACAAGCGGTTCTTCACGATGCTGGGCACACTGATCCGCGGCCGGGTCTCGGTGGGCGGCACCGCGGGCAGCACGACGAAGTTGGCGTTGGAGATCGCGCTGCGCTACGGCGATGTGCGCCGCCAGTTCGAACGGCCGGGTACGCCGGACGAGACGGTGGTGCTGGATTACCTGGGGCACCAGCGCAAGTTGCTGCCCGCGCTGGCGAAGACGTTCGCGCTGCACTTCGCGCAGGAGGAACTCGTTTCGACGCTGCACGACGGGCCCGAGGACGAGCGCGCGCAGCGCGAGCTGGAGTCGCGCGCGGCGGGTTTGAAGGCGATGACCACGTGGCACGCGACCGAGACGATCCAGGCTTGTCGCGAGGCGTGCGGTGGCGCCGGTTACCTGTCGGAGAACCAGTTGCCGCAGTTGAAGGCGGACACCGACGTGTTCACCACGTTCGAGGGTGACAACACGGTTCTGCTGCAGCTGGTGGCCAAGGGGTTGCTGACCAACTACAAGGACCAGTTCGACGAGCTGGGCACGGTCGGATTGGCACGGTTCGTGGCCGATCAGTTCGTGGGCACGGTGATCGAGCGGACGGCTGCGCGGTCGTTGGTGCAGCGGCTGGTGGATGCGGCTCCCGGCCGGGACGAGGAGGACGAGGTCTTCGACCGGGGCTGGCAGGTGCGCATGTTCGACGAGCGCGAGAAGCACGTGCTGGATGGCGTCGCCCGCAGGTTGCGCCGCGCCACCGGTAAGGACGCGGACCCGTTCGAGGTGTTCAACAGCGCGCAGGACCACGTGTTGCGCGCGGCGCGGGTGCACGTGGATCGGGTTGTGTTGGAGGCGTTCGTCGCGGCGATCGAGCGGTGCCCGGACCAGGAGACGGCGGCGGTGCTCAACCGGCTCTGCGATCTCTTCGTGCTGGCCAACATCGAGGAGGACCGGGGCTGGTTCCTGGAGCACGAGCGCCTCACGCCGCGCAGGTCGAAGGCGGTGACGGAGGCGGTGAACGCGTTGTGCCAGGGGTTGCGCCCGCACGCGGTGTCGCTGGTGGAGGCGTTCGGCCTTCCGCGCCAGTGGCTCACGGCTCCGATCGCCACCGGAGCCGAGTCCGCCCGCCAGGAGGTGCAGCGGGAGCACGACGCATCGGCTTGATCCCGGGGCGATGGGCGTCACCACACCGGCGATCACCTCTCGGCCGGATGTGGTGACGCCGTCGGGTGCTCGACCGCGATCGGGCTCAGCGTGGGCCGTTCGCGACGCCTGGAACAGGGTTGATTACGCAGTGGAGTTGAACTCCGTGCGTTGAGTCACAGGTCACGGTTTGATCTCACCCAAACGGGTAGCTTACCGCGACATGGCACCTCCCCGTTTGCAACGTTGTGTGATTACCGCAGGTGTGACTGCTCTGTTGTTCGGTGCGGGCGCGGCCACCACGGCGACGTCCGCGCTGGCGGCGGACCCCGCGCAGGAGGCTCGCGTGGTCGAGTTGGTCAACGAGGAGCGCGCCGCCGCCGGTTGCGGTGCCCTCGCCCCCGACGGCCGATTGGCCGAGGCGTCGAACCTGCACAGCAGCGACATGTCCGATCGCGACTACTTCTCGCACACCTCCCCGGAGGGCGACACGTTCGTCCAGCGTGCGGAGCGCGCCGGCTACCCGTCGCCGGGTGCCGAGAACATCGCGCAGGGACACACCAGCGCCGAGCAGGTGGTGGACGGCTGGATGGGTTCGCAGGGCCACCGCGAGAACATCCTCGACTGCTCGCTGCGGACGATCGGCGTCGGTGTGGACCACGACGGCTGGTACTGGACCCAGGTCTTCGGCTACTGATCGCCCCGGCCGCCGGTGCTTCCCCTGGCGGTCGGAGCTCCAACGGATCGGTCGCCGGGCACGATCACGCCCGGCGACCGGTGATCCGCACGGCGAGCCCGTTCTGGTTCACTTGACCCGGTGTTGTCCACCGCAACCGTCCGAACCGGACTGACCGGACATGTGGGAACCGGTCGCGCGCCTGACGACCACATGTCGGCCGACTGGCCGGGCCCGAACCGAGTGCGTGTCCGCCACGCCCTGCCGTGGGCGGTGGCGGGACTGTTTTTCGCGCTGTACAGCGCCGTTTCGATCCGCGAGCACCACCGGATGCGCTCCACCGGATACGACTTGGGGATCTTCGAGCAGATCGTCCGGTCCTATTCGGAGGGTCGCGCTCCGGTCAGCGAACTGCTCGGTCCGGGCGCGAACGCGCTGGGCGACCACTTCCACCCGATCCTCGCGCTGCTGGCGCCGCTGTACCTGGTGTGGCCGTCGGCGGAGGTGCTGCTGCTGGCGCAGGCCGCGCTGCTGGCGTTGGCGATCGTCCCGCTGATGCGGTGGGCGACCCGTGAATTGGGCGTGCGGGCCGCGCTGGTCGTGGGTTTCGGGATGGGCGCTTCGTACGGTTTCCAGGGCGCGGTCGGTTTCGATTTCCACGAGGTGTGCTTCGCCGCGCCGTTGCTCGCGTTCTCGCTGGAGGCACTGGGCGAGCGTCGTTGGCGCAGTGCTGCCGCGTGGGCTTTGCCGTTGTTGTTGGTCAAAGAAGATCTGGGGCTGACGGTCGCGGTGCTCGGCGGGTACCTGCTGTACCAGGGGCAGCGCCGGGTCGGGGCGGTGGCGGTTTCGGCCGGGGTGCTGGGTTCGCTGGTCGAGATCTTCGTGTTGATCCCGTGGTTCAATGCCGATGGTGGCTACCGGCTCTGGGAGAACTTCTCACCGGATTTTTCCGGTTCGCTATTTCGGGTTCCGGTGGAGCTGGTCACGCCGGACATCAAGGCGCAGACCTTGGTGTTGTTGCTCGCGCCGACCGCGTTCGTGGCGTTGCGTTCTCCGTTGTTGTTGTTGGCGGTGCCGACCCTGCTGTGGCGCCTGCTTTCGTCCAATCAGTCCTATTGGGACACCGAACATCACTACAGCGTGGTGCTGATGCCGATCGTGTTCGCGGCGTTCGTGGACGCTCTGACCCGGTTGCGCCAGGTGTCGCCGACCGTGTTGGCGGGTTCGGTGCTGGTGACGACGGTGTTCTTGCCGTCGTTGCCGCTGGCGTCGTTGTTCGAGGCGCAGACGTGGCGCACGGATGCCCGGGTGGTGGCCGCGCGGCAGGTGCTGGACCGGATTCCGGACGGTGCGTCGGTGGCGGCCTCGAACATGTTGGTTCCGCAGTTGACGAGTCGTTGCGAGGTTTCGGTGTTTCCGGGCTATCCGGACGATTCGTTCCGCACGGAGTGGATCGTTTCGGAGGCGGACCCGCCTGCGCGGTGGCCGGTTTCGGCCGACGCGGAGCGCGAGTACCTGCGGAAGGCTCGGGACGCCGGTTATCGAACGGTGGCCGATGAGGGCGGTTTCCTACTGCTGCGCCGGTGACCTCCTGCGCCGGTGACCTCCTGCGCCGGTGACCTGTTGCGCCGGTGACCTGTTGCGCTGCTGACCTGTTGCGCTGCTGACCTGTTGCGCTGCTGACCTGCTGCGCTGCTGACCTATCGCGCCGCTGACCGGTGGCACCGGTGGTGCTTGTGCCGGACATCACTGCGGCATGTGGGGGTTTTTGCCCGGATTCCGCTCCCTCGCGCGGGCCGCTGGGTCAGGGTGGTGCGGCATTTGTTCGATTCCGAGGCGAGAGGCGGATATGCGGTCGTTCGTGGTGGTGTCGTTGTTGGTCGTGGGCCTGGCTGGTTGTGGAACGGTGACGGTCGGCAAGGGCGAGGTGGAGTCGCAGATCTCGGCCCAGCTGGAGCAGAAGGTCGGCCAGGCGCCGGATTCGGTGACGTGTCCCGGAGATCTGCCCGCCGAGGTGGGCGAGACCATGCGCTGCGAGCTTTCGGCGGGTGGCGAGAAGTTGGGCATTTCGACCGAGGTGACCGAGGTCGACGGCACCGACGTCCGTTTCGACATCCAGGTCGACGAGAAGTAGCCCCACCGGCGGCCGGGTGTGTGCTCCCCACCGCACCACGTCCCGGAGCGGTGGGGATTTCTGCGGCCGGAGGCCGGTCGGATGCGGCGCGGATGCGTCCCTCACGGATGCGTGATCGCCGGAGTGGTTGTGGTCACAAACGTTCGAAGGCGATTCGCACCCGAGATCGTCTGTCGCATCATGGCGCGAGGTCCGAGATAGATCATGAACGATCGTGGCGGGGCAGTGTTCGTTCCCGTACGTGCTGATGTGCGGCGAAGGGTTGGGCGTGCCGGGTCTTGATGCTGGTGGGCGGCCGCGTGGTGGAGTCGCCGCCCCGCCGGGGACTCCGTCGGTGTCCGGCGATGGCACGGGTGCCTCCCGCCTGCCGCGCGTGGTGACGTTCTCCGGCACGTTGCTGGAGTCCGGTCCCAGCTCCGCAAACCCCACACCTGACCCGGCCCCCGCGCCCGCGCCGCCCGAGGCGAACCGCCCCGCCGCTACGACGCCGACGCCACCGCAAGGTGATCCGGTGTTGGTTATGGCTGCGCGTCGGTTCATCGATCGGCCCGCTGGGGAGGCTGATCCGCACCTGGTGATGGCGACGTTTCGGCGGTCGTCGGTGTACTTGCTGCCGGATGCGGCCCCGCTGCGTCTGGAGGACGGCGGTGTGTGGCTTCCGGTGTTTTCCACTCCGGCCCAATTGGTGGCTTTTTGCGAGGCCAGTGGGGTGGGCATCGGCGGTGATGGGTCTGTGGATTGGGTGTCGCTTCCGGGAGAGCGGTTGCTGGAGCATTACCTGCCCGCCGGGTGCGGCGTGGTGCTCGATGTGCTCGCACAGCACATGCTGACCATCCCCGGGGTGTCGGTCGAGGGTGAGGACGGTGCGGATGCCTGAGGGTTTTTCGGTCGATTTGGCCAGCATGCAGAAGGTTATTGACGGACATCAGGAGGCCATCGACACGCTGGCCGGCGTGGTTCCGGGCGGCTCGTACATGGCGAAGGGCGGCTCGGCGCAGGGGCTGCGTTCGATGGATGCCTCGCGTGACGATCTCGGTGAGGACCAGGAGCTGCTGGCTGCGTTCACCGGCTTCAACAGCGATTGGATCTATGGGCTGGGCAGTCTGCTCAAGACCGGTGAGGGAATTGTCGAGCAGCTCACCGAGGCGATGCGGTCGTATCAGGGGCAGGAGAGCGCGGTAACCGATCTGTTGCAGGACGCGTGGCTGGCGTTGTGGTCGCCGGATCACACCAAGTCCGGCGAGACCATGTCGTGGAGCGAGGTGGATCGGGAGGTCCAGCCGGATTGGGGCGGTTGGGACCAGATCGATGACGATATCGGCGACTCGATGGGCTCGATCGGCGACGACGTCGGCGGGGTGGTCGATGGCGCGACGGACGTCTGGAACTCGGTTACCGGGGGAGGCCGGTAGTGGGAGTTTTCGGGGGTGAGGAACCTGCGCAGCTGGGCGAGACGGACGATCCCACCGAGCTGATCCGCGGTAAGGCCTCTGGGGTGGCCGACAAGGCTCGCGTTTACCGCGGGATCGCCGAGGGCATCGGTGATGCCGCGGCCGGTTTGTCCAAGTTGGATGATTCGGCGTGGACGGGTGAGGCCGCGGATGCCTATCGCCGCGCCAATGAGCAGGAGACGCCGCGCTGGAAGGAGGCCGCGACCGCGTACTCCGAGGCCGCCCGTGCGTTGACCGACCACGGTCACGTGATCACTTCGGCGCAGCAGGGAGCGGCTCGCGCGATCGAGCTGTGGCGTCAGGCCGAAGCCACCACGAAGCAGGCTCGCGCGCAGCATGAACAGCAACAACGCTCTGCCCCGGCGGATGCGCCGCCGGTGCCGTTCGATGATCCGGGCAAAGCGGGTCGGGCGGAGGCCGAGGCGGTCCTCGCGGATGCGCGCCGCTCGATGAAAACGTCCTCGGCGACCACCGCGGATGCGTTGCGGCGTGCTCGTGACCGGGCGCCGGACCCGTCCATGCTCGAAAGGGCGTGGGGGCTTGTCCAGGACCAGTTCTCGCCGATGGGGGAGGTTGCGGGCAGCCTCGCAGGTGGTATCGGGGGAGCTCTCGGCGAGATGGGCGTGGGGTTGATCACCAATCTGTCGAGGCCGGTCCATCTCGTGACTCATCCGGCCGAGACGATCTCGGCGGGGGCGAACATGGCGGCTGGGGTCGTCAGCATGGCTGCTCATCCGGGTCAGACGTTGACCGGGATCGTCGGGACGTCGGCAGAGTGGCGCAACGATCCGGCTGCCGCGTTCGGCAAGGCGTGGACCAACGTCGGTTCGATGTTCACCGGTGTCGGGACGGCGGGGAAGGTCGGGGCGACCCTCGGCAAGGTCGGACGGCTCACGCCTGATGCCCCGAATCCGGACGCCCCGAAACCACCGAACACACCGAACACACCTGGCAGTCCGAAATCCACGCCCCAGCCGCAGTCGCCCCAGACACCTCAACCGCCCCAGCCCCAGCCGCAGCAGCCACCGCCATCCCCTCCCGGCGGCACGCCCTGGAACCAGCCCGGCGGCACGCCCTGGAACCAGCCCGGCGGGGACGGGCTGGGGAGTTCCCAGTACACGCCGGTGCAAGAGCCGCCAGCTCCGCAGCGCGGTGGGTCGGAGGACGGGTTTGCGCGGCCGTCCGGAGATGCTTCGGGCGGGACGGACACCCGCCCCGAAGCCGCCGAGGCTCCACCTGGTCCGTCGCAGCACCGCGCCCCGGACCGGTTCGGCGACATGGGCGGCCCCGACAGTTGGCTCGATGACGGCACCGGAAGCGGCCCGGACTTCGACGATTGGGACGACGGCGGCCCACTCGGAGACCGGGGCAATGGCCCAGCCTCGGAGCCTGTGACCCGGGAGTCCTCGGAGCAGGTCGACGGGCGTCCCGAACACCAGTCCGACGAGCCGCGCCAGGAGCAGCGGCACGAGGACCCGGCCCCACAGCGGGACCACGACGAGACGCCGGGCCCTGCCTCGCAGACACCCGAGCCGGAATCGCACGGCGAATCCCGCCACGATCTCTCGGATGAGGACCGGCAGACCTATCGGGAGCGTATCGAGATGCGCACCGGCGACCCGTTCGATGAGAGCGTGGCCCGACTCCGCGACGAACACCCCGAACTCGCGCACCTGGACGACGAGGAAGCGATGGGCCTGCGCCGCTATATCGGCGAGGACGCCAACACCCTCAATCGCACCTTGCGCGAGGGGGACGCGATCGATCGTGACTACCTCAGTCCCGATGCCAACGTGCTGCGCAGTGCGCTGGACGACATGCCCCGCGTCGACACTGCCGAAACCCCGAAAGCATTTCGCGACATGGGCGTCAGCGACGAGCAATTCGCGGAGGTGCTGGAGCGCTACCGTCCCGGTGCGACGGTGGAGGAGCCAGCGTTCACCTCAGCATCGAAGGACGTTCCGCCGGAGTATTTCGGTGCCAGCCCCGACAAGCCCAACCATGTCCGGTTCATCATTGAAGAACCCCAGCACGCTCGGGACTTCGAACCCACCAACCCGGACGAGCGCGAAATGTTGTGGCAGGACGGCAACCGCTTCGGCGTGCGTGACCTCGAAGAGGTAGGGGACGTATTGCATATCTACATGCGAGACCTAGGACAAGGAGATTAGGAGCTATGACGCCTGAAGAGCGCAAGGCACTGATCCGCCAGTACGTACCCAAGCGGGAAGACCTCAGTCCCGAGGACCGAGCGCGGACCGAGGACTCGCGGCGGTACACCGACGAGAAGATTGCCCGCGGCGAGGTGCTGCAGTCCTGGAGCAAGGACAACACCCCGATCGGCCTGAACAGCAACTTCGAGCCCTTCCCACTTACCGGCCCGGAGCAGGAACAAGACGCGGGAAATGACGACCAAGCGCAGCGGGATGCGGGCAACGGCGACGCCCGGCAGTGAGCCCGCTTGGTCTCGTCGCAGAGTGGCTCGTGCGTCGTAGCTGGTGCGTCGGGGATCGTTGCATGTTCGGGTGCGGCACGGAGTTCCTGGTGGACAGCCGCATCTGCGACCCGAGTACCGACACGTGGCAAATCACTCTGATTGACCCGCCGAAGTGAGGTTGCAACATGGATCATGACGAACTGGTCAGGAAGTATCACACGCCTCGGGAAGAGCTGGACCCGGAAACACGAGCCAGGCTCGATCGGCAAGACGCCGTGAGGGCGGAGCGGTGGGAGCGCGGTGAAAGGACGCCGGAATCCCTGATACAGCGGCATCTCAGCGAAACCCCCCTCCCTCCAGAGGGGTCGCCGAGAGACCTCGTCCGCCGCGAAGCCCGCGAAGCCCGCGAAGCCCGGCGAGGACCAGCAGGGTGAGGACCAGGAGGGTGAGGACCAGCAGTGAGTGCCCGGCCGCGCCGCACGGTGGTTGGCGGCGCGTAAACCGGCATTTTTGAGTTCAGGCCCCATCTCCACCAACGGAGAGGGGGCTTGGCAGTGCTCCAGCTGGACAGCTAACTGCGCGCCGATTCTTCGTACAGTCGGGCCCGTACCTGCGCATAGGCCATCTCGACAGTCAGGCGGCACACCGTCGTTCAGGTGCCACATCTACATGCAGGGCCAAGGTCAGGGAAGGTGAGCTATGACTCCTGAGGAGCGAAAGGCGCTGATCCGCCAGTACGTACCGAAGCGGGAAGACCTCAGTCCCGAGGGCCGAGCGATGGCCGAGGACTCGCGGCGGTACACCGACGAGAAGATCGCGCGCGGCGAGGTGCTGCAGTCTTGGAGCAAGGACAACACCTCGATCGGCCTGAACAGCAACTTCGAGCCTTTCCCACTTACCGGCCCGGACCAGGAACAAGACGCGGGAATCGCGACGACCTGTTTGAAACCGGAGCCGCGCCGCGGAACCCAGAGAACCTGGACCTTGACGACTACACCAAACACGACACCCCATCAGGCTATGTGTCGTGGTCCCGTGACCAGGACGTCTGGCTGCAGTTCGCCGACCGCCAGTACATGTACGTGACCGACGCGCCGGGCGGTATTGACGTCAACGCCAGCGTTGACAACCACGGATACGCCCGCCAAGAAGAGATTGCGGCGCCCGGTGGGACCGCGGCCGAGCGCATCGTGGGCCGGTATCGAATGATGACGGACCCGACAACCGGCCTGCCGGTTCCTAGCGATGAGTTCGAACCCAACCCGCACTACGGCAAACAGGGGGAAAGATGACCACCATGCACGACGACACCCCTCTGCCGACCCCAGAGATCACCGACGCCATGCGCGAGCAGGCCCGGTCACGTCCGGGCGCACGCGTCTACGTGATGGATCCCGAGTTCGACGCGAACGGCGAGGTGCCGCCGTGGGGCATCCGGGGAGCGTTCCCTGCTGACCCCACTACGGGGGAGCTCGCACACGCGCAGTGGATACCGAACCCCAATTACCGGCCAGGACCGAAGCTGCGCGGGTGGCCCGAGCCAACAAACGCCATCGAGCGCGCATTGGAACTGGCCGCCAGCGGATACAGCCGTGCCGATGGGCTACTGCGCGCCCTGGCGGCAGCCGATGCGCACCTGAGCGTGATAACCGACATGCAGAACCCCAACCAGATACCGGTTGTCGCCGACCAAGACGGGCGGCCCGTCCTTCACGCCTACACCAGCGACAACCGCGTACCACTGCAGGTCACCGCGGGAGGTTCGCGGATGCCGGTGCGTGGCCTGGTCAAGGTACTCGACGCACCGGATATGCAACTGGCGCTCAACACCGACTCTCCGCCGGGCCTTGTCCTGCCCGGTCGGGACATCGTGTCCGCGATGATCGCCATACGCAGGGACGAGGCTCAGCAGTAAGCGCACCGCCCGCTGCAGGTGAGGGGGACTGATGGCCGAGGTGATGACGACTCGCACTCCGGTCGAGGCACTGCCGGAGCTGTTGCGTCGCACCGCTGGCCCGGCCGAGCCATGTCGCCGTAGGCGAGCCATCGGGGACAACCCCGGTCAGCAGCGGTTGCTCGACGAGATCCGCATGTCCAACCCGGGTATTGCACACATTCCGGATGAAGAGCTTGCCGGGATGAAGCGCTATACCGAGATTCATCACCAGGACTGGAACGAGGCCCTGCGTGATGGGGACCCGGCGGGGTTGGAGAAGCACGATGTGGAGATCAAGAACGCTGTCTCGGGCATGAACAGCTGCCAGACTGGCAACCCGAACCAGGACAGCAGCTGTACCGAGGGATCGATGTCGCCCCAGAGGATCTGCCCGCGATGCTGGAGCGGTACCAATCCGGCGAGGTCGTGGAGGAAGCCGCGTTCACCAGCGCGGACAAGGCCAACCCGTTCCCCGGCAACGTGCAGTTCGTCATCAATGAACCACAGCACGCCAAAGACCTGGAGTTTCTCAACCCGTATGGGGGCATGGAAGAAGCAGGATGGATGCCTGGTAATCGCTTTCAAGTCGACGGTGTTGTGCCCAACGCTGACGGCACAGGGTGGGAAATCTACATGCGAGATCTAGGAAGGTAGCGGTAGAGAATGACGCCAGAAGAGATGATCAAGCGGTTCGCCACCAACCTCGACGATCTGCCTCCCGAGCGGCGCGCTCGGATCGAGGCGGCGTCCGAGCAGCTACGCGAGAAGAAGGCGCGGGGCGAGTACGCCACCCCCAAACCGGGGGACAACTTCCCTATCGGCATTGATGACAACTTCAAGCCGTTCCCCGTGCGCAAACGCCCCGGAGAGCAAGGACAAGAGCCGGACGACAGCCATGGGCAAGGGTGAACGACCGAAACCGAGGCAACGTCGAGTTCGTGATCGACTCCGCGCAGGGGCGCAATCTGGGGTCCATGGATGCGGCCCAATCCGAAGTGCTGTTCGGGCGCGGCACGGAATTCCTGGTGAAGGGCGTACCTATGACCCGAGTACCGACACGTGGCAAATCCGTCTAACTGACCCGCCGAAGTGAGGTTGCAACATGGATCATGACGAACTGGTCAGGAAGTACCACACCCCCCGGGAACAGCTCGACCCGGAAACACGAGCCAAGTTCGATCGGCAAGACGCCGAGAGGGCTGCAAAGCGAGAACGCGGTGAGTACGTGCCGGAATCCCTCATGCAGCGGCATCTCAGCGAAACCCCTCTCCCTCCAGAGGGATCGCCGGCAGACCTCGCCCGCCGCGAAGCCCGCGCCGCCCCCGAAGCCCGCGAGGACAACGGCGAGGACCAGGAGTGACCCTCGGGCTCCTGCCATGGCGGTGATCGCGGACGTGGGTTGAGCGCGGCACGCAGGGAGGCCATGGACGGGCACGAAGTGGCATCGGCGGCGGCATGCGTCGGCGCTCGGCTGGGCGGCGGGGGTGACGTTGCTGCTCGGCCTGTTGGACATGGTGGGCCTGTCCCAAGAGCCGCCACTCACCCACGGGCTGTGGTTGTTGTTGGTGTTCGTGTTGGCGGCAGGTTTCTGGGAACTGGTGCATCTGCTTACTCGGGACAAGCTCCTCGGACGCGACTCGAATTCCCGATGAGTGACAACCTGGGCGGCCGTAGTTGTACGAGTCCGGGAACCTGCTGGTCAAAGCCAGTTTGAGTTCCGCTTCGCGGCTGAACGGGATGGCCTGGCGGTCCTTTGATGAGGCCCATTCGGACGTTCGGGTGAGTTGTCGGTCACGTCCTTTTTGCCCTGCTGTTTTCGAGACAGGAGCGGTGCGATCTCGATAGTGTGATCCTTGCTGGTTGGGCGGAGGTCGGTGGCTGCTGGCCTCCGCTCGAAGTGTGTGGTGAGGGGAAGGCACCGACATGCTCGACGACATAGGTTCAGGTTTCGCGAAAGCTCAGGGCGCGCTGGCGGAGGCAAGCAAGCAGACCAGCTGGATCAACGAGCAGGTCAGCTCCGGCCAGCTACGCATGAACCCCGAAGCAGCCGAAGCCGCCGCCAAGCACTGCGAAGACAGTGCCGATGAGGTTGGTCGAATGGCGAGGGACTACAACCAGATTGACCGTGTGCGTGGTCTCGGTGACTATGAGTCTTCTGTATCCCTGACTCATCACTTTGAGCAGAAGGCAAACCAATCGGGTTCTGGCGCGGTAGACCTTCTGCGTGACCTGCAGACGGAGATGCTTAACCAGGCCGACGCTTTCCGGAACGCGGCGAAGGATTACCGTGCGACTGATGAGCAGATCGCGGATGACTTGGGAAGGGGATCTCAGTGAAGAATTTTTCGCGGTCAATCGTGGTCGCGGCAGGAGTGCTGGCTCTCGGCGGGTGCGCCGCGGGCGGATCATCTGACGAGGAAGCGCAACCTTCAGAAGAGCAGCGTTCAGCTTTGGCCGGTGTGGATCCGTGTTCGATCCTCACGGAGGAGCAGGCGACTGCTGCGGGTCTTCCATCCGGCGGAGAGCCTGTTGAGCAATATTCGTTCGAACCTGGTTGTTCGTACCAGGGAGACGAGATGTTGCTTACAGTGTATCGCAATGCCGAACAGACTCTCGACGGCTATGGTACTCAGGATAATTGGGCAGACTTCCGCAAAATGGACGTGAATGGTCGTCCTGCTGCTGAAGCGACCACAAATGCGGCGGCGAATCAGGATATGTGCACGACGATGCTCGCGGCTGGTGGTGGTGTCGTTCTCGTCGATGCGCAGTCTACCGATCCGCGTGAGCCGTTCGACGCGTGTGGTGAGTCGTTGAAGATCGCGGAGCAGATCGAGCCGAGTCTGCCGGAGTGATGAGGAAGGCGCTGACGCGTGAAGATGGTGCTGCGGCCGTCGTTGGTTGCTGTTGTTGCGGGGCTGGCGCTGGCAGGGATGGCGGCGTGTTCGCAGGACGGGTCGGCTGGTGAGGACTCGGACTCCGCTGCACTGCAGGGTTCGGCTCCGGCGGAATTGGATCCTTGCTCGGTTCTGAAGCCGCAGCAGGCAACAAAAGCGGGTCTGCCCGCGCAAGAGGAATTCGAGGACCAGATCTCTTCTGAACCTGGGTGTCGTTACCAGGGTGAAGAAAAGATGATAACGATCTTCCGTAACGCGGAGAAGACGCTCGATGAATATGGGCAGCAGGAAAATTGGGGCGAATTCACGAAAACCGATGTAAATGGGCGTCCGGGAGCGAGGGCGGTCGACTCTGCTGCCACGGATGATATGTGCACGACGATGCTCTCAGCTGCTGGTGGTGTGGTCGTGGTGGACGCGCAGGCTGCTGATCCGCGTGACCCGTTCGATGGCTGCGGTGCGTCGCTGGATATCGCCGAAACGATCGAGCCATCGTTGCCGGAGTGACTAGTTGGGAGGGTTGCCTCGTTGATCAGGGCGACCTCCTAATTCCGGTTGATCGTGATTCTGGGGGCTAACTGGTGAGTGGATTCGCTCGGTCGCTGACGCTTGGTGTCAGCGTTCTGGCGGTGTTGGTGGTGGCCGGGTGTTCCAGTGGATCGGATGCGTCCTCTGGCGAGGTGGAGCATTCCCGTTCAGCGTTGGCAAACCTGAAACCATGTTCGATCACGACACCTGAGCAACTTTCAGCTGGGGGTTTTCAAACTCCAGGTGAGAAGATTGAGCAGTACGAGTCGGAACCTGGTTGCAGCTTCTCGAATGGTGCCGACGGTATGCGAGTTAGCCTCTTTAAGAACCAAGAGGAGACGGTGGACTCCTATCGCCAGAGTGGCCGTTTCGATGAGTTCACCATGATTGACGTGAACGACCGGTCAGGAGCCCAGGCTGTTAGTGCTGGCGCAGCGGCGACAGGTGTCTGCACGACGATGCTCCCTGCTGGTGGTGGCGTCGTTCTGGTTGATGCCATTCCGAATGACCCCAGCGCATCGTTCGATGGTTGTGGCGAGTCATTGAAGATTGCGAAGCAGGTTGAACCCAATCTGCCTGAGTGACGTAGGAAGGCGTTGACGCGTGAATAAGGTGCTGCGGCCGTGGATGGTGGCTGTTGCGGGACTGGCGCTTGCGAGTGTGGCGTCGTGCTCGTCGGGGGGATCAGCTGATAAGGGTGGCGGTTCCGGTTCCCCGGAGCCGCAGGGATCGGCTCTGGCGAACCTGGATCCTTGCTCGATCCTCACGCCGCAGCTGGCCACAGAGATGGGTCTTCCTGCCGAGGGTGAACTTGATGAGCAGATCTCATCGGAACCCGCATGCCTGTACGACTCCGGGCTAGAGGGCGGAAAACTGATCACCATTAATCGCAACGCGGAGAAGACACTCGAGGAATACGGGGCTCAAGACAACTGGGGAGTGTTCAAGCCGATCGAGGTAAACGGACGGTCCGCAGCTGAGGCGATCAATGAGGTCGCAATGGGCCAGGACTTGTGCACGACGATGCTCTCGGCTGGTGGCGGTGTCGTCCTGGTTGATGCGCAGTCAACGGATCCTCGTGAGCCGTTCGACGCGTGTGGTGAGTCGTTGAAGATCGCGGAGCAGATCGAGCCGAGTCTGCCGGAGTAACTGGTTGGGAGGACCTTCAGCGTGTATCAGGTAGGTCTTTCGCAACTTCGGTTGATCGTGAGTCTGGGGGTAACTCGTGAGTGGATTGGTTCGGTTGCTGACCTTTGGTGTCAGCGGCCTGGCACTGTTGGCAGTAACAGGGTGCTTTAGCACATCGGGTGCGTCCTCTGACGACGCTGGCCAGCCACGTCCAGCCTTGTCCGAGTTTGAGCCGTGCACGGTGATGAAGCAGAAGCAGCTCGATGCACTAGGAGTAGAGTCCGAGCCCCGTGTCATCGATCCCGTGGACTCGGAGACGGGGTGTTCCTTCCGTGGTGACACCGTGACAGTGACCGTCTTGAAGAATCCGACGTTGACTTTGGCCGAGTACGGCCAGAAGTCGACGATCGAGAATTTCAGTGCGAGGGATGTCAACGGACGTGAGGGCGCGACCGCGAAAACCGTTGGGGCCACGGATGACATGTGCACGACGATGCTTTCGGCTGGTGGCGGTGTCGTCTTGGTGGACGCACAGGCTTCGGATCCGCGTGAGCCGTTGGACGCGTGTGGTGTATCGCTGGACATTGCCGAAACAATCGAGCCAGCGTTGCCGGAGTGACCAGTTGGCCGCGGGGTGGTCGGCGGAGTCGGGATGGCCCGGTCCTGCGCGAGAATTCCCCCGGTTGAACACTTCGAATGCTCGTGTGGGAGTCCGTCCGCGTCCCCCGCGCCGCTGGTGCTGGTCAGGGCGTCAGGTCGGTGAGGGCTTGCCCGGTCGCGGGGTCGAAGGGGACGGATTCGTGGTCGTGGGTGATGAGCCATTGCCCGTCGGTGCGTTGGCATCCGAGGGTGGCGCGCACCCACATGCTCACTTCGTCGCCGGAGACGAGCGTGCCGCTGACGTGGTAGACGAAGGAGCAGAAGCCGATGTCGCCGTTGGCGGCGATGCGGAGGTCGTGGACTTCGTAGCCGATGTCGCTGCTGTAGGCGTCGAACCAGGCTTGGGTTTTCTGCTCGACCGCGTCGCTGCCGTGGGAGCAGAGGGGCGCCAGCACGTCGAAGGTGACGACCTCGGGGTCTTGGCGTGCCGCCAATGGTTCGGGGTTTTTGGCGTGCACGGCTGTGATGCGTTCCAGCACCACTTGGCGCAGCTCTTCTTCCGCGTCGCTGTGTTCTTGCCCGGCAAAGCTCATTCGAGCACCCCCTGGTCTGCTCGTTTCACCGCGCGACGGCTGCGAGTTTAGGTCCCGCAGCGCTTGTCGGCTGAACTTCGGAGCTGATTTCCGGGCGCTCGGGGCCGGCGAAGATCCCGGTCGGGTCGCTGTCAGACGCCGGTGACGCCGTCGATGCGTTCGCGGACGAGGTCGGCGTGGCCGCAGTGGCGAGCGTATTCGGCGATCATGTGGGTGTAGATCCAGCGCAGGGTGACGTGCCCGTGGGGGAAGGGGCTGGTGTCGTCGAGCGCGTGGGCGGCGCAGTTCTCCCGCGCTCGGTCGATCTCGGCTCGCCAGATGGGCCGCGCCGCTGCGTAGGTGTCTCCCGTGGCCAGAGGGAAACCCTCGTCGGCGCTGCTTTGGCGGTCGGAGTCCGGGTCGAAGATGAACGGGATGTCCTCTTGGACGAGGATTCGCCGGAACCAGGTCCGCTCGACTTCGGCCATGTGTCGGACGAGGCCGAGCAGCGTGATCGGTGATGGTGCCGCGGACGCGCGGCGGAGTTGTTCCTCATCCAAGCCGTCGCATTTCTGGGCGAGGGTGGCGCGGTAGAAGTCGAGCCAACTCTCCAGCGAAGACCGCTCGTCGGAATCGAGCGGAGGCATGGCGCGTTCCGGATCACTCATGGTCGCCATCGTGGCACGGGTGTCCGACAACGCGGCCGCAACCGACCGGGATTTGATCTTGTGGATGTGCGGTTGGTTGTGTTCATTGGGTGGTTGTGGTGTCGCGATCCGTGCCAGGCTGGGTTGATCTTTTTTCGCTTGGTGGGGGTTGAAGTGGGCAACGAGGTCGGGCAGGTCGCTGGGCACAGCGTTCAGGCTGGCGAGGTGCATGGAGGTGTGCATTTCCACGCTCCGGTGGGGCAACGGCTGGTGCCTCGGCAGTTGCCCGGCTCGGTGCGGCATTTCGTCAATCGCAGTGTTGAGCAGGACGCGTTGACGACGTTGTTGGCTGGCGTGCGTCCCGAAGGTGTCGTGTTGTTGTCGGCGATCGACGGCACGGCCGGGGTCGGCAAGTCGACGTTGGCGGTGCATTGGGCGCATCGGATGCGTGATCGGTTCGAAGATGGCGAGTTGTACGTGAACTTGCGGGGGTTCGACCCGGTCGCGGAACCGATGGGTATTTCTGAGGCTTTGGGTGTTTTCTTGGCCGCGCTGGATGTTCCGGCGGATCGCGTTCCTGCTGGGGAGGATGCACGGGCGGCGTTGTTCCGGTCGCTGGTGCACGAGAGGCGAATGCTGATTTTGCTGGACAACGCGCGTTCGGCGGAACAGGTTCGCCCGTTGTTGCCGGGGTGTCCGACGTGCCTGGTGCTGGTGACGAGCCGGAATCGGTTGGAAGACTTGAGGGTTCGGGAGGGTGCTTCGCGGATGACTTTGCGCGTGTTGGATCCGGTGGAGTCGCGTGATCTGCTGGTTCGCTATCTGGGGCGGGAACGGGTTGATGCTGAGCCGGCGGCTGCGGATTCGCTGGTTGCGCAGTGCGCTGGATTGCCGTTGGCGTTGGGGATCGTGGGGGTGAGCGCAGCCGAGGACCCCGATTTGTCGTTGGCGGAGCTGGTGGAGGAGCTGAACGACGAGGCGGAGCGGCTTGATGCGTTGGACGCCGGAGGTGAGACCGGGGTTCGCGCGGTGTTTTCGTGGTCGTACCGCTCGTTGTCGGCGGAGTCGGCGCGGTTGTTCCGGCTGATGGGGTTGCCGACGGGCGCGCATTTGAGCCTGGACGCGGCGGCGGCGTTGGCCGGGCTCCCGAGGCGCAAGGCGCGGACGCTGTTGGTGGAGTTGAGCAAGGCTCACCTGGTGGATCAGCAGGACGGGCGATACGGATTCCACGACCTGTTGCGCGCGTACGCGGCCGAGTGCGCGGGAGCCGACGAGACCAGCGAGGAACGAAAAGCAGCACTACGCCGCCTGTTCGACTTCTACCTGCGCACCAGCCACGCGGCGGACGTGATGCCCGAAGCAGATATAACTGGACTGAGTTTCGATGACGACGACGAAGCGATCAGATGGTGGGAGCGAGAACGTGGGAACCTGCTGGCGGCGATCAAGCAGGCTGATGCTTTGGGGAATCACGCACATGCGTGGCAGCTTCCTCGAAGCCTGTTCTACCTCTTCCATCTTCGTGGTTATACGGAGGATTGGCTCGCAACCTACGACGTTGGAATTCGGGCCGCTCGGCAGCTGAAGGAGCAGGTTGCCGAGGCACACTTGCTGCATGAGCTCGGAATCGCCCATTACGACATGAAGGACTTCGACGCTGCTGCGAGCCACGCGGAGCAAGCCGTCTCGTTGTTCGATGCAGTTGGAGACCGCCGTGGGGTCGGCGAAGTTCTGATCGCTCTTGGGCATGCCTACATGGATGGTGGCCGATACACCGACGCTGTAGACCCGCTGAACCGGGCGCTCGAAGTCGCCCGTGAACTCGGCAATCGCTACGGCGAGGGACTAACGCATGGTGCGTTGGGTTTGCTCCATTCGAAGCTCAAAGACTTCGAGGCGGCATTCCCGCACTTCGAGGAGGCATTGCGCATCGATCGGGAGGTCGGTGAGGAGATCGGCGAAGGGTTCGTCCTGAACAACCGGGCGGATGCGTACGTCGAGTCCGGCCAGATCGAGGCCGCAGTCCATGCGTATCGGGAAGCTTGCGGGTTCCGCCGGAGCATCGGCCACAGGCAGGGCGAGGCCGCGAGCCTACGGGGTCTGGGAACTGCTTTGCGGAAGTTCGGCGATCCCGAAGGCGCTCGGGAGGCTTGGCAACAAGCAGTCGTGATGTTCGACGAGCTTGGCCAACCCGAGGCCGTCGAGATCCGAACTGATCTTGCAGGTCTGGAGTCGCGCTAAACCGGCAATAGGTGCTGGAGGTGATCTCGCTGGGAGAGGGAAGCAAGGGTGGCCCCTCCAGGATTAGGTGTGCTCATCTGTCCCCCAGCGCTGGATCAATCCCGGCTCACTCCTGCGGCAGTTTCGCCGCCACCAGTGGCGCAGCCTGCTCGACCATCTGGCATGCAGTCTCGGTGCCGCTTCTCACACTCGCGTCAATGGCGACGGATTCGGAGGCTCCGACTGCGAGCGCCACTGTGCACACACTGCCCGTATTTCCCGTGACCAATTTCGCATCGCGACCTTCGATCGTGGTCGCTTTCGCCTCCCCATCCGAGAAGTTCAACTCGTTCAGAGACCGATCCGTGTTTAGCGAGATGTTGAGCCGGCCAGAGTCGAGTCGCCAACGACAAGATTCGGCGCCAGCCACGCTCTTCGACTCACCAGCACCTTGAACCCCGAATCCGGAGGCTTCATCAGCCGTCATCAACGCACAAGGATCCGTTCCGACGAGAGACGGTTGACCACCGCCTTGGGTTTCTTCAGTTGCGCTCGTCGGTCCAGCAGTATCTTGCTGGGCCGGAGGGTCCTCGGTGGAACCTCCGCACGCTGACAACGTCAGCATCGACACACCAAACACGACCGCTGCGGCCCGTGTAACCATCCTGCTCACGCTTCCTTCTCCAATCTCACATCTGCACGCCGAAGTTGCTGTTACCGTCATCTACCTCTTGGTAGAGAGCAATGCCCTTCTTTAACGCCTCAATCACCTTCGGAGCACGCTCGCGCAGCTGGATGACCAGCTCTTCGTATGAACGACCGTCTCCGCCTGAAGCAACTTGCTGATTGAAGTCAGAGATGGCTTGCCCAGCAGGGCTATCGCCTAGCGGAGTGCGCTGCTTAATCGACTCTAAGTCCAGCTCCATGTCGTACGTGAAGTCTTCGACTTCTTGGAAGATCTTGATCAGCTCGTCACCCGCTTCGGGCGTGACCTGGAACTGGCCCTTGTTGGCCGAGTCGATGACGCCCTGCATGGCATCGTTCGTGGCAGCGAGGTTGGCACCAGCACTCATCGCTTCGGGCATCCCGACATCTCCCCCAGATCGGACTGCATGTGGCGCCCGGAACATATCACCGAAGAGTGACACTCAGTCGTGAACGAGATATTCTCCGTATTAGGGATTTACATCACGCCCGGACAGCGGTAGTAGTTTGTCCAGTTCCGCGCCACAGCACCGGAATCCGCAGCCCAACCACCCTCCGGCTGCCTTGCTACAACTTCGCCCTACGGCAGCTTCGCCGCCACCAGCGGCATCGCCTGTCCAGCCCGCTGGCAGGCGGTCTCGGTCTCGCGTGCCGTGGTATTTACGGAAACCGAGGAGGTGTCGGCAACCGCTGGTCGCAGGCCACGGCCAGCACGAGGCCGAGCTGCTGGGTTTCGAGCTCGGTGCGTAGGGCGGGGTTGGTGTCGTAGACCTCGTCGGCGGCCACCCACCGGGCGGGCATTCCGGCCTGCACGGCTCGGGTGATCGTGCGGGCGGCCAGTTTGTGGTTTCGTGGCGAAGGCGACCTTGTCGGACACGCCCACAGCCGTGCGACGGTCGGCATTCTCGGTCCAACACCGACAGCGAGATCGCGTACGTCATCACGGATCGCGTCGGCGTCCCAGCGGGCCTTGCGCAGCAGGTGTTGCATCCCGACCGGGGACATATCACTGGCGTGTTCGGCCAGAGTCCAGCAGTTCTTCCGTGGCAGATCAGATACCAGGCCCTGCACCAGCGCCCGCGCGCTGCCGTGTCTCGATGCGGGCGAACTGGCCTGCCACCCGGCCCATGAGCAGGTCCCGTTCCGTATGCCAGCCAGCAGGGCCTACGTGGCACCCGCAGCCATCACGCGATGGCCGCTCTACTGTGCACAGACCCTCACCAGCGCCAACCCAAAAGTCCGGCTGGAGTATTAGGACTTCAAGGTGTTGACGAACGCAACCCACCGTTCGGGGTCGAAGTTGAGCGTTCCTCCAGAGCGGTTCTTGGTGTCGCGGACACCAACGGCCTGAGGGGTCATAGCAACTTCGACGCAGGCAGCGGCGTTTGAGGAGTAGCTGGACGTGAACCAGTAGGTATCGCGTAAATCAGACACTCGTTCATGTTATGTCCTTGAGCGCGCCTTCGATTAGCTCGATTGAACCAGCGCGGTCCTCTGCTTGAGCGAGTGACTCGGCGTAGGTCTGGCTGTACTGGTTCACGCGGGTTGGGTTTTCGATCAGACCCCATGAAGTCACGGTCTCTTGCCAGCCAAGGTCCGGAAGTTGGTGCTCGGCGAAGCTCAACAGATGGAACGTTGATGCGCCCAGTGCGCCGTGGCTCCCCGAGGAGAAGGGCAGCACGTGGAGGCAGAGCGTTTCCGGGCATTTCTCGATCAGGTCGAGCAGATGGCGGAGTTGTTCCGCGAGGACGGTCGACCCTCCGACGAGCTGTTTCAGCGCAGCTTCGCTAATGACCGCTGTCAGGTGCAGCGGGTCGTCATCGGTGAGCCGTCGCTGCCGTAGCTGACGAACCCGAACCCGCTTGCTTGCTTCCGAAGTGCGGGTATTGGGGCGGTCGCTTGTGACTATGGCGTGTGCATACGCTTCGGTTTGGAGCAGTCCGGGAATGATCAAGCTTTCGTGCGTGCGCACCGATTCGGCCCCGTACTCCAGGCCGAAGTAGCGCAGGATCTCCGACTCGAAGATCCCCGAAAAGTCCGTCCACCACGCCCGTTGGTCGGCGCGCTCCCTGAGTGCGAAGAGGCTGTTCATCTCCTTCTTGGGGATCCCGTAGGCGTCACCGGCCTTAACGATCTTGTCCTCGCTGAGCTTGCGCCTCCCGTGTTCGACGTCGCTCAAGAAGTTCTGGGAAAGGGAGAGCTGCTTGGCGGCCTCAACTCCCTTGAACCCGGCAACTTCCCGAGCTTCTTTCAGATACAGGCCGAGTTCCCAGGTGGCGACAGCGGAAGACGTGGGTGGCATTGAATTCCTCTCGGGTTCGCGCGACCGGGGCAGCGTACGAAACAACATCCCGTACACGATCAGGGAATGTCATGAAGCGATATCTCAGCAATATAGTTGGATCTTGACGGCAGTCCTCTGCTGCTTCCTTCCTTCTCCCCGACAGCGAGGACTGCCGTCTCCGACCTGGAGGTGCGTGTGGCGGTGAGTCCGCAGTCAGCTGGTCCGATCGCGTTTTGGCGTCCGGTAGAAGGTGCCCGACACGGGATGTCCGGCGAACGCTTACCGCGGCCCGGTCAGGAGCGCGATGCGTTGTGCGGCAAGCGGATCACCATCACCGAACCGTCCGTTGTGGACTGGCTAGCACCCACCTGCGCGGAATGCTGGACACAGGCGAAGAAACTCCGCGACTCCCCGCGCTCCTGAACTCGCCTGAACGCCGCTTTCCCGGCACTTGGACCGATTTCCGGACTTCCAGACCGGCGCGGCGGGCCGCACCACCTTCCCCGGACCGCCGCGCCCCTCTCACGTGCACCTCGACCGCGAACACGGAGAAACCGATGAACACCCATGCGATCGTGACCATCGCCAACGACCCCACCAACGTGCTCACCGTCATCGGCATCATCACCGCCCTCGCCACGGTCGGCGCATTCCTGCCCGTGCGAACCGGAAACGGGCAGCACGCCGGAGCCGGACCCGGCGCCGTCGGCGTGTGGCACGTTCGCGACTACGCGCCCCCGCGCGCAACAGCCGCCGCTGCCCGCCCGGCCGCCACGAACAGCTCACCCGCCGAATCGGCACCACACTGCGACACCCAGCCCATCGGCGAGCGCCGCCGCGAGCGCACGGCCACGCCGAACCCCACGGCCGACCTGCCGCCCCCGCTCGACCAGGTCATCGACCCGCAGCCGGTGCTGTACAGCTACCGCGACCTGTACCGATACGACAGCACCACCCGCGAAATCCCCAAACCCGAAGCGTTCGACACCATCGGCCTCCGGCTGCTCGACACACCCCACAGCGTCGAACAACCCCAAGAACCCGCTCCCGCCATCGGACGCTGCTGCAACACCACGCGCCGGTCAACCGCCCGAAAGCTCGACGCTCCCCGAACGACCGCGTTCGAACAGCTCCTCGACCAAGGCATCCGAGCCGCCCTCGACCCCAACCCCTACATCGGCAGGCACCGACTGCACACCGCAGAACCCCGACGCGGCCTCGCCCACGCCGCCTGACCCGGTGCTACGGCATTACGCCGCCAACCACCCCGGGAAGGTGGAACCCGCTCCCAAAGCTCCCGTGCGTCAGGGAAGCCGCGCCCGTTCCGCGAGAATCGGTGCGGTCCGGGCCGCGGGCCTCTCCGCGTTCAACCGCCGATTCACGAACAGCACGCCCTTTACCATCAACCCGATCGCGGCCATATCAACGAAGGTCCACCACGACAGGAAACCGTGCGGGTGCTCGTGCGACCACACCAAACCGGTCGCGAAAGCGCCGCCGAACAACGACAGCAGCAACAACATCCGCAAGGTGGGCATAACAACCTCCGAGAACACCGCGCTCGCCCACTCATGGTGACGAGCCGACTACAACGCCACCCGCCACACTCGCCACCGGCCATGAGTCAGCTCTGAACCCGTGATGAACGGTTTTTCATCGGAGTCGACACGTCACCCGATTCGGCTTGACCAGGCTCGACGGGCTCGAAGGTCACGACAGCACTGGACTCACCCTGGCCCGGAGCTTCACCCGCCAACCACAGCGTCTCGAGGAAACCGCAGTTGGTCCAGGTACCGGCGAAAAGCACGAAACAGCCCGGGTCCGACTGGTGGTCCTGCGCCCAGGACAGAGCTTCACGCACATCACAACCGTTCAACACGTAGTTGCTCATGGTCGTGCCCTGGCGCTCACCGTGCTCGTCGTAGTGCCACGACCACAGCTCAACCAGGAACGAGGGGTGCTCCTGCCGGTCACACACCAACCGGTCGTCGAACTCGGCTATATCCATAACTCCCTACGGCCGGTCTTTCCGTACACCGCTCGCGGACAGAATGATCGAGACTCAGTGCTGGTGGTCGGTTCTGATGCGCCAATGCTGTTCGGACGTGTCGGCCCGAACCTCGCCGCACGACCCCGAGAATGTGCACCAACCGAAACTGACCCGCGTGTTCTGCGGGGAACCACCAGGCCAGGCCGCTCAGAACTGGACGTGCTGGAGGTGCTTGACCAGCTCGGCCGCCACCGGGTTCGCACCGCCACTCGCGGTACTCGTCACCAAGGCCGTGCTGACCTGGCCGACGAGCCGACGCAACACGCTCCGCTGCGGCTGCACGCCCTCGCACTCCCGCAGTGCCCGTCCGGCCTGCTTGCGCACCGCGCGCTCGGCGCGGGAGCCCAACCCCGCCTCCGGCAACCGTTCCAGCACGGTGCGCAGCGCCCGCCGCACCTCGACCATGTGAGCGTCCACACTGGACGGTCCGGTGTTGCTGGTGCCCGCTTGGACATCGCCGTTGAACACCGTCGATCGCTGCACGTAGTAGTGCACGCGGTTCCCGTGGTACGCGGAATCGGTGCCGCGGAGAGGTGCCGGTCGCGGTGGGCGTTCGCCGGGGCGACGCATCCGGCGGGACAACTGCTCATCGACCTGCTTGGCGATCTGCTCGGTCAGCCGGCGCCACCGGTCATCATGCTCGCCGCAACCGCAGCTCTCCTGTTCAGGCATCAGAAACGTCTACCCCCATCCATCCGGTTCACTCCTGTCGTGCACCCCCGAACGCACTGCAACCAGCTAACCGCGTTCCGCGATCAGCTCGCCACGAAAACGGGCGAAACAACGCCGAGCGGCTACCCCACGTCCACGAACGGCGAGTGAACTTCAGTCCTACAGATCACCCTCGGCGCACAAGCCGATCGAATGAGTGACAATCGTTCGGCGCAGGGCAACCAATTCGGGGACCAACGACACCCCAGGCCAACACGTAGCGGAAGGGCCCGCTCCCGGGGGTAAAACACGTTGCAGCCGGTCGAGCCGGGTGCAACGGTACGCACATGTCCGAATTCCTCAGCTCCGCCGAGATCGCCGAGCGCACCAGCAACGCGGTCGACGCCGCCGTCTCAGCAGCCCGGGAGCTGGGAATCGACGCGACCGACCCGAAGATCCTCCACGACGCGTTCTCCGTCGTCGTGCACCTCGCACCGTCACCCGTGGTGGCGCGAGTGCCCACCGTGCTGCCGCCGACCGAAGACCTCGCCGCGCAACAACAACGCCAGCGCACCGAACTCCACGTCTCGGCATGGCTGCACGAACGCGGAATCCCCGTCGTCGAACCCAGCCCGCTCGCGCCGCGTGAACCCGTGCTGCGCAACGGTTTCTCCCTGACCTTCTGGCGACACGTCCAACCGCGCGAAGACGCCGAACCGGACTACGTGGCAAACACCGTCCTCGTCGCCCACCTGCACGCGGCCCTCCGCGACTACCCCGGCGAACTCCCGTTCCTGTCCGGGATCGAACCCACCATCGAGCAGGTCGGCGACTTCCTCGCGCAACGACCCGACCTCATCGACCCCGCCGACCTGGACCGTGCGCGGCGGGAATGGGCCACCATCGCCCCGCTGATCGAAAGCCGCGAGAAGTTCGAAGCCGCCTACCCCGGTGCGGACGTGCAACCCATCCACGGCGACGCACCCGCCTACAACATCATCGACACCAGCGGCGGAAAGCTCCACGCCGACTTCGAAACGCTCACCAGCGGACCCGTCGAATGGGACCTCGCCCAGTTCGGCCCCGAAGCCGCCGCCCGGTACAACACCACCGCGGCCGAACTCGGCATCCGCGGCGTCGACGACGAAGTTCTCCGGCTCATGGACAGGATCGGCAACCTCCGCGGTGTCGCCTGCCTCGCCCTCGCGCCGCAACTGCCGATGCTCGTCGACGCGCTCAAACCCCTCCTGGACGCCTGGCGGAACACCACCAGCGCGTGACCCGGGCGGGGACGACCGCACCGCGTCCGAACGGGGCAGGACGGATTCGTCCACCTGGATGCTCGTGCGCGAAGCCGCCGCGCTCGCGAACCCGGCCCGTCACGCTCGAATGCGGCATCGGCACCTGGACGGGCCGTGACATCGAGAGCGACTGGAGCACAAGTGAACAGACTGATCCGCGCCGGGACCCTCACAGCTTGTACCGGACTCCTCGCGACGAGTCTCACCGGAGCCACCGCATTGAGCGTCCAAGCAAGCGAGGCCCGGGCCGCCGACACGAGCAATCCGGTCTACTTCGTGCACGGGTACAACGAGAACGAGAGCACCAAGTGCCAGGGTGACGGCAACGGCGTGTTCAGCAGCGCCCTCGGCTACTTCGACGAACGCGGCTGGGACGGGCCGGTCGAAACGATCGGTTACTACGCCGGCGACCGGAACTGCAAGAACCTCAAGGACTTCAACGGAGACGGTGAAGGGGCCGACGCCACCACCGGAACCCGCATCAAACACATCGCGGCCGACCTCGCGCACTACATCGACAGGACCGGCACAGCAGCCGAACCCGTCGACATCGTCGCCCACTCGATGGGCGGGCTGGTCACCCGAGTCGCACTGATCGGATCCGCGCACGGCTGGGAAGGTTTCCCCGCCGGCGGCCTGCACGTCGACGACGTCGTGACCCTCGGCACGCCGCACCAAGGCGTGCTCAACAAGTTCTACGCGGACGATCGCACCGACACCCAGTGGAAGTCGATGGACCCCGATTCCGAGTTCATGCGGGTGCTGCACGAAAACCCGCTGCACGAAGGATCGCTCGACGACGTCGAATGGAGTTTCGTGGCGTCCAACGAGGACGACACGGTCTCCGGCGAATCCGCCATGGACAAGACCTACTTCGCCGACCACAAGTACCTGTACCGGGGCGGGGACACGGAAGGCGAAGTGACCCACGGCAACATCCGGAAACTCAAGGACGGCGAGTACAACCTGCGGTACTGGCACCACAGCAGCGGTGAGTCGAAGGACACCGAAAACGGCTGGTCACCAGTGAAAACCGCCTACGAGGCAGTGTCCAACGACGGTTGGTGAGCCGCTCTCGGAACCCGGCGTCGCCGCTGCCCGTCGATCCACCGCGGATCGACGGGCAGCGACCGCCCGGCTCAGGAGGCGTCCCGGTCGGCGCCGTTGACCGGCGGACTCGGCACGCACGGCGGCTCCACCGCGCTGTCCGGATCGAGCGCGTTGACGACGAACTGCTCAGCGCGCCGATCGAACGAGATACCGAGGTGGTCCGTCGCGTTCAACTCGCAGCCGTCCTGCAACAGGATGTTCGTGACATTCGGGCCGTCGAGGAAAGCCGACGTGTGCGGGGTGACGACCTCGTCGTAGCGGGTCTGAATCACCGTGTAATCCACCCCGGGGACCGTCTCGCGGCCCGCGTTCAACTCGTCGAGGAACCCCGAGTCGTACATCTGATCCCGGACCGAATCGCCCAGTCCCAGCCGCAGCAGGAGCGGAACGCCCGGCAGCAGCGCGAGACCGTGCACGCTCGTCCCGTGGTTCGACGGCGACAACCCCACCAGCTTGTCGACCTTCTCCTCGCCACCGAGGAACTTCAAGTAGTGGCGGGGCATCATGCCGCCCTGGGAATGCCCAACCAGATCGACCTCGTCAGCCCCCGTCGTGCCCAGCACGGCATCGACGAAACCGCTCAACTCGGCGGCGGACCGCGCGACGGGAGCCGTGCCGCCGGTCGGAAACGCTCCCGGCAATCCCACACCGAGGCCCGTGTCCTGGCCGAAGTTGAAGGCGAAAACGCAATGACCCTCGTTGGCCAGGCGTGGCGACAACGAGAACCAGTTGTAGGTCATGTTCTCGACCGTGCCGTGCACCAACACCACCGGATTCGGGTGCTCCGGAGACGGGACGCACGTCCAGTCGTTGGCGCCCGCCGGTGGCGTGTCCGGCCGCAGCGTCGCGTTCGCCAACGCGGCCACCCCCGAGTTCACCACCGGAAGCTCGGAATCCGGTTCCGCCGTGGCGAGTGGCGCCGGTGCGCTCACCGTCACCAACGCGACCATCGCCGTCAGGACCACGCCCAGCCGCTTCGGCGCGAACCGGTTCGAGCGCGCGTCGTTCGCCATGGAACACATCCGATCCGTGCCTGCCGCACACCGACGTCGAAGAGTCGGAAGCTCAACAGCGCACGACCGCACCGAGTGCCGCAAACGTGGCGTAGATCACGAATTTAATTCGGTGGTGAAAGTCGACTTCTCCGGAGATCGAGACGCGGTGGAGCGTCGGGCGTCAGTCGCCGATGCCGAGATCGGCGGCGAGCTCGCCCAACATCGAATCGAACAACCGATCCGCGTGGTGCACGTCGAACGGGAAGCGCCCGAAGACCTCCAACGCCACGTGCCCGTAGAGCCGGACCCACCACGTGAGCAGGAAGTACACCGCGTCCTCGTGCAACGCCTCCGGCGGCACCTCGATGCCCTGCACGGAGAACGCGGTCGCCAGGGCCTGCTGGTTGTCCGCCAAATCCGGCCGGGTGCCCGCCGGGAAGCTCTCGTAGCCCACCCTGAACGCGCCCTCGGTCATCAATGGACCCACGATGCCCAGAAAAACGGCGGCGAACTGGTCGGTCGGACCACCGTTCGCCACCGAGGAACCGGTGTCCTGCTGCGGAGTGGCGAAGACCAGCGTGAACTCCTGCGGATGCGCCAACGCCCAGTGCCGGAACGCGCGGCACACCGCCGAGACCTTGTTCCAGTACTCCTCGGCAGGCACCGATTCCAACAACTCCGCCAGCTCCACCGCCAGATCGGCGCAGATGTCGTCGCACAGCTGGCGAAGCAGATCCTCGCGGGAATCGTAGTAGCGGTAGAGCGCCGGGGCGGTGATCCCGAGCTCCCGAGCGATGGCACGCAGGGTGACTGCGTCCCGCCCGTGTTCGGCGAGTAGCCCCCGTGCGTGTTGCCGAATCTCCGTTTCGGTTGCCGCACGAATACGCTCGCGCCGAGTGACCTCAGTCATGTGTCACTCCATCGAGTGCTGCGGCCGTTGCTCCTCGTTCGCGCTGCAAACAGGAGGAGTTAACGGCGTTTAGGTCGTTGACGGTGTTCACCTCACAGTAACCGGTCGTCATCACGACCACCAGCGAGTTCAGCAGGACAAGCGGTGTTCGGGGCCTCATGAGGTCCACGAGACACGGTGCCGCACGAGGGTCGACCGCCGAGAACAGTCCGGCCCCGGTGTGAGGAGATCGAGAGACGCGGGAACGATGTGGACGACGGAGGTCGAGTTTTCGGGGCGCGCATTCGCTCCGGCCACGACTTCCCGTAGTGGAAAGGGGAACGAAGATGGAGATCGGCCAGGAAGCCTCGCAGCAGGCGGGTCAGCAGCCGGAAGTCGTCGTCTACACCCGGCCGGGATGCCCGTTCTGCACCTCGCTGCGGGCAGGACTGCGCCGCCGGGGGCTCGAATACCGCGAGGTGGACATCTGGCAGGAGCCGGGAGCAGCGGAGACCGTCCGCTCCATCGCCGACGGCAACGAAACCGTCCCCACCGTGGTGATCGGCGAATGGAACGCGGTCAACCCGGCCACCGAAAAGGTGATGGCTGCGGTCGCCGAACACGCCCCCGAGCAGCTGCCCGAGAACGAGCCCGGTCTCGTCGACGGCACCCTGCGGGCGCTCGGGTTGCGCAAGAACGAGAGCTGACCGCCGGACCGTCGTCGCGACCGGGATTGGGCATCGGCCGTCGGGGCGGTCGAGGAATATCAGGGCCGACCGCACGGGGGGCGTTGCGGCCGGCCACTGACTGGTTGCGATCGCCGATGGCGCGATACCGGCGAGCATCAACCAATCCAGTTTGACGCTCGCCTCCCCCGTGAGGATGGGTGCAAAGGTCAAAGTACCCCCGAACGGGTGCGTACTTTGATCTATCCGGGTTACCTGGCAGTGTCGCCGCCCCGCGGATCGTGTCGGCTGTCGACCGGATCGGCGGGCCGGTCTGCGGTCTGCCGGTCTGCGGTCTGCCCGTCCGGAGTCTGCCCGTCTGGAGTCTGCCCGTCTGGAGTCTGCCCGTCTGGAGTCTGGCGGTCGGCGATGCGGCGTGCGTACCAGGTTCCGCCTGCCAGCAACAACAGTCCCGCCGCGAGGAAGGTTCCCACCCTGGCAAAGCCGTCGAGCGCCGAGACGTCGAACAGGGCGAGCTTGGCCAGCGCGGTGAAGATCAGGACGAAACCCGCGAGCCGGTGCGGGCCGGAGCGGAGACCGCGCAGCAGCAGCACGAACGCCGCAAGCAACCACGACACCGTGATCGCGCCGTGTCCGGCCAGAAAGCCCGTCGTGGTGGGTGCGATCGCCAGGAAGCTGCTCAGCACCGCACCGCCGCTGCCGTAGAGCAGTGCCGCCGCGGGCAACAGCAAACCAGGATGCCTCGGGGGAACGACACCCAACCCGACCGCCGAACGGGTCAGGACCAGTGCCGCGAGCCCGATCAGCGCGAACGCCGCGATCCCGGGAAGAACGGAACCCCACCGGATTAGTCCGTCCACAATGTACGGTTCGGCGGGAAAGCTCGTGAACAGCATCGGCGGCACGTCCAAGGTGGCCGCGAGAAGCGCGCCCGATCCACCGTAGACCAGCGCGGTCAGCAGAATTCCCTTGCCGCGCAAGCGAACCGCCAAGATGCCGAGCGCGACCGACTGGGCCAGCAGGGCCGGAGACCGGGCGGAACCGTCCAGGGCCGTCACCGACAGTTGCAGCAGCGCCAGCGCGGCCGCGCCACCGGCGGCGATGCCCAGCGGCCGGGGGACGAGCCGGTTGAACAGCAGTCGCTGCCCGAGCCACACGGCCGCGTACAACACGATCACGATCCCCACCACCACGGACCCCGCCCAGCGTGGCAACAGGGGCGCCACCAGCAGGGCCGGGGAGCCGGCGGCCAGCAGCAGCACGATCGACACCGGATCCCGCGGCCTGCGGGTCGACGTGATCACGGCGAGTGCGATGCCGGTGACGGCGACCGTCGTCGCGGCCCAGGCCGCGGGCCACGGTGGTCCGACCGTGGCCGCGTGCGCGTTGGCGACCAGCGCGGAAAGCACCGCGGGCAGCGCCGAAACGACCGTCAGAACCGGCCAGCCGCGACGCATCTGCACCGGCATGGCCGCCAGCTTGAGCATCACGAGAAAGCCGGTCAGCAACGCCATCGACGTTCCGGGCGCCCCCAGCTGCGATCCGAAGAGCAAGGGTGCGCACACCGCGCATCCCAGCACGACACCGACCGCGAGCGGCTGCGAAGTCCAGCGATCGGCGATCCACAAGCCACCACCCGCGAGCGCCAGGGCCGCCACCAGGCCGCCCGGTGGGGGAAGGAACCCGTAAAGAGCGGTCGCGGCGATCACGTCGAGATAGAGCGTCGCGATGCCGGTCGCGACCAGGGCGGCCGACATTCCGGCAGCCGACCGGCGGTGCACGTGCCTGCCCGCGATCGGCAGCGCCAAGCCCAGCGCGGCACCACCCACGACCCGCCCCAGCGGCCCGAGCCAGCCCTGCTGGACTGCCATGACCAGCAGCAGAACGATCCCGAGCAAGGTCACCGCGCCGCCGGACCAGGCCAACAGGCGGATGCCGTGCCGGGACGTCCAGTGCAGCACGCGGTCGAAGACGGGTGGCTCCGGAACGGCCGGTCCCCGCCCAGTGGCCTGCGGGCCGGCGGCCTGCTCGGCAGCGGACGGCCCGGCGGTGGACGGCTCGGCGGCGGGTGGATGCGGCGTCCGACTCGCCGGGTTCGGTTCTGCCCGCGACCGCGCGGCGGCACCGGATTCGCCCTGTAGCGACCGGTCGGGCCACGGTCCGCCCTGATGCGGGTCGACCCCGGCTGCCTGGGCAACCGGGGTCCGGGTGGATGGGGCGAAGCTCGTGTCGACGGGCTCACCTCTCGGGTAAACCCAGGAGTTCAGGGCGTCGGGAGTGCTGGTCGGTCGAGTGAAGCTCGTGTCGACCGGTTCACCTCTCGGGTAAACCCAGGAGTTCAGGGCGTCCGGGGTGCTGGTCGGTCGAGTGAAGCTCGTGTCGACCGGTTCACCGAGCAGTGGAACGGGTACAGCCCGTCTGGCCCTGGTCGGTGGTGGTAACCGATCCGACGCCGAACCGCTTTCGGGGGAGTGATCCGGCTCGCCCCGCGTAGTCTCGACATCGGCGAGCCGCTCGAGGATCTGCTCGCTGAAGCGGCCGAGTTCGGTGCTCATGTCCGCGAACATCGTGGCGATGTCCTCGATCGGCCTGGTGATCGTCTCGCCGGGCTCGTCGGTTCGGGGCCGGGTCGACTGCTGGGTCGTCTGCCGCGTTGTCATGGATCAAGCGTGCGGTTCGGGACCCCGCTGTCGGATCCGTGCGAATACTCAGAAGCTACTCATGAGTAATGGCGCGAGCTGCGCGAACCGGGTGCGTAGGAGCACCGAACTCACCGGGGGTGCACCTGCCGGGTCTCGGAGCGGCGGCCGAGGCGGCGATGAATGCCTAGGATCGGTCCAATCTCCCGCCGAGAAGAGTATGGTTCATACCAATGACCTTGTTGAGTGGTGTAGGAGTCAGCCCCGGTAAGGCGTCCGGCCCCGGGATCGTCGTCGCGGAGCCGCTACCGGAGCCCGCCGCCGGTCCCACGCCCACGGACCCAGGCGCCGAGGCATCGCGCATCGCCCCGGCGGCCGCCGTCGTCGCCGAGGAGTTGAACCGCCGAGCCGCCGAGCACGCAGAAGGCGAATCCCGGGCCATCCTCGAAACCGCGGCCGCCATGGCCCAGGACCCGGCGCTGGTATCCCAGGCGGAAAGCCTCGTGACCGGGCGAGCCCTGTCCGCACCCCGAGCCGTGTTCGAAGCCGCCAACGGATTCGCCGAAACGCTCCGGGCCACCGGCGGTTACTTCGCCGAACGCGTCCGCGACGTGCACGACATCCGGGATCGGATCATCGCCGAACTCATGGGCGTGACCCCACCCGGCGTTCCCGAACTGCACGAGCGCGGCATCCTGCTCGCCCGCGACCTCGCGCCCGCCGACACCGCCGGGCTCGACCCCGAACTCGTGCTGGCCATCGTCACCGAGGAAGGCGGACCCACCAGCCACACCGCGATCCTCGCGCGCACGCTCGGAATTCCCGCGGTCGTGGCCGTCCGAGGATTGCTCACGGCCGGAGAGTTCGCCGGGGTGACAGTGGACGGCGACGAAGGCACCGTGGACATTTCCACCGAACCCGTGGCCGTCCGAGTCGCCGAACGCCACGCCGCCGCCCACTGGAACGGCACCGGTGCGACCGCCGACGAGCACGCGATCGACGTGCTGGCCAACGTGGGATCGATCGCCGACGCCCGAGCCGCGGTGGAATCCGGTGCGCAGGGCGTCGGCCTGTTCCGGACCGAATTCTGCTTCCTGGGCGCGGGAAACGAACCCGAGGTGGCGGCCCAGCGCGCCGCCTACGCCGAGATCCTCCGGCCGTTCGCGGGCAAACGCGTCGTGGTGCGCACCCTCGACGCGGGCGCCGACAAGCCCCTCACGTTCCTCGAACCCGAATCCGAACCGAACCCGGCGCTCGGGGTGCGCGGCCTCCGGGTCGCCAACGACCAGCAGGGCGTGCTCACCCGACAGCTCGAAGCCATCGCCGGGGCGGCCGACGACTCGGGAGCCGCGGTTTCGGTGATGGCCCCGATGGTCAGCAGCGCCGACGAAGCGGTCTGGTTCGCCCAGCAGGCCCACGCCGTCGGCTTGGACCGCGCGGGAGTCATGATCGAAGTTCCGGCGGCCGCACTGCGCGCGCGGGAGATCCTCGAAGGTGTCGACTTCGTCAGCATCGGCACCAACGACCTCTCGCAGTACCTGTTCGCCGCCGACCGCATGCTCGGCCACCTCGCCGAGTTCAACGATCCGTGGCAACCGGCGTTGCTGCAGCTCATCGGCATCATCGGCAGGGCGGGCCGCGAGCTGGGAAAGCCCGTCGGCGTCTGCGGCGAGGCCGCCGCCGACCCGCGACTGGCGGGAGTCCTCGCCGGACTCGGCATCACCAGCCTGTCCATGACCCCCGTCGCCGTACCGGAGGTGGGAGCGGCCCTCGCGCGGCACGACCTGGCCGACTACGAGCGGGCAGCCGAGGCCGCGGTCACCGCGGTCCGTCCCGACGAGGGACGTCGCGCCGCCCGCGACGTGCTCGGCTGACCGTCGCCCCCTCCTTTCGTTCACCAGCGCCGGGCAGGCCGCACCGATGCCCGCGTGATCACGTCCGCCGCCGGCTCCCCAAGACAGGCCGCATCAGATCACGCAGGTCGTCGGACGGCGAGATGCCGAGTTCGCGATCCAGCAGCTGCTCGTAGCGCTGGTAATGCCGCACGGCCTGCGCGGTGTTCGACTGCTGGAGCAGCACCTTCACCACCGCGCAGTGCGCCGTCTCCCGGAACGGCTCCACCACCGTCGCCGCCTGTGCCACTTCCAAGGCCACCCCCAGCTGCCTCGACTGCACCAGGCGCTCCGCCGCCACTTCCAGCGCGTGTACCTGCAACTGCTGCAACCGCTCCCTTTCGGCGATGACCCAGTCGTCGTACCAACCGGGAAGCAACGCCGCGTGGTGTGCGAGCGAATGCCCGATCTCCGCCCAGTCGGACGCCGCGGCGGATTCGTCCTGGATCAGGTGTCGACCCGTCGAGATCAACGCGTGCACGTCCACCGACACCCGTGGCCCCAACTCCACCTCGTGGGCGGTGCAGGTGAGCACCCCGGGAGCACGTCGCCGCACCCGCCACAGCGTGGTGCGGAGGCTGGCCAGCGCGCTCTGGTCGTCGTTGTCCGGCCACAGCACGCCCGCCACGTGATCCCGCTGGGAACGGCCGCGCAGCGCCAGTAGCGCCAACAACCGCTGCCCGTTCGCGGGAACGGCCAGGTCCACGCCCTCCTCCTGCAATGACCACCCGCCCAATAAGGCCAACCGCAGCGGCCGGCCTTCCTGCGCACTCGACCTCAACCGTTGCTGTGGGATCGGGCGCACAGAACCAACAGTCATCTCTTTCCCCCTAGTTGCCTGCCACCTCGGAGCTCGTCCGGCGGCCGTTCCGCTGCCCCCATACACAGCGGACGCCGACGCACCCCCGCAACCGTGCCCATCGGGTTCGTAACGAGAGGTCGTTACATCGATACGCAGGGTTATTGATCCGGTCGAGTCCCACGTCAGGGTTGGGTCCGGTTGCCCGGCGGACGCGGTGACCACCTGCCGACCGCCTGCCGGTGCCGCGGTGGCGACGGCCGGTTCCGGCGGCGTCGCGACCGAACGGCCAGCGTGATCTTCTTGACCGTCCGGCCCACGAACACCACACCACCGGCCCACGGGATGAGCAGCACGAACAGCGCCACGATCGCCAGCGCCGCCGCGCCGGTGTGCCCCTGGTCGAAGCCCGCGACACCCGCCGCCCAGTACTGCTGCCACCGCTCGATGGCGGTGCCGAGGTACCTCGGCAGGCGCATCAGGAGATTGGTCACGACCAGCAACAGCACCGGCACCACGATCATCACCCAGGCCGTGACGATGATGCGCACGCGCGGGCGCAGCGCCGCCGTCACCGAACTCGACAACTTGTGCCGACCGGTCAGGCGACGCAGGAGCGGGGCCACGTGGGCGAAGAGGTTCGGCACCCCCACGAGGTCGCCGAGGATGTAGTAGCCGTCTAGTCGGATCAGCGGCAGCATCTGCTGCAGCATGTTCAGGTGGCTGAGCGCGAGGAAAACCAGGAGTGACGGGTTCCCGGTCCACGCGTACAGAGCGGAGAACGCCAGGATGAAGATTGCGTTGAAGTAGATCCCGCCCAGATCCGTGCGCAACCGGCCTCTCCGGTCCAGGCGGTAGGCGTCGGTGACGTTCGTGTAGAAGCACGGGTAGATCAGCAGGATGCCGACACCGATCGCACCCGGCCGTCCCCCACCGTAGTGGCAGCCTGCCGCGTGCCCGGTCTCGTGGAACAACGTCGAGACCACGAGCAGGCCCATCACGGTCAGCACGTGTGCCGGTGAACCCACCGACTGGTGGATCGCCGCGTCGAGCGCCCCCGAGGACACCAGCCACGTGTCGACGGCCACCAGCGTGCACAGCACCACGGCGATCACGATGGGGTGAAACAGTGGCGACAGGAACCTGGCCACGGGTTGCACGTACCGCGCCGGGGCGAGGACCCCGCGCATGACCAGCGCGAGCAACGGATCCGATTTGGGGGCCTTGTCGACGGTCTCCGCGGTGGAGGCGATGCCCAGGCCCTGCAGCTTCTCGTCCACCAGGTAGACGACTCCGGCAGGAGAGATCTGCTTGCCGAGCCGCTCACTGGCCACGACGGCGACCTGCCCGACGTCCCGCTCACCGTCGACGGCTTCGGCGACCGCGTAGAGGACCTGCGAGACGAGCACCATCTGCCCGTCCTCCCGCGCGATCACGTAGCGCGGTTCGGAATACCCACCACCCTCGTACTCGCCGCACAACGAGATGCCGTCGGCGAGTCGCGGAACCAGGTGCTCGTTCGACGAATCCACCTCGGCCTCGGTCACTTCGGACATGGATCCCTCCTAGGACTAGCCGGGAGCGAAGATTCGCCCCCGGCTAGTTGGCACGACTGGTCCCTACGTCACTTCTGGGAAGCGTCCAGGCTCTGGTCGAGCTCCGCGTCCGCGTCGCCTTCGCCGAGGTCGATCGCGATCGCCACGCCGACCTGAACCGGCGTTTGGACGTTGACCCCACCGAGGGCCTCACGTGCGGGCAGCAGCTCTGCCGACTGGCCTGCCAATTCGTCCAGTTCGAGCATGTTGGTCTCCTCGAAGTCCGTTGTTGGTATCCCGGCTGCCCAACGCAAGCAGCTACGCTGAGCAGCCGGGAGCTACTGAGCAGGAGGTCAGTTCTCCTGCGTGACCTCGAGGTCCTGCTCCGCGGTGGCCTCGGCGTCACCGTCGAAGGCGAGTGCGAGGGCAGTGTTCTCGGCGTACACGGCCTGCACGTTGCCGCCCCAGCCGCCCAGGGCCTCGCGGGCCGGCAGCAGCTCGGCGGACAGTTCCTGCTCGGAGATCTCGTACGTAAAGTCCACGATCTTTCTCCTTCGTTGCGTTGGAAATTTCACCGGCGGCTGTGTGCCGCTGATGAGTAGTGAGCCAGAGCGCCGTCACCGGCTCGTCACGCCGGCGTCACCAGGGCAACCGATTTCTCGGATCGTGCCGGACGGAGGACATGTTCGGAGATCGAAACACGTTGGGTTATAGGCGCTCTGAACTGGGAAGAAAGTGTTCTCTTCGGTCGTTTCCGGCGCCACGGAAACTTTTGCTCGCCGAGTCAGGTGAATTGGGGGAGATCTTTCGGAACGATCTTGTCCGGTGCTTTCGAATCGCGTGAAAACGGGCCCCGCGCCGAATGCGCGAGGCCCTATGGGCCAATTCTCGGAACTGTTTTCACTTCATGGCGGCCTCAGCCCGCTTCCGGATCGTCCTCCGCGTCGGCGTCCAGACCGTGCTCGATGGCGTACCGCGCCAGCTCTACGCGGTTGTGCAGCTGCAGCTTGCCCAACGTCGACTGCACGTGGTTCTCCACGGTGCGGTGCGAGATGACCAGCTTCTTGGCGATCTGGCGAGCCGTCATGCCCTTGGCCACCAACCGCAGCACCTCGGTCTCGCGGTCGGTCAGCTGTGGAGCCTGCGTCATCGACCCCGGCTCCACCGCCATCCGCCGGTACTCCCCGAGCACCAGCCCCGCCAACCCGGGAGTGAAGACCGCATCGCCCACCGCCGTGCGGCCGACCGCGTCCACCAGCTCCTCCACCGAAGCCGACTTCACCAGATAACCGGACGCACCCGCCTTGACGGCCTCCAGAACATCGCTGTGCTCACCGCTGGCGGACAGGACCAGCACCTTCGTGCCCGGCACCTCCTGGGTGATCTGCCGGGACGCCTCCACCCCGGAGGTGTCCCCGAGGTTCAGATCCATCAGCACCACGTCCGGTCGCACGGTCCTGGCGATCCGCAGCGCCGAATCGGCGTCCGCACTGGTCGCGCGGACCTCGAAACCGCGCTCGTTCAAGTCCCTGGCCACGCCGTCCCGCCACATGGGGTGGTCGTCCACCACCATCACGGAGACCTTCGGCTCGGTCATCGCTCACTCCCTCCGCGGCGCTCGGTCGATTTCGCAGTGTCGGCCCGGGGAACCCGGACCTCCCACTCGGTGCCCTCGCCCGGTTCCGTGTCCAGCGAGATCGAGCCACCGAGGCCGGCGATCCGCCCCTTGATCGACTTGGCGACGCCCATGCGCCCCTCGGACTCGGCCGCGCGCAACCGCCCGGCCGGAATTCCGGGGCCGTCGTCCCGGACGCTGAGCACGATCTCGTCGCCGAGGTCCTCCAACAGCACCCACGCGTTGGCATCCGGGCCCGCGTGCCGCTCGACGTTGGCCAACGCCTCCCGAACCACCGAGTACAGATCGGCACCCAGCGGCTCCGCCACCGACACCGGCGTCGGCGGGACGGAAACCTCCACCCGCGCGGTGCGCAGCACCTGCAACTTGGCCGACAGGTCCACCGCGGAGTCCGCGCCCTCTCCTGCGGGCTCCGAAGGCGCAGTCGAGACCAGCGCGCGCAGCGCGATCTCCTGCTCACCGGCCAGCCGAGCCAGTTCGGTGGCATCGCCGCCCAACTCGTTCCCGCGGCGCCGCACGCGCGCGAGAACCTGCAGGACGCTGTCGTGGATGGAACGGGCGAGTCGCTCCCGCTCCGCCGTGGCGGCCTCCGCGCGCAACGCGCGGGCCAGCCGTTCGGTCGACCTCCGTGCGGTGTCCGAAGCCAGTCCCACCAGGAGTCCGGCGCCGAGCAGCAGCACGGTGTCCATCCACATGGAATAAGTGGCGTACCAGCGGATCAGGAAGTTGCACGCGGCCGCCGCGACACCGGCGAGCCCACCGCCGAACATCCCCCACTGCGCGGCGCCGGAAAGGACCGCGGACGCGTGGTAGACGGTCACCACCGACGGGGCGTGGATCTCCGTCATCTGGTGCTCGGTCAGGATGAACTCGCTGCTGAGGAACAGCGAGCAGACCACCACCTGGTCCATCAGCACCAGCCGGTTCGTGCGGCCGTCCCTCCTGCGGAAGCGCAGGACCGTGAACACCGTCCAGCCGGCCATGACCAGGATCACGACCGTGGCCAGCACGGGATTCGCGTAGTCGGGCAACTGGTCGAAGTACCAGATCAGCGCGTACAGGAACGCGACGACGCGGAAAGCGCTGTGCGCACGCCAAATCGGTGAACGCCCGTCGGTCACCATGGGTACCTTCGAGGGCTCGGTCTGATCACTCGTCACGGTGCTGCTCCTCTCCGGCGCACATCCTGCCGTAGATCACCCACCGAAAAGACCGCCAGGCTGGGCACCCGCGATAGGCGCCCGGCAGCGAGCGGTGCCGGGCGCCTATCGCCGACCGTGCGCGTGCGCTAGGGGTTCGAGTTGCCGACATCGCCCCCGGACTCGGAGGTTTCGGACTCCGAGTCCGCGCGTGAGCCGGTTTTGTCCGAAGAGGACGGCTCGGAGTTCGCGTCGGGATTGTGCGGTTTGGGCGGTTCGGCCTCGCGAGGTCGATGGGCATCAACCTCGCCGGCGTCGGTCTCGCCGGAGAGCAGCGACCGGACGGCGGAATTGATCACCGCCACCAGCGGAACCGCCAGCAGCGCCCCGATGATCCCGGCGACGACCACACCGGCACTGATCGCCAGTACCACGGCCAGCGGATGCAGCTGTACCGCTCGGCCCAGCAGGAGGGGCTGCAGCACGTTGCCCTCCAGCTGCTGAACGGCCAGCACGATGCCGATCACGATGACCGCCGCGACCACCCCGTTGGTCACCAGCGCCACCAGAACGGCGACCAGACCAGATGCCACCGCACCCACGATCGGGACGAAACCACCGAGGAACACCAGGGCGGCCAGTGGGACGGCCAGCGGGACCCCCACCAACGCGAGACCCACTCCGATACCCAGTGCGTCGACGACGGCCACCAGTGCGGTCGCCCGCACGTAGCCGACCAGCGAAGCGAACCCGCGGGAACCGGCCGCGTCGATCTGGGCACGTGCACCGGTGGGCGCGATCCGGACCACGAACAGCCAGACGCGGCGTCCGTCGTGCAGGAAGAAGACCAGTGTGAACAGTGCCAGGATCAGACCGGTCAGCACATTGCCGAACGTGGAGGCGGTCGACAGCGCCCCGCTGGTCAGCATGCCCTGGTTCTCCTGGATCCACTGCCGGGCCTGGTCGAGGTAGCTGAGCAGCTGCTCCTGTCCGACGTGCAGCGGACCTCGTTCCAGCCAGAGCCGGATCTCGTTCAAGCTCAGCGCCACCTGCCGCTGCAGCTCGGGGAACCCGGTGATGAAGTTGTTGATCACAAAGGTCAGCACGCCGCCCACGAGGCCGAGCCCGCCGATCATCACCACGGCGGTGGCCAGCGCGCGTGGGACGCCCCAGCGCGTGACCTGGTGCACCGCGGGGGCGAGCAGCGCCGACAGCAGGAGGGCGATCGCCACCGGGATCGTCACCAAGCTCAGTCTGGCGAGCGCTGTGCCCAGCACGTACAAAGCGCCGAGGACGATCAGGATTCGCCAGCTGACAGCGGCGGACACGCGCAGCGGTCGCGGGATCGCGGTGGCCGCGTCGTCCCGGTTCGAGGTATCGAGATCGTTCACATCGCCACCGTAGCGCTCTCGGACGACCACGCGGGGCGACCGTGGCGTGAATCGGAGGAAGCTCACGCCACAGCTCGGAATCGGGTTCGTGTGTAACCCGATGTAGCGATGTTGATACGCAGAGGGTGTGCTCGCGGCTTCGGGTTTGACAAAGTCCCCGTCGGCGAAGCGCCGCACGACCGTCCGGTTCGAGCGCGGCAGAGCTTCGCAGGAGAACCCGAGGAGGAGTGGACCCCGCGATGTCCGAACTCGATCAGCAACCGGAGGGTCGGCGCCAGCGGCGCTTCCTCGGCCGCGTTCTGATCGTCGTGGGTGCCACGGTGGCCGGAACGACCGGACTGTGGCCCGTTTCGGACACTGCGATGGCGGGCACCTCCGCGGAAGCGCCGCGACCTCCGCTCGTCGAGAGCACCTCCGTTGTCGGCGGTGACCTGGTACCCGATCTTGCCGCCGAGCGGTTACCGGCGCCCGGTGAGCTCCGCGGAGTGCCGGACGCGGCCCACTCGGAAGAACCCGCGCCCCGGTTCGTCGACGCGGGACCGCTCGGCGGATACCCGGCATCGGAAACCGCCCGTCCGGGCCGGCTGCTGCCCACCCCGGGGTCCGCGCCGATGTTCGCCGATGTGGGAGTAGCGGTCCACGAACACGCGCCGGAATCCGGTGCGGCAGCCGCTATCGCTGGAAGCGAGCGCATCCGGCAACCACGACCCGCCGTGCGAAGTGGAGCGGGCGGACGTGGAACCGCACCACGACACGTGTTGACCACCGCGCCGGTGTCCCCCGGCGCGATCCCGGGTGTCGTCGACCCGCCCCACGTCGACGACACCCCCATCGTTCAGCCCGGCCCGGCGGCAAACACGGCCCCACACGGCCCCGCCCTCCCCTCCGCCGGTGACCGGGCTCTCTCCACCGCGGATGAGAACGCGGAGAACCCGGGCGCGCGAAGGGAACCGGCTCGGAACGCTCCGAGCCGTCCCGGACATCCGTTCGTTCTGGCCGATGCCGGACTCAACGGGTGCGCGTGCTCGATCGACTGGGCGGGACACGGTGCCGTGGCGCACCCGCGCAAGGCCGGACCGGGTAGCCGGGACGGCACCACCCCGGTCGGCCACACCAGCAGCCCAGCCGCGGTCGTCGCGGTCTCCGATGCCCAACCGGGGACCACGCCCGACTGATGCCGCCCGGTGAGAACGCCGAACCAGCACCGGTCCGCACCCGATTCGCGATTCGCCGGTCGAGACCGAGCACAGCACCTGCCGAACCGGTGGACACGCCGGTGCTCGCCGCGTTGAACGCGTTGCCTTTTCCTCCACCGCACAGGGAAACATCCGACAAGGAGAGATCCATGCAAACTTGGGCGAAGCGCGGTGTGCACGCCGCGCTGGTCACCGGGGGCATGCTGGCCGTCGGTTCAGGGGTGGCCTCAGCATCCGGGACCTGCCCGGACGATCCGGCCCCGCCACGGGGAGGATCAGTGCTGCCGCCCGCATTCGACAGTGCGAGCGACGGCACGCCGCGGCACAGCGGTCAGTGCTTCGCGGGGGAGCTCTTCCCGGAGGGCCGGTACGAAACGGGGCGGCACGCTCGGCACGCCGCCGACCAGACAACCGTGTTCGCGGGCACCATCGACCCTGTGCGGGACGTGCTGCCCGTCATCGAGAACGAGACGACGCGGGAAATGCCCGCCATCGTCGATGACGCGGCGTTCGACGCCGCGACGGTCGCCGGGCACACGACGGTTCCCCAGGACGCGACGGTGCCGCTGCCTGCGGTGAACCCCGCCGCCGAACGAACCGCTCCGGTGCTGGAACTGGCCGGTTGGGTGGCGGAGCCGTCCACCGCGATCGAACACCCGGCCCTCGCCCAACCGAGGGGCAGGCACGCGCAACGGCTGCCCGGCACGCCCTCCGACGGATTCCAGCGCTCGCTGAGCTGGGAGGGCGGCATCGGTGACGTGGTGTCCGGCAACCGGGAGAAGGACGAATTCCCCGAAGCCGCGGTTCAGCACGGGCACCAGGGTCACGGCCCGGCTCGATCACCGGGAGAAGTGTTCCTGCCGACGGTCGATTCCGAGCTGGCGCCCCCGTTGGTGACGCCCAGCGCGGATCCGGCCGAAACGGACGCTCTCGTCGCGGCCGACGGCATCATGGACCTCTGGAAGGGCGCACTCGGCCACGGTCCCGGGACCGGCGAGCACGATCTGGGCAGCGCGCTGCTGGACATGGACACCGACCTCACCGCCGGTGAGTTGGCCGGTCCGGAGCACTCGATGCACCGCGTTCCTTGGCCGCTGCTGGACGAGTCGCTGTCGGTGGTACCCCGTGCCCTCGTGCCGAAGCAGGACGCCGTCCCGCTTCGGGTCCCGGGCGAAGCGCTGGCGAAGGCGTCCGAGATTCCGCCGCTGAACGACCTGGTCCTGCATGGTGTGGCGGGGAAACAGCACGCCCGAGCGGACAACCCGGATGTGCACGCGGACCTCCCGCTCCTCGGTCATCTGGAGGCGGAGGACGGCGGTGAGGTGTCGGCACCGGCGATCAGCCGGATCATCGAGGCATTGAGCGGATCGCTCCCGGAGCAGCGCGCGGACGATGAGGCCACCCTGGTCATCCCGAAGGTCCCCACCTTCACCGAGGCCCCGTTGCGGAGTCTCGTCGAGGTGATCTTCCTCGACGACCTGACCGCCGCGCTCCCGGAGCGGCGCCAAGTGACCGAGAACCCGTTCCGGGCCGCGGACGGCCCACGCGCGAACATACCGGGAGAGATGGCGTTGCCGTTGCTCGACGGGCTGCCCGAGATCGACGCGTTCCACGGCGAGACGCTGTCCAGTCCGCTGGACGAGTTGCTGCAGGACCCGGAGGACACGGTGGTGTTCGAGCGGGTCTGATCCACGTGGCGGTCGTGCACGTGAGTCCACGAGGGAATGTGGAACACCGGGCGGGGCGGTGATGTGGACGGATCGGGGCGGGAAGTCCGCGGACTTCCCGCCCCGATCGCGGTTCCGGCGCTGCCCGCCCGGCGCCGGGACTCGACAGACGCGACGGAGCAGGCAGCTCCAGCGGTGCGATGTGCTCCAGCGGTGGGACTCGGCGGGCGTGATTCAGCCGGGAGAAGCGATCTTCGCCATCTCGACGGTCCGCTCCTCGTTCGCCGGTACTTTCGACCGGGGCGAGCGCCAGAAGAGCACGGCCCAGTAGACCAGCAATGCGAGTCCGAAGTAGACGTAGGCATTGCCGATGAAGTGCTCGAACACGTTCCACCGCAGCTCGCGGCCGTTGCCCTGCGGAACCGTCCAGTGCGGTCCCATGGTGAAGATGCCTGCCGCGAGCGTGCTGATCATCAGCACCGGCCAGTCCTGCCGCGAGACGGCGTACCCGATGAGCAGCACCAGTGCCGGAATGGCCCACACCCAGTGGTGCGACCACGAGATCGGCGACATGAGCAGGCCGAGAACGCCGTTGAGCGTCACCGCCATCGGCAGATCGCGCAGCCGGATGGCGTGCGACATCCCCATCACCGCAACGGCGAGCAGCACCAGCGTGAGCACCGCCGAAATCAACGTCACGCTCGGCACGCCCAGTTTGGTCAGCATGGAACGCAGGGACTGGTTGCCCGCGTACACGGAGGCGTCACCGGTGAAACCTGGGCCGAACGACACGCCGCTGGTGGACATGACCTTGCTCAGCCAGAACGTCCTGGCATCGTCGAACGCCAGGACGAGGCCGAGCAGGGCGGTGAGGACGAACGTTCCGAGCGCGGTGAGGATCGGCCGATAGTCCTTGCGCAGCAGGAAGAACAGCAGGAACACCGCAGGCGTGAGCTTGATCCCGGCTGCGAGGCCGATCAGCAGGCCTCGAGGGTAGGGCAGTTTCTTGCCGCCGCTGGTGCGCCACAGGCAGTCGACGGCGACCATCGCCATGAGCACCAGGTTGATCTGCGCGTACGTGATGGTCTCGATCACCGGTTCGGAGATGGTCGCCACGGGCATCGCCGCGGCGGTGATCAGCAGGACCCGGTCGCGGTGGGCGGCCAGGAAAGTCGACGCGCTCAGAACGACGTACAGCGTGGCGAGCAGCGCGAGGTGGCTCAGGACCATGATCATCGCGACCGCCCCGACCTTCGGCACCAGGGCGAGCGGAGCGAACAGGATCGCGGCGAACGGCGGGTAGATGAACGGCAGGCGCAGCCCGGATTCGGTGGCGGGCAGGTTCTCGTAGACGTCGTTGCCGTTGAGCAACGCCTGCGCACCCAGGCGGTACACCTCGCCGTCGATGTGGTCGTGCGGGCTGATGGTCGAGACCAGGACGACCGCGATCAGTTCGGCCACCACGATCACGCTCAGCAGCCCGCGCTGCTGCCGCATCCGTTCGCGCATGGGGCGTCGGGTGGGTATCGGGTCGGCTGCCGTCACCGCTCACCATCCAGTTCGACCTGTGGACACCGGTGTTCCCGGCGACTCGAACCAGCGTAGAACCCCGACTCCCGGGGGCCCGACCTGGTGCGGCGAGTCGCTGCGAATCACACGTGAAGACCACTGGTCGAGCGAGTGGAAAACCTCTTCGCGCGGTGTGTCGCGCAAGCTGCTGACGCTGAGTTATTCGCGGTGCGTAAATACCACCATTACGGGTGGTAGTGATCCCCTTGAATTCTGCCCCTGGAGAAAGGGAGGCTCGACTGGACTGCTCCGTTTGGTGGGGAGGAGGGGGCCGAATGAGTGTCCTCGATATGGCCACACCGTCCCAGTTGCCACCGATCTGGGACGAACTCATCACCGGACTGACCGTAGGAGTTCTGCTCACCGACCAGCACGGCCAGGTCCTCGCCACCAACGACGTAGCGGCGGACCTCATGCAGCTGGACAAAGCGGACCTGCTCACCGGCAACCGGCCCAGCGAATGGGGACTCCGGGACGATACCGGATCCCCGATGCCCGACTGGTCCGACCTCGCCGGTCAAGTGCTGCGCGCGGGAACCCCGCTGTCCACGCCGATGGTCGTCGCCAGCGGAAACCGGCAAAGCAGCCGAATCTGGGCCGACTACCACGCCGTTCAGGTCCAGGGGCGCAGCCGCGTGCTGGTGCTCCTGCAGTCCGTCGACACCGATGTTCCGCACAGCCGGGGATTGCTCGACCCGTTGACCGGGCTGCCCGGCCGAGCCCTGCTGCTGGACCGGCTCGAACAGGCGCTCGTGCGCTCCCGGGTCCGGGGCAACCTGACCACGCTCGTACTCGTCGACATCCAGCGCCTCGCCTCCTTCAACGAGGAGCACGGTTTCGACGGCGGTGACGAATTGCTGACCATGCTCGCGGGCAGGCTCCGCGAGGGAATCAGCGACGATCACACCGTCGCCCGCTACGGCGGGGACGAGTTCGCGATCGTCGCTGAACACCCCAACGGTTCCGGAGAACAGATCGCCGAGCAGGCTCGACTGGTCGCCAGCTGGCCGATGCGGATCGGGCGCAAGCGCATCCGGCCCGGCCTGCGGGTCTCCTGGGTGACCACCGACGGTCAAGCATCGGTGCACTCCGTGCTGACCAGAGCCGAGCACCAGCTCGAAAGCACCGGGTGATGGTTCCCGCGCGTCAACCGCGCCGGAACCACCACCTCCGGTCGATCAGCGATTCGTTCAGCGGTCGACCTTGCCGTCGATGAAGTCCTCGACCGCCTGGTAAGCATCCGAATCGGAGTGCTGCTCGGGCGGTGATTTCATGAAGTAGGAGGACGCGGACAGGATCGGGCCGCCGATGCCCCGGTCCTTGGCGATCTTGGCCGCCCGCAAGGCGTCGATGATGATCCCCGCCGAGTTCGGCGAGTCCCACACCTCCAGCTTGTACTCCAGGTTCAGCGGCACGTCACCGAACGCGCGGCCCTCCAGCCGGATGTACGCCCACTTCCGGTCGTCGAGCCACGGCACATAGTCGGAGGGGCCGATGTGCACGTTGCGCTTGTCCAGATCGCGCTCCACCTGCGAGGTCACCGACTGGGTCTTCGAAGTCTTCTTCGACTCCAGCCGGTCCAGTTCCTTCATGTTGAGGAAGTCCATGTTGCCGCCGACGTTGAGCTGCATCGTGCGGTCCAGGTGCACCCCGCGGTCCTCGAACAGCTTGGTCAGCACGCGATGCGTGATCGTGGCGCCGACCTGCGATTTGATGTCGTCACCGACGATCGGAACCCCGGCCTCGCTGAACTTCCGCGCCCACTCCGGGTCGGAGGCGATGAACACGGGCAAGGCGTTGACGAACGCGACGCCGGCGTCGATCGCCGCCTGCGCGTAGAACTTGTCGGCCTCCTCGGACCCCACCGGCAGGTAGGACACGAGCACGTCGACCTCTGCCGCCCGCAGTGCCTGTGCGACATCCACCGGCTGCTCGTCGGACTCCTCGATCGTTTCCCGGTAGAACAGACCGAGTCCGTCGTAGCTGTGGCCGCGCTGCACCGTGACGCCCAGCGGCGGGACATCGGCGATCTTGGTCGTGTTGTTCTCGCTCGCGACGATGGCCTCGGACAGGTCGCGACCGACCTTCTTGGCATCGACGTCGAACGCGGCGGCGAACTGCACGTCCCGGACGTGGTAATCGCCGAACTGGACGTGCATCAGGCCGGGAACGCGGGAGTCCGGAGCAGCATCGGCGTAGTAGTGAACGCCCTGCACCAGCGATGCCGCGCAGTTCCCGACGCCGACGATCGCTACCCGAACCGCGTCTCCACCGCGACGGTCTGCGCTCATGGCAGAGCCTCCTTCTTGGTCATCTGTCGTGTCCTTGCGATTGCTGCGAGCCGGTTCGGTGTCCGCCGGTGGCGGCCTGCTCGGCTCGTTCGTGCTCGATGATGGAGTTGAGCCAGCGAACCTCTTGCTCGCTGTGGTCCAGACCCAACTTGTGCAGTTCGAGGGTGTAGCGGTCTAGCTGCCGTTCGGAGAGCACCGCTCGGAGGCCGTCCCGGCGCTCTTCGACACGTCGCCTGCGCCCTTCGAGAATGCGCAGCCGGGTTTCGACCGGAGTTCGTGAGAAGAACGCCACATGTACGCCGAAGGCGTCGTCCGCGCACGCTCCGGGACCGCTGTCGTCCACCAGCGTGGCGAACCGCTGCTCACCTGCGGTGGTGATCCGGTAGACCCGACGGGACCGCCTTCCCCAGCTCCGTTCCCCGGAGTCCTCCTCGATCTCGTCGATCAACCCGGCCCGCCGCATCCGGCGCAATGTCGGATACAGCGTGCCGCAGGAGAACGTGCGAAAGGCGCCGAGCGTGCCGTGAAGCCGTTTTCGCAGCTCGTAGCCGTGCATAGGGGCGTCCTGCAGAAAGCCGAGCACGGCGAGTTCGAGCATGCGCACCTCCTCGGTCGGCCGGCGAACTCGCACTCATGTGGTCCGGCTAGGGATTATATCGCCCCGATATATCGAGCACCGAGTTCGAGGTGCCTGCTGTGTGTGTTCATGACATCGCTGGTCGCGGCTTTATTCCAGCCTGCCCTGAACGGCGCATGGAGCATCCGCAAACGGCACGTACCCTGTTGGCGTGCGGACCCAACGGCAAGTGGTGGATTACGCGTTGCAGCGCCGGTTGCTGCTCGCGAAGGTCCACTCGGGCCGAGTCGGGGTGACGGAGGTCTGCGATGCCGACCCGTACCTGCTGCGGGCGGCGAAATTCCATGGTGTGCCCAGCGACGCGACCTGTCCCGTGTGCCGGAAGGAACAGTTGACCGAAGTCGCCTGGATCTTCGGGGACGACCTCAAGCACGCATCCGGGTCCGCGCGCTCTCCCGAAGAGCTCGAGCGAATGGCCGCCATTTTCAGAGAGTTCACAGTCCACGTCGTTGAGGTGTGCCGCACATGTAGCTGGAACCACTTGGTGCAGTCGTACGTGTTGGGGACGGGCGATTTGAGGAGACGCCGCCCCGGACGCAAGACTGCGGCGGAGTGACTCCCGGGCCGAGATAACGGTCCGATCAGCCGCACGGGATGCTGTTACCCCCCGACGTGAACGCATCGCATGGCGTCCGATGACGCCCGTCCTGGAGGCCAACTCGTGAACGACGAGCGTGACGACCGAGCTCGCGGCCGCCATAACCGGCAGCCGTCGGACGAAGGTCGAGATCCCGGTCGACCCGACGACCGAGATGCGCCACCGCAGAACCAGCCTCCCCCGGGCCGGGGTGGACCTCCCCCGCGCCCTCCACAGGGAGGAGGGCCACCTCCGCCGCCCCCGGCAGGGCCGCAGGGCGGGCCGCCGCCACCTCCTCAAGGTCCGCAAGGTCCGCAGGGTGGCCCGCCACCTCCGCCCCAGCAAGGCGGTCAGGGCGGACCGCCGCGGCCCCAGCAGCCTCCGCAGCAGCCGCCCCAGCAGCCTCCGCAAGGACCTCCGCCCGGTCAGCCGCCGCCAGGTGGCGGTCCGGCGCGCCCGCCCGCGCAGCCGCCGGGGCCTCCGGCGAGTCCGCCCACGGGACAACCGCAGTGGCCTGCTGCCGGTCCGCCCGACGAAGGCGCCGCGGGCGGTCCCGAGCAGGGGTCGCGATCAGCCGGCTCGTCGCCGTGGCCGGAGTCGGAACCCGAGCAGACCGGCGCGTGGTCCCCATCGTTCGACGACGACGATTCGGCCGGGCAGCCCGGCGGCGGTGGAGGCCGCCCGCTGGATCTGCCCACCACGTACAACCGGCCGCCTTCGAACTCGTCGGGCCAGCCGGGGCCGTCGGGCCAGCCAGGGCCGCAGGGCCAGCAGGGCCCGCAGAGCCAGCAGGGCCCGCCCGGACCGCAGGGGCAGCCCGGCCAGCCCGATCAGCCGGGTCAGCAGTCGACTCGCCAGGTCCAGCAGCCCCCGCCGGCTCCGCCGGGTTCGCAGTCGACCCGTCAGGTGCAGCAGCCGCCGCCCCCGCCGGGACGGCCGCCGCAACGGCCACCGCAAGGCCCCTCGCCCGGTGAACAGCCCACCGAGCACCTTCCGCAGGCTCGGGATGACAACCGGGGTGCGTCGGACCAGCGCGGTGCCGGCGCGGCGGGTGCCGCGGGCGCGGCTGGTGCGGCTGGTGCCTTCGCCGCCGGCGCTGCCGGTGCGGGCGCTGCCGGTGCCGCTGGCGCTGCGGGCGCTGCGGGCGCGGGTGCAGGCGGGACCGGGTCCGCAGGAAGCGGTGACGACCCGGACCGCGAACCGGGTCTGCTCACGCACGAGGCGTCACACGCGGGATACGACTACTACGCCTCCAACGACTACGCCTCCGCCGACTACGACTCGTACGACGACTACGACTACGACGATTACGACTCGTACGACGATGACGACAACAACGGCTACAGCGACCCCCGCGGTTACCGCGAGGGGCCGTTGGACGACGACCCGGACGATGAGATGAGCGCTGCCCGAGCACGCAAGCGCAACCTGTGGCGACGTGTTCGCCGCAGCTGCTACGCCGCTACCGCGGCCGGCTTCCTCGCCGTGCTCGCGCTCTGCACCTACGGGTACTTCACCTGGCAGGTCCCCAACCCGGACGAGATCGCGGCCGAGACGAACCAGACGGTCACGATGAACTTCTCGGACGGCTCGGAGTTCTCCCGCATCACGCCCAAGGGCGGGGCGAAGACGATGATCCGCGACCTGCACGCCGAGGTCGCGCAGCCGATGATCGACGCCAGCATCGCCGCCGAGGACGAGAGCTTCTACAGTAACCCCGGCTTCTCAATCCGAGGCATCCTCAACGCGGTGTACAACCAGCTCACCGGTGGTGTCGGCGGTGGTTCGACGATCACCCAGCAGTACGTGAAGCTGGCTCTGGAGAAGGACGCGCCCACTTACACCCGGAAGATCCAGGAAGTGGTAATCGCCTTCAAGGTGACCAACCAGCAGCCCAAGGACGAGATCCTGCGGGCCTACATGAACACCGCCTACTACGGACGCGGTGCCCACGGCATCCACGCGGCGGCCGAGGCCTACTTCGGGAAGCTCCCCAAGGATCTCACCCCGAGCGAGTCGGCCCTGCTGGCCGGTGTCGTCCAGCTGCCCTCGGGCAACGACCCCCGGGAGAATCCGGAACGGGCGCAGGACCGGTGGGACTACGTCTCCCGCCGCATGTACGAGACGCAGGCCGTGTCGAAGGCCGACTACGACGCCATGGAGATGCCGCACACCCGCGACCGGTTCGCCTGGCGGGGTGACGGCCTCACACCCGCGGTCTACGACATCCGCAGGCAGGCCCTGCACGAGCTCGAAAACGCGGGCTACGACCAGAGCAGGCTCGCCCGGGGCGGGTACACCATCACGCTGAACATCGACTCCAAGGCGCAGGCTGCGGCCGAGAAGGCCGTCAACGACGTCACCCAATCACAGCCGGAGAACCTGCGTTCCTCGCTGACCGCGGTCGAACCCGAAACCGGCAAGGTGCGGGCCTACTACGGCGGCAGCACCGAGGTCGGCGGGCTCGACTACGCCGCCCAGCCCCAGCCACCGGGCTCGTCGTTCAAACCGTTCGTCGTGATGGCCGGTCTGCGCGAAGGCGTCGGCATCGGAGAGGTCTACGACGGTTCCACCCCCCAGACCATCATGGGGACCGAGTTCGCCAACGCACGTGGCGTGGAGTGCAAGATCCCTACCCACTGCGGTGTTCGCGAGGCGATGACCGAGTCGGTCAACACGGTCTTCGTGAACATGCTGGCGAAGATCGGTGCGAGCAAGGTCGCCGAGACCGCGCACGCAGCCGGTATCCCGAAGGAGTACGGACAGCCGACGCTGCAGAGCGATGACGGCGCCGTGCACGCCGGTATCGCGCTGGGGATGTATCCGGTGAAGCCGATCGACATCTCCACTTCGTACGCCTCGTTCGTCAACGGCGGCATGGCCCTCGACTCCAAGTTCGTCGAGAAGATCCACAACAACGAGGGCACGGTCGATCTCAGTGCCACGGTGGACAAGCCCGCCTTCTCGGAGGACGAGAGCGAGAGCAACAACCTCGCGGCGAACCTGATCGAAACGCTCACCGATGTCGCGGATGCCGCGAAGCTGAGCCTGGACGGTGACCGCCCGGTCGCGTCGAAGACCGGTACGCATCAGCTCGGCGACACCGGGCACAACGCGAACGCGTGGATGGTGGGGGCGACTCCGCAGATCTCCGCCGCCGTGGCCATCCAAGCCCTCGCTCCGGACGGAGGTCCCGCCCCGCTGCAGACCAGCGCAGGCGCGGACGTCTACGGCAGCGGGCTGCCCGGGGACGTTTGGCAGCAGTTCATGAATGCCTACCATGAGGGCAAGGACGTCAAGCAGCTGCCGAAACCGTCGAAGAAGATCGGGCAGTGGGAAGACGTTCCGCCCCCGCCGCCGCCGTCGGAAACCCGGCCGTCGGAGCCGTCGCAGACCGCCCCGCCATCCGATTCGGAGAGCCAGGAACCGACTCGTCCCACGGAGAGCGAGTCGAGTGAGGACCCGACCGAGGAGACCTGCGGTGGATGGCTCAACCCGTGCAGTTCCGAAGACGACGAGTCGCAGGAGAACGGTGCGGACGGTCCGAACGCGGTGCCGACCCGGACTCGTGAGTTCGGGTAGCCCATGAGCGCTCACGGGCGCCGGAACAACTGAAAACGTGAACCGCCGAGGGGCATCGGTGCACTGTCCGCAGTGCGCCGATGCCCCTCGACTTTCCTCGCGGAGTGGCGCGTTCGTCCCCGGCACCCGCCGATCGGCGCCCGTTCCGCAACACGTGGGATGCCGTGTGGGAGGGCACCGGTGCGACTAATTTCGCCCGGACCTCTCGGAGCCGATCGACGGGACGGCCGTTCGCCGGAGCCGGTCCCCGAGGCCGTAGCATCCGGGCGTGTCCTCCTCGTCCGAGCAAGCCGACACCGGGGCCGATTCGTCCCGGTCGAGCAGCGGAGAACGCTCCGGCGCGGATGTGGATCGGGATTCGCTCACGCCCGCCGACCGGGCCGTGCCGACCTGGACCGAGCCGCTCGCCCAGCGGCTGAGCCGCCCCGTCGGCGGGCCGCTGGGGCGCCACGCCCAGGTCGGCAGGCAATGGTTCTGGACGCCGCTTCGGGTGGTTCTGCTGCTCGCCGCGCTGACGCTCGCGGGCGGATGGCTGTTCAAAGCGCCGTGCCTGCAGACCTACGAAACCGAGCAGGGGACGCAGCTCGACTGGCGAGACGGCCACCAGTACGTCGCGATGTGCTATTCGGACACGATTCCGCGCTACGGCATGGGAGATCTCGCGCCCGACGGCGTGTTCCCGTACATGACGCCCTGGCAGGGAGATCCGAACAATCCGGACGAAGAGGTCCGGTACATGGAGTATCCGGTGCTCACCGGGGTTTTTCAGTGGTTCAACGCCAAGATCGCCGACGGCTGGCTGACGTTGGCGGGCGGGGGCTGGCTACCCGGCGGTGTGGCCGCGGTCGTCTACTTCAACATCACCGCGTTCTGGCTGTCCGGGGCGTGGCTGGCCACGGTGTGGGCGGTGATGGCCCTGCTGCGCAGGCGGGTGTGGGACGCGGCGCTCGTCGCGGTCGCTCCGTTGGCCTTCGTGCACGTGTTCACGAACTTCGACGCGCTGGCCACAGCACTGTCCACAATAGGCCTGCTGGCCTGGGCGCGCCGTAGACCGCTGCTCGCGGGTGTCCTCATCGGACTCGGCGGGGCGGCGAAGCTGTACCCGCTGTTCTTCCTGGGGCCCATCCTGTTGTTGTCGTTGCGCAGCGGCCGAACGGCGGCGGGGCTGCGTGCGCTGCTGGGTGGTGTCGGTGCGTGGTCGGCGGTGAACCTGCCGATTCTGGCGTTGTCCCCGGCGGGTTGGTCGGAGTTCTTCCGGTTCAACAGTCTGCGACCCGCGGACCCGGACTCGATCTACCACGTGCTGTCCTATTTCACCGGTTGGCCGGGTTTCGACGGTTCGCTGAATCCGGGTGAGGCGCCTGTCGTGCTCAACGTGGTCAGCGCGGCGTTGTTCGGACTGGCGTGTGTCGCCGTGGGCTGGCTCGCCCTGGCCGCTCCCACTCGTCCACGGGTCCCCCAGCTGTGCTTTCTGGTCGTGGCGGCGTTCCTCCTGACCAACAAGGTGTGGAGTCCGCAGTATTCGCTCTGGCTGGTGCCGTTGGCCGTGTTGGCGATCCCCCGCTGGCGGTTGCTCCTCGCCTGGATGACCCTCGATGCCCTCGTATGGGTGCCTCGGATGTACTACTACCTCGGCACCGCGAACAAGGGGCTCCCCGAAGGTTGGTTCCTCGGGGCCGTGGTGATCCGCGACGCCGCGGTCGTGGCCCTGTGCGTGCTGGTGGTGCGCGAGGTGCTGCGGCCCGAGCGGGATGTCGTGCGGGTCTCCTGCCTCGCGCGCGGGATGCACTGCGGGTCCATAGTGGATGATCCGGTCGGTGGCTTTCTGGATGGCGCCGAGGATCATCGCCGCCTGTCGGGTCTCGCCCGTTGGGGGCAGACATACCGGAACCAGCGGGCGGAACCGCACGCATCGCCCTAACTTTCTTGAGGAGACGATCGTTTCCTCGAGGAGGTTGCACATGGGTGCTCGCCGGAACACCGCCTTGCTGATCAGCGCAATGGCGGCGGCCACTGTCGCGGCCGTGCCCGTCGCGCAGGCGGAACCACCCGCACCGCTGCAGGTCAAGCTGGGCGAGGTGAGTTGCAAGGATCTGTCCGGACTGGCCGAGGCGCTGCCTCCGATGAGCGCCTTCGTCGAAGACCCGAGCAACACGGCCACCGTGCACGTGGCGATGCGCGCGGACAACGCCGAACGGTCGGTGCCCTATGAGGTGACCGTCGACGGTGAGATCAGGAGCAAGGGTTACGTCGGCGTGGGTGGCCGAGTGATCTCCGACGTCATCGTGCCCAACTCGTCGAACACCCACGTGCAGGTTCGATCCAGGGGCGAGGTCCTTGCCGAGCGCATGTACCGGACCCGCTGCTGAGCAGCGCGCAGGAACCGGCCCGCGCCACTCACCCGGCGCGGGCCGGTTCGCCGAGCGGTCGTGCCGAAATCCGACCACCCGGCGGGTTCGTCCCGTCGACGTTCGCCCTGGCCGAGAGAAACGCCACGAACAGCCCGACGAGCAGCGCCGCCCGGCCCCAGACACCGATCATCAGCGCCTGGGCGGTGAAACCGTCGTGAATGCCGTTGGGTAGACCGCTCATGTTCAGGTACATCCAGTGGAAGATGCTGATGCCCATCGCCAGGTCCGCGAGGAAATAGGCCACGATCCAGCCCCAACGCACCGAGACGAGCACGAAGAACGGCAGCAACCACAACGTGTACTGCGGTGAGTGCACCTTGTGCAGCAGCATGAACGCGCACAGCATGGCCGCGCTGACCTGGATCCACGGGAACGTGCCCGACCTCTCACGGATCCGCCAGCCGATCCAGCACGCCAGCGCGCACGCACCGAGCACCAGAGTGGGCGAGACCATGCTCATGGCCTCTTGGAACGACTGCTCGTCGGTGTGTCCTCGGAAAGCCCAGTACCAGATGGAGTTCGTGCTCAGATCCACCTGCCGGTTCGACTGGAACTCGAACGAAGCCGCCCAGCCTTCGAAACCGGCCACCGCGAACGGAAGGTTGGCGACCACCACCGTGGCGATGGACGCGCCGACGACGCGCAACGCGCCGGGAACGTCGAATCGCCTCCCGGCGGGAAGCTCGGCCCCGCCAGGGCCTCCAGCGAGGACGTACAGCGCCAGCGGCAGCACGAACATCCCCGGATAGATCTTGAACGCGAATCCGATGCCCAACAAGACCGCGGCCAGGGCCGATCGTCGGCGCAGCGGAACACGCCACCGGTGCATCACGAACACCGCCGCGGTCGCGCAGGCGATCACCGGCAGGTCCCAGTTGTGGAAGGCGTACAGCACCAGCGGCGGACCGAGCGCCCACAGCAACGCTCGTCGGCCGCTGAGCCGTCCCAACCACCACGCCACGGCCAGGCCGAACGGGGCCATGAGCAACGCCGACGCCGCCAGGTAACCGGCATCGGTGTCCACGAAGATCGCGCCGGCCCAGATCAGCAGGCCGGAGAGCACCGGGTACTCCACGACCCCGCCGTAGAGCGACCCGTCCTCCTCGATCCCCCCGTGCACGTACGGGAAGACGTGCCGGTCGATGTCGCGGCCCAGCCACAGGTTCTGAATATCGGAGTAGCACGCGTCGCGGTAGGCGCGTTCCTGGTAGGCGGGTTCCGACCTGCCCCATTCGTCGAATTCCGGCCCGGTGCAACGGGCCTTGTTCGCGTAACCGAACGCCATCGTCAGAGCTGTGAGCGCGCACAGCAGGACCAGGCCGGCAATGGTCTTCCGCCGTCCCGATCGCCCCGGTCGGAGAGAGAGGAACGGGGACGCTGCTTCCCTGATGGTGCCCTCCGGAGTGCTGCGGCCGGGCCGTGCCGTACCGGCCGGTGCTGAACGAGCCGTTTTCGGGGACGGTGTACCGGCGCCACCCGCAACGGAGGGAGCCGATCGTCTCGTGCGGGCGGTCCGGTTCACCGAGACTGGATCACCGAGACTGGATCACCGAGACGGGTTCACTCTTTCACGCAGGTAGTGGATGTCGGCCGCCTGTCCTTCCGCAGGCGTCTCGACCACCACCGGGGCTCCCGCTTGCGCGCACACCGACACCAGCAGATCGGGGTCGATGAGTCCGGCGCCGATGTTGGCGTGCCGGTCGCGGGAGGAGTCGAACTCGTCGCGGGAGTCGTTGAGGTGCACGAGGTCGATCCGCCCGGTGATCGCGAGAACTCGTTCGACGATGCCGGAGAGTTCTTCACCCGCCGCGTAAGCGTGGCAGGTGTCCAGGCAGAACCCGACGCCGAAGTCACCGACGGCGTCCCACAGGCGGGCGAGCGATTCGAAGCTGCGTGCCATGGCGTTCGTCCCGCCCGCGGTGTTCTCGATCAGCAGCGGAACCCCGAAACCACCCGCGTCGGCCTGCCGCTCGAACAGTTTGCGCCAGTTCTCGATGCCGGTCGCGGGGTCGTCGTCCTTGGTGACGTGGCCACCGTGCACCACGAGTCCGCGGGCGCCGACCCCGGCGGCGGCCTCGGCGTGCTGGGCGACGATCTTTCGGGACGGGATCCGAATCCGGTTGTTCGTCGACGCCACGTTGACCACGTACGGGGAGTGGATGAACACGGTTCGATCGCCGGTCCTGAGCTGTTCGGCCTGTGGATGGGGTGCGGGCTTCTTCCAGCCCTGCGGGTCGGCGAGGAAGAACTGCACGACTTCCGCGTCCCGTTCGGCGGCGGCCGACAGCGGGTCTTCGTCGCGGACGTGGGCCCCGATGCGCATGTGCCGGAGCCTAGATGACGATTCCCGGATGTGTGGGTCCGACGCCGTTGCTGGTGCGTACGGCGTTGGCGGGGATGGCGGTTCCCCGTGGGGCGCCGACGTTCGCCGCACGCGGGCGATTCGCCGAACGCCAGGTCCCGGCCAGTCCTGTGCCGGTTCGGTGCACCGTGGATCTCCGCGTCTCGGGCGCGGAGCGTGGTGCACCGTCGGGTAACTTGCCGATAGCGCGTCACCTACAAGGGTGTTGATGCGTTGTTCACTTTGACACTGTGAACGGGTTTCACGCTGATAAGTGGTACCGGGGAGGGGCCAATGGAGGCCGAAACGGTCGAGACGGGTTCGACGCGAGAGCATTCCGCCACCCGACGCAACCCGCTGATCAGGGGGAACAACATGCGGCGCGCGGTCGCCACCGGAATCGTCGGGGCGGCGGTCACGGCCAGCACGCTGCTCGGGGCGGGCAGCGCGGCGGCGGAAGGCTCCGTCGTGCTCCGGGAATGCACCGGTGAAACCGAGAGCACCGCGTTCGACCAGTCCGTCATCGCGGGCCCGCAGGCTCTCGACGCGAAGGTCGAGCAGGCCATGCTGCTGGTGTACCCGTTGCAGTTCGACCGGGCCGCGCAGGCCCGGCAGGAGTTCCTGAACTCCGGTCCGGTGCCGATCGGCACCGTCACCGAGGAGCAGCAGACGTTCGCGGGCCAGGATCTCGCGGATGCGTTCACCGATCAGCTGAGCACGTTGCCCGCAGCGGGTGACCGCGGCGATTCGGTTCACACCCACGTGCGAAACCTCGCGGCCATCGGCTGCGTGGGTGGTGCGCGCGTGCCGGGACAGGAGCCGCCGCCACCGCCGCCACCGCCGCCACCCGAGCCGGAGCAGGAGCAGGAACCGGCTCCGGAGCCAGCGCCGGAGCCGACCGAGCAGCCGGAACCCTCCACCGAGACCTCGGAGACGGCGGTGCCCGGCACGACGTCCGGCGCGCCGTCCACGTACGGTGCGGCCGCGCCGGTGCGCGTGCTGCCGCCCGATTACCAGCACGTTCCCGGATCGTTGCCGCCGTGGGCCGACACCCGCTTCGGCGAAGCTCCCGGCATGTCCCCGGAGATCGGCGACCTGCTGCGGCAGTCGGAGGAGCAGCAGCGAGCCGAGGACCAGAAGCGGGACGCCGAGGTGCGCGCCGCGGGCAACGCCGAGGCGATGCCCACGCCCGCCTACCAGGGCAACCGGGTCGAGCTGCCGGTACTGCTCGCGGCCATCTCGTTGGCCGGTGTCACGGCGGCGCTGGTCCGCACCTGGGTGCTGCGGCGCAGCTGACGGCAGGACTCGGCCTCGACGCCTCGGCGGGCGGTATCCGGCACCGCGGACCGAGCCCCGGGTGGAGACCGCCGGAGTCCGAACCGGCCCTTTCGCAGGTCGCCTCCGGCGGCTTGTTAGCCTTGACCGGTTCGTCGACGTGACGACCCTCCTGCCACGGAGAGTCCGTGGCCGTGAGTCCACAGGAGGTGAGTGGTCTTCATGCGTCATTATGAGCTCATGGTCATCCTCGACCCGAGCCAGGACGAGCGCACTGTCGCTTCGTCATTGGAAAACTTCCTCAAGGTCATCCGAGAGGACGGTGGCAGCGTCGAGAAGGTCGACGTCTGGGGCCGTCGTCGGCTCTCCTTCGAGATCAACAAGCACGCCGAGGGCATCTACGTCGTGATCGACCTCAACAGCGAGGCCGCTTCCGTCAAGGAGCTCGACCGCCAGCTGAACCTCAACGAGTCGGTTCTGCGCACCAAGGTGCTCCGCCGGATCGTCGAGCCGCGCAAGGCGGCACGTACCGCCCGCGCGGCCGCCAAGGCGACCAAGCACGCCAACCGCACCGAGGTGTCCGCCTGAGCTGGTGATCGGCGGCCCGTGAACGGGCCACGATCGCTGGAAAGGTGAACCCGCATCAAGGAGACGGAGTCCCCAGGCGATGGCTGGTGAAACGGTAATCACGGTGGTCGGCAACCTGACGGCCGATCCGGAACTGCGCTTCACCCCGTCCGGTGCGGCGGTCGCGAACTTCACTATCGCTTCCACGCCCCGGACCTTCGACCGCCAGAGCGGCGAGTGGAAGGACCAGGAAGCGCTGTTCATGCGCTGCAACATCTGGCGGCAGGCCGCGGAGAACGTGGCGGAATCGCTCACCCGCGGCATGCGGGTGGTCGCGCAAGGTCGGCTGCGCCAGCGCTCCTTCGAGACGAAGGAGGGCGAGAAGCGCACCGTGGTGGAGCTGGAGGTCGACGAGATCGGCCCCTCGCTGAAGTACGCGACCGCGAAGGTCAACAAGGTCAGCCGTAGTGGTGGTGGCTTCGGCGGAGGCAACTCCGCTCCGTCCGCTCCGGCCGACGACCCGTGGGGTTCCGCTCCGCCTGCCGGCTCCGGTGGCGGGTTCAGCGACGAGCCGCCGTTCTGATCGGCGCACCCACAGACTCGACAGAAGTTTTCAGGAGGAAGACCGATGGCCAAGGCGCCAGTGCGCAAGCCGAAGAAGAAGGTCTGCGTGTTCTGCAAGGACAAGGCCGCGCAGAGCATCGACTACAAGGACACGACGCTGCTGCGGAAGTACATCTCCGACCGCGGCAAGATCCGTGCCCGCCGCGTGACCGGTAACTGCAGCCAGCACCAGCGGGACGTCGCGATCGCGGTCAAGAACGCCCGCGAGATGGCGCTGCTGCCCTACACCTCGACCGCTCGCTGATCCAGAGAGGAGACACGTCATGAAGATCATTTTGACGGCTGACGTGACCGGCCTCGGCGAATCCGGCGACATCGTCGAGGTCAGGGATGGTCACGCGCGCAACCTGTTGCTGCCCCGCGGCCTCGCCATCGTGGCGACCAAGGGTGCCCAGAAGCAGGTCGAGACGATCCGCCGCACCCAGGAGGCCCGACGGGTCCGCAACCTGGAGCACGCTCGCGAGCTGAAGCAGCAGCTGAACGACCTCGGCGCGGTCAAGCTGACCGCCAAGGTCTCGAAGCAGGGCAAGCTGTTCGGTTCGATCGGCTCCGGCGATGTGGCCACCGCCGTGCGCAAGGCTGGTGGGCCGAACCTGGACAAGCGGACGGTGGAACTCCGGGGACACATCAAGTCGCTGGGCAAGCACACCGTTGATGTGCGTCTGCACCCGGACGTGACCGCTTCGGTCAGCGTCGAGGTCACCCCGGTGGGTTGATCTTTCCCGCGGGTTCCACGTGAAACCGCGTTGATTCACGGACGGCCCGCCCGTTGGACTTTTCGAGTGTCCACGGGCGGGCCTACCGGTCGAATGCCGTAATGACGATCGGACCGGCGCCGGCTTCGGGAGCGGATTCCGACACGCCGAGCTGCCGTATTCCCGGCGACACGCCGGGAGTTTTCCACGATTTCTTTCCACAACTTATCCATAGGGCCTGACCTGTGGTTATTTGATGATCTTGAACAGTTGTCCCCAAGTTATCCCCAGTGGGGTGGGTAGATCAGGGGCAGTTGTCCCCAGTTATCCCCAAGCTGTCCACAGGTTGTCCCCAGGCTTGTCCACAACTCGACTTGCTTGCTCCATGCAGGCGATCTAGCTTCGCCGCGCGAGCTCCTGCGTCACAACGCGTGATCTTGCGCGGTCGCCCGCGCGGTAGGCGGTCCGCGGGGGCAGTCGGGGCACCCAGGTGCCGACGACCCCACCACCCGGTCGCCGGTGAGCACGACGTGGCTCGCGAACCGCGGTCTGCAGGAGGTGACGGAACCGATGGCGTTGGCTGATGAGCGGGGTGTCGAACCCGCGCGCAACGGGAACTCGGCGAACCAGAACGGCGGCTTCGAACGGAATCCCCCGCAGGACCTGGCCGCCGAGCAGTCGGTGCTCGGCGGCATGATGCTCAGCAAGGACGCCATCGCCGACGTCGTCGAAGTCGTACAGCCCAACGACTTCTACCGTCCCGCGCACCAGGTGATCTACGACTGCGTTCTCGACCTCTACGGCCGTGGTGAGCCCGCGGACGCGATCACCGTCTCGGCCGAACTCGAACGAAGGCAGGAACTGCTGCGGGTCGGCGGTGCGCCGTACATGCACACGCTGATCGCCACGGTGCCCACGGCCGCCAACGCCAGCTACTACGCGGAGATCGTCTCGGAGAAGGCGGTGCTGCGACGACTCGTCGAAGCAGGCACCCGGATCGTCCAGCTCGGCTACCACGGTTCCGAGGGCTCGGCGGTCGAGGAGGTGGTCGACCGCGCGCAGGCCGCTATCTACGACGTCACCGAGCGCCGGGCCAGCGAGGACTACGCCGCCCTCGAAGAACTGCTGCAGCCGACGATGGACGAGATCGACGCCATCGCCTCGCGCGGCGGTGAATCACAGGGCATCCCCACCGGCTTCGCCGACCTGGACCACGTGACCAACGGCCTGCACCCCGGGCAGATGGTGATCGTCGCCGCGCGTCCAGGTGTGGGCAAGGCCCTCGCCCTCGACACCCCGCTGCCGACGCCCACGGGTTGGACGACGATGGGCGAGGTATCGGTGGGCGACCGGTTGTTCGCCGCCGACGGCACACCCACCGAGGTGGTCTCGGCGACCGAGGTCATGGCCGGACGTCCCTGCTACGAGGTGGAGTTCTCCGACGGGACGGTCATCGTCGCCGACGCCGAGCACCAGTGGTCCCTGGCGGACGGCTCGATCGAGACGACCGAACGGCTCGCCGCCATCGGCGGGCGGCAGTCGGTGGTCCGGCACCGCCCGCTCGCGCTGCCGGAGCGGGAGTTCGCGGTGGCCCCCTACGCGCTGGGTGTGTGGCTGGCCGCCGGGAACCCGACCGACGGCAGCGTGCGCACCGACGCCGACCTGACCGACCAGCTGGAAATCGACGGGGTCGGCCCCGTGTTCGCCGGGGAGATCGCCGAGTGGATCGAGGAGCTGGGCGTGTGGGACGACCACGACGTCCCAGCGGACTACCTGCGTGGCAGCGAAGCGCAGCGGCGCGCGCTGCTTGCGGGCATGGTCGACGCGTCCGGCACGGTCGCGGAGGACGGTGCGGTCCGGCTGGTCATCAGTGAACCCACGTCGGTGCGCGCCCGCGAACTCGTGCTCGGGCTCGGCTACGAGTGCACCGCGGCCCCGTCGTGGCAGGACGATGCCGATGGTGGGTTCGACAACGCCGTCCTAGTGTTCGACAGCGGCGCCGACGAGGTGTTCCGTCGCGGGGACAAGAACGAGCAGCACAAGCGGAACCGGTCCACGGTCGACCGTCCGCCGCGGGCGATCACGGCGGTCCGCCGGGTCGAGAGCGTTCCGGTGCGCTGCGTCGAGGTGGATTCGCCCGCGCACCTGTACCTGGCGGGGCGATCGATGATCCCCACGCACAACTCCACGCTGGGGTTGGACTTCTGCCGTTCCGCGTCCATCAAGAACAACCTGGCCAGCGTGATCTTCTCGCTGGAGATGGGCCGCACCGAGATCGTCATGCGCATGCTCTCGGCGGAGGCCAGGATCCGGCTCGGCGACATGCGCGGTGGCCGCATGACCGACGACGACTGGACGCGGCTCGCGCGACGGATGAGCGAGATCAGCGAGGCACCGCTGTTCGTCGACGACTCGCCGAACCTCACCATGATGGAGATCCGCGCGAAGGCGCGACGGCTCAAGCAGCGCAACGACATCAACCTGATCGTCGTCGACTACATGCAGCTGATGACCTCGGGCAAGAAGGTCGAGTCCAGGCAGCAGGAGGTTTCGGAGTTCTCCCGAAGCCTCAAGCTGCTGGCCAAGGAACTCGAAGTGCCGGTGGTGGCGATCTCGCAGCTCAACCGTGGTCCCGAGCAGCGCAACGACAAGAAGCCCCAGCTCTCCGACCTGCGTGAATCGGGCTGTCTGACGAGCGGGACGAGACTGCTGCGGGCGGACAACGGCGCCGAGGTCACCTTCGGGGAACTCATGGAAACCGGTGACCGGCCTTGGGTGTGGTCGCTGGACGAGAACCTGAAGATGGTCGCGCGCCCGATCACGAACGTGTTCTCCAGCGGCGTGAAGGAGGCTTTCAGGGTTCGGCTGGCTTCCGGTCGCGAGGTGGAAGCCACCGCGAACCACCCGATGCGGACGGTCGACGGGTGGCACCCGCTCGGGGAGCTGGCGGTGGGGAGCCGGGTCGCCGCACCGTGCACGACGCCCGAACCGATGTGGGTCAAGCCGATGGCTGATCCGGAAGTCGTGCTGCTCGCGCACCTCATCGGGGACGGCTCGGTCGTGGTCGAAGGGCGAGCCGACGAGCCGGCTTCGCCGAGCGTTGCGGAAGCCTCGGAGCACTTCGTCGCCTGGCTCGGCGAGCTCGGACTGTGCACCGTGCCCGCGGACGAGAAGTTCGTTCCGGACGCGGTGTTCGCGCTGCCGAACGAGCAGATCGCCCTTTTCCTCCGGCACCTGTCCATCGTTTCTCCGGGACACGACGAACGGCCGGCGGACCGCATCGCGGGCGAGGACGAGCAGCCCGCGCGCTCTTGCTGGTCGACGGCGAGCAAGCGGCTGGCCGACGATCTCGCCCGGCTCCTCTTGCGCCTCGACGTGCCCGCACAGCTCCGGGTCGAGTCGAATCCGCACGGCCGCGATCGATACGAGGTGCACCTCCACACAGCCGCGAACCAGTTCCCGTTCCTGGCCGGAACGGGTCTTCCTGGACAGCGTTCGACGGACGTCGTCGGTTGTGGACAGGAGCACGGCGTGGTCACGGGGCCGGAGGCGCTGTCGACCGGCGATGTCCGGTGGGACGAGATCGTGGAGATCACCAGCATCGGCGAGCAGCCGGTGTTCGATGCGACGGTCGACGAGACGCACAACTTCATCGCCGACGGGATCGTCCTGCACAACAGTCTGGAGCAGGACGCGGACGTGGTGATCCTGATCCACCGGCCGGACGCGTTCGAACGGGATGATCCCCGGATGGGCGAGGCGGACCTGATGCTGGCCAAGCACCGTGCCGGTCCGACCTCCACGGTCACCGTCGCCCACCAGCTGCACTACAGCCGCTTCGTCGACATGGCCCAGGAGTAGCCCGGGCGCTGGGCGGTTCGCTATTCCCGCTGCACTTCGTTTTCGGTCGCATCTCGACCGCACCCGTGCGGCGTGGGGTGGGATTGGGCCATCCGGGTGGAGTATCGACTTGGCCCTCATGGAACGCGGCGGTGCGGCCGATGGTTGGTTTGAAGTTCCCGGCAAGGTGTTCGGCGAAGTCCGGTTGCGGGTTTACGCGTGCCCGTTGCGACGCGAGCCGGTGCGACACGTGCTCTTGTGACGCGCGCCGTTTAAGAGCCGCGCCGTTTGTGAGAGCTGACCCGCCGAGATGCGCGTGTTGTTGAAGCCGCGTGTTGTTGAAGCCCGGAAACCCCCGCGACGCACCGGGTTTTGCGGAGTTGTTGGCATTCTGCCCTGATGGCCCTGCCAACTCTGCCAAGATCGGATTTTCCGGTCCGGTAGCGCACGGGGGCGTATGTCAGCGCAGCAGCATCAGCCGAACTCGCAGCGTGGGCAACAGCCGTACCCGACGCAGGCGCAGCCGCCCCATTCGCCGCAGCCGGGGCAATCACAGGCTCAGCCGTATCCGCCGCAACCGTATCCGTCGCAACCGTATCCGCCGCAGCCACAACAGCCGCCCTGGCAATATCCGTCGCATCCGAGTGGGTATCCAGCCGCCCCATATCCAGCCGCCCCATATCCAGCAGCGCCGTATCCGCCGCAGCCGTACTACTTCGAGCGAAAGCCCGGGACGGGCCAAGCCAAGCGGGCTTTCCTGGCCGCGGTCGTGCCGTGGACGGCCGCGCGGTTCCTGCTCAAGCCGAAGACCGGTGAACGGCTTCGGGATCGGGAGCTGACGCTGCTCGCGTCCTCGCGTGCGGTGCTCGCCGCACTGGTGGTGACGCTGGCGACCGCCAACTTCGCGCAGCCGTGGCAAACCATCCTCTCCGGCTCGTGGGACACCTTGACGCACATCTGGTTGCCCGCCTCACTGCTCGCTCCGGTGCTGTTCGTCGTGCTGCTCGCCGTGACCCGCTCTGGCCATCGGACCGAGCTGCTGCCAGGTGCGTTGCGGCTGCTGTGGCGGCTGATACTTGGTGCGGTCTGCATCGCGTTGCCGTTGCTGGTGCTGTGGCAAACAGGTGTCGGAATGGAGCCGACCGAGGATGACCACGCGCTCAGCTTCAGCACCGGGGTGCTCCTCGTGTACGTGTGGCTTCCGCTGTTCGGTGCCTGCGCCGTGTACTGGGGTGCGCGGTCCGGACTGTGGCTGGGCGAGCTGCACCCGCTGTTCGGGCCGATCGGTTCGGCGTCGTTGATGCTGCTGATCACCGGGCGGGAGGTGGTCGAGCTCGACTCGAAGGGCTTGCCGACGCCTTGGTGGTTCGCGCTGATCGGGTGCGGAGTTGTCGGGACGCTGGTGCTCGCGGTATTCGAGTTCCGGCGGGCGCGGCTGATCGGCTGCCGATTCCGAAGCGGGCCGGAACCGGTGGCGGAAGCGCTGCCGGAGCCGGCGGTGGAGGACGACGGTGTTGCGTTGTTCGAGGTTCCGGTGTTGCCTCGCGGGCTGCGGGATTCCGATCGGCGGCGGCCGTTCTGGGTGCGGGCCGAAGCGTTCCCGAAAACCGTTGCTGTCGTGGAAGGTTCGCCGCGGCGCTGGGGCCGGGTGCGCGGTATCGCGGCAACCATCAGCAACGCCGTGGCGTCGCTTTTCCGGCCAGTCGCGGCGTTTTTCGCCGCCTTGGGGCGCGGGATCGCGACACCGTTCGCCCCGATCGTCCGTTTCGTGCTCCGGAAGCGGAGGGCACGCCAGGTTGCCGCGACCGCGGGGCCGACCGCCGTGGGGGAGCCGAACCGGGTGGTTTCCGGGTTAGCCGTCGTGGTTTTCCCGTGGTTGACCGCCCGATACCTGTTCAAGCCCGAGGTCGGCCCGCAGCCGAGGGACCAGCTGCTGGACCGGCTCGGTTTCTGGCGGGCCGTGGTCGGGCTGGCCGTGGTCGTGCTCACCACCATCCAGTACCAGTGGGAAGATCTGGTCTGGGACCTGACGGGCAAGGGGTTTTCGACCATCGAGCTCGCGGTGTTCGTGGGGGCGCCCGCGGCGATCCTGATGGCGATCGATGCGCGGCAGTACGGGTACGGCCCGAAGCTGCGGCAGGGGTTGCTGAGCATGGTCAAGCGTGCCGGGCTCGGATTGCTCGTGGCCATTCCGCTGCCGCTCGGGATCGTTGTCGGCATCGTGACGGCGCTGATCCTCTTGTTCGGCACGCCGGTCGGACTGTTGGTGCTGCCGATGATTCCGTTGGGCGTCGTCGCATTGCTGTGGTGCGTGCCGTTCGTGATGTGCACGTTCTACTGGGCCGTCCGCAGCTGCCTGTGGATAAGCGAGGTCAATCCGCTGCTCGCGCCGGTCGCGACCACCGTGTTCGCGGCGGCGATCAGCATCGAGGAGATCGCCACCAACGACACCAACGGTGTCCCGGTTCACCTGTGGCTCCCGCTGAACATCTTCGGGCTGATCACGACGGTGCTGCTGGGAACAGCCGAATTCCGGCATGCCCGTTCGCTCGGTCACCAGTTCCTGCGCGGCCGGGAAACCGGCCCGGTGCCGGCCACCCCGCGGCAACCGAGCTCGGGGATCGTCCGCCCGGTGGTGCGTGAGCTGCGCCGCCTGGCTCGCGACCACTACCACCACGTCCGGAAGACGGACCGATAGCCCGGTGTTGAACGGTGTCCTGCGATCCGCCGGTCCCTTCCCGGTCGCGACCGAGTCGGGTGCGCTGGACCGTGGGCGCGCCGCCGGCCACGCCCGATCGGAGGGCCGCGTCCTGCGTGGCGCTGCAAGTCGCCGGAGCGGCCTAGACTGGGGGCAGGGTTGGCGTAGGCCGAATGCGGTGGCCGAAGTGACTGTTCGGGTGGCGGGCAGCTTTCCGGACGACCTCACGAGCTTCGTGGGGCGCCGTTCCGCTCTGCCCCAGATCAAGCGACTGGTGTCGACCTCGCACCTGGCGACGCTGACCGGGGTGGCGGGAGTCGGCAAGTCCCGGCTGGCGTTGCGCGTGGCGCGCGAGCTCCGCCGCACCTTCCCGGACGGGGTGTGGATCGTCGAACTGGGACGCGTGCGGGATTCCGCGTTGTTCGACCGGACGGTCCTCGATGCGATCGGGGGTTCCGACGGCACCACGGGAGATGCGGGTGAGGTGCTCGCCGACCGGCTCGTGAACAAGCGGCTGCTGCTCGTCCTGGACGGATGCGAACACCTGCTCGACGAATGCGCCAGGTTGGTCGGGCTGCTGTTGGCGGCAGCGCCCGACGTCCGCATCCTGGCCACCAGCCGGGCGCCGCTGAACGTGGGCGGTGAACGCACCTGGCCGGTTCCGCCGATGTCGGTCGATACGGTGGACGCACCGGGAGGACGGGTTCGGGGGCTCCCCGGCGGGGAGGCGATGTGGCTGTTCGCCGAACGGGCAGCGGCGGTGCTTCCCGGCTTCGAGCTGGGGCCGAGAAACGAGCTGGCCGTCGCCCGGTTGTGCAAGCAGCTGGACGGGTTGCCGCTGGCCATCGAACTCGCCGCGGTGTGGATGCGGTCGCTGTCGGTGGACGAGATCCTCTCCAAGCTCGTCGATCGGTATCAGCTGTTGACCAGCGGGGATCGGGACGCGGTGCCGCAACACCAGACGCTGCGGGCCGCGGTCGATTGGAGCTTCGAACTGTGCTCCCCCAACGAGCGAGCCGTGTGGACGCGACTGTCGGTGTTCGTCACCGGGTTCGATCTGGAGGCGGCCGAAGCAGTGTGCTCCGGCAACGGCATGTCTTCGACCGACGTGTTCAACGGTGTTGCCGGGCTGGTCGAAAAGTCGGTGCTCACGAGGGAAGGCGCTCCGGGCGAGCCGGCACGCTACCGGCTGTTCGAAACCATCCGCGAGTACGGCCGGAGTCGGCTCGGCGACGACGTCGACGAGTTGACGCGGCGCAGGCGGCACCGCGATCACTACCTGGAGTTGGCCGAGCGCGCCGACGCGGAGTGGCTGGGCTCGCGGCAGCTCGAATGGTTGACCCGGCTGCGCGAGGAGCAGGCCAACCTCTACTCGGCGCTGGAATTCAGCCTCGGCGAGCCGGGAGAAGGTCACGAGGCGCTGCGGCTGGTAGCAGCGCTACGGTTCTACTGGGTCGGCGCGGGCGCGTTGCGGGACGGGCGCCATTGGCTGGACCGGGCGCTGCGGGAGGCTCCGGAGACGAGCGAGGAACGGGCGGCGTGCCTGGTGGCCGCGGCCCTGGTCAGCGGATTGCAAGGGGATCTGCTGCGGGGACGGGCGCTGCTGCACGAGTCCCGCGATCTGGCCGGGCGGCTGGGGGACGCCACGGCCTTGCTCCAGACCGAGCACGTCGAGGGCATGATCGATGTGCTCGACGGTGAGGTGGAGGCCGCGGCTTCGAAGCTCTTCTCGGCGGTGAGCCGCGAGGGCATGGTCAAACCGAATGCTCTGGTGCTGATCAGCTTGGTGAACCTGGCGCTGATGTCGGTTTCCCGCGGGGAGACGGAACGGGCCGAGGCGTTGTGCGGGCGGTGCCTGGCGATCTGCGAAGAGCACGGGGAGCTGTGGGGCCGGTCGTGGGCGCAGGCTGCGCTCGCCCTGGTCGCGTGGGTGGACGGCGATGTGGACGCGGTGGAGGCGCTGGCCGTGGAGGCGTTGCGGAGCAAGGTTCGGTTCGACGACCGGATGGGAATTGTGCTGTGCACCGAGATGCTGGCCTGGGTGGCTGCCGCGCAGGGGCGGATCGAGCGTGCCGGGGTGCTGCAGGCGGGTAGTGCGCGATTCCGGACCGGAATGGATCTGTTCGGCATCGCGCCTTATCGGAGTTGGCACACCGAGTGCGCCAAGCGGGTGCGAGTGTCCGGGGATGCTCGACGGATCGCGCAACAGGGCCGGGCGCTGTCGTTCGACGAGTTCATGGCGTACGCGTTGGGCGAGCGTGAGCGCACCGCCGACGGTGCGCCGGCGTCCGAACTGACGCCGCGGGAACGTGAGGTGGCGCAGCTGGTGGCCGGGGGTTTGTCGAATCGGCAGATCGCCGAACGGCTGGTGATCGCCAAGCGCACCGCAGACAGTCACATCGAGCACATCATGGTCAAGCTCGGGTTCACATCCCGCGCGCAAGTGGCCGTGTGGGTCACCGAGAACCACGCCGAGGACGACTGACGGGGCCGGTCGGCGTGGCCCGGTAGCGGCTATCCGGTGTGGGCGAGGGACATCGCCCGACGAGTCGCGGACACGACCGTCTGCCACGGCGGCTGCGGCCGTGTGGGGTCCGGGTGTTGGATCCATCGGGCTTCTGCGCCCGGCATCGTCTCGAACGGCAGCGTCAGCCGGTCTCCGGGCAGGAACCCGGCGACGTTCCATCCCGCGAGGTCGGTGGGTACCGCATTGTTTCCGGCGGCCCCGGTAAGCAACGCCCATTGCTCTCGGTAGCCGATGACCGCACCGGCGAGCAGGTGAATCGAGAGCACGTGGTGGACCTGCGCTGCCAGCTCGTCCGGCATGAGCAGAGCGTCCACATCGCCGATCACCAGTCGTGGGGTTCCGGCGGGGTCCAGCTCATCGACCACCCAGCCGAAACTTCGGTACGGCGAACCGGGGCCGCGAGTATGTTCGGCCGTCTTCAATTGATCTTCCGAGGTTGTCTGCATCACTCTGTTCATTCGCTGGTCGGCGACGAGGTGGGGCAGGTGGTCATGTGACCGTCCTACGCCCCACCTCGTCGAATACCGGAGTGCAGGTCGCTCGACAGGGGACCTGTGGTCCGGATATCTGCAAACTGACCTCCTCCCACGAACGGGTGGTTCCGGGCTTGTGCCGGGCTCGCATCGAGGCCGGTTGGCTGGCCTCGATCACCTCACCTCCCGGCGATGTCCGGCCGTCGCACGTCCCGGTTCGACCGGTGCCGTTCGCCGCACTTCGCCAGGGCACGGGAGGGGTGTGGGGCGGATGAGCACCGGATTTCCTTCCTTTCGTCCCTTGCGGACGTAGCAACAACTATCCGCCGGGTCCGCCGGATGCGAAGCGGGAGATGTACCGAGAGACATACCTACGTTCGGTCGACCGCGTCCGACACGCGGAGGCAGCGGAGTCGGCTGTCGGCGGTCCGATGTTCGGATACTGACCTCTTGCCCAAACCTCCGCGAACCCGTGGCGAAAGGCCGACGACATGCGAACCGCTTTCCTGCACGGAGAGGTCGATCAGTACACCGAGGTCAAGCAGAGCTTGATCGAGCTGTTCGTGAACGCGTGCGCGGAGCCCGGGGACGATACGGCCGAGTTGGTGGAGCTGCTGCTCGACGACAAGCTCACCCGCGACGGGTTGCTCGCGCGGTGGCGTGAGCCGGACGTGCGGCGCTTCCTCGTCGAGGTCGTGCCGCGCGTGCTGGTGCTCGACGACTGGTCGGGACCGCCACGGGTACTGCACCGCTGGATCGATTTCCTCGCCGGGATCGGCCTGCTGATGGAGAGCACCGGGTCCGAAGCGGTGCACGCGGCGATCGACCGGGCCACCCCCGATTACCTGGCCGCGATGGTGGAGCCGGCCGCGTGGGGCGTGACCAAGTTCTTCACGGTTGCCATGCGGGAACACGGCGTGGACCCCGAGGACGAGGAGGCCGTGGCGGAGTTCTTCCTGGCCGTCGAGTCCGGCGAGGCGGGGCTCGACCGCGATCTCGTCGCCGATGTCGAGCAACGGGAGTCGACGGATACACCGAAATCCCCGGCCTACTGGCTACCGCCGATGCTGCTCCCGGAGGAGAACACCCCGGACGTGGAGGCACCGCGAAGTGCGCTGCTGCCGCTGGTCCTAGCCCTGCAGGAATGGGTGGGCAGCGGTCGGGACCTCGACGCGGGCCGCCTATCCGAGTCGGACCTGAACGAGTTGACCGCAAAGCTGGCGGAACTGGTCGACGGCGGCGTCGGCCGGTTCACCACCCGGATGCTCGTGGAGTGGTCGGAGCGGGCCAACCTGCTCCGGGTGGCGGGAAAGCGGTTGGTGAGAACCCAGGTCAGTGAACCGCTGCTGGCGGAGCCGGGACTGCTGTGGACGCGGTTGTGGTACAGCTTCGCGCGGTGCGAAGACGTTTTCGGCGCGGACGTGGGTGCGCTCGCACTGCTCGGCGGCGATGGCGAGGCGTTCGCCGACCTGGTGCGGGAGGTGCTGTGCGCGCTCTACTCGCAGACCGACGCGCTGCCGCTGGAGATCCTGGTGAACACGACCGTGAGTTCGATGCGGACGGACGTGGCGGACGGGTCCAGGACCGCCCCGGTTCGGGAGACGGTTCGGCGGATGCTGGGTCGGATGCTCGACCAGTGGGAGCTGATGGGTGTCGTCCGCAGCTTCACCACCAGCGATGCCGAGGACATCGCGAACATCGACGCCGCCACCCCCGACGAAGTGCGGGCCGATCGGACGATGGTCGAGTTGTTGCCGCTGGGACTGTGGGCGGCTCGTGAATCGCTGCGTTCCGCCGGCCTGCTGGCACCGAGCGTGCAGGACGTGGTCGACTGCCCGATCGAGGTGCTGGTGCTGGCCATGCCGACCAGTCCACCGGATGCGGTCGAGGCGGCCATCGCCGCGTGGATCGCCGATCGTGGCGGCGCCGAGGCCGCGAGCGCCGAAGTCGCCGACCTGTTGTGCAGGGTAGACGATCCCGCGGTGCGGTTGTCCGCGCTGTGGCTGCTGGAACACACCGGGACGGCCGGGCAGGACGCGGTGCTCGGCCTGTGCGAGGACCCGGTGGCCGGCCCGGCCGCGCGGATGTGGCTGTGGCCCCGCCCGGTCGCCGAGGCCGTGCAGCCACGGCCGGGGGACGAGCTGTTGTTCGCGCTGGACGGGATGGGGTTGACCGCGCTGGATGATCCCGAGCTGTTCCTCGCGGAGTTCCGGCAGCGCACGTCACCGAACCAGCTCGCGATGATCGAGGAGATCCCCAGGAGCACGCACAGCAGGGCCGGTGTCGTGCTGGAGGTGCTCGCGCGGCTGCATCCCGACGAACGGATGGTGCGGGCCGCGATCCGGTCTCTGGAGCGGATTCGCGGCAACCGCGACCCGGCATGATCCGCCGGGGCGCGGTCGGCTCGCGGTCCGTGGCCCGCGGCGGTCCGGCCGGTCAGGTGGGCGGGTGCGTGCCGAGTTCCCGCAGGGCTGTGGGCAGCTCACTGATGTCGCGCAGCACGCGGTGCGCTCCCTCGAGCGCGTCGTCGGCCGGTGGGAAGTGCGGGTTGGGGATGGCGAACACGGTCGTGCCCGCCGCCGCTGCCGCGCGGAGACCGCTACTGGAGTCTTCGACGGCCGCGCAACGGGTGGCGGGCTGATCGAGCTCGCGCGCGGCTCGGAGGTAGACGTCCGGCGCCGGTTTTCCAGCACCCACCTCCTCACTGGAGACGGTGTGCCGGATGGTGCCGTTGAGGCCGGTCGCGTCCAGGTAGGCCCGGATGATGCGTGGGGGAGCCGAGCTGGCGATGGCCGTGGGGTAGTCGTCCGCCACGGCCCGGAGGGTTTCGGTGGCGTACGGGAGTACCGGCGGCCCGTCGGCGTACTGCTGGGCCATCCGATCAATGACGGTGGTGGCGACTTCTTCCTCGCTGAGCCGGGTGCCGAGTTCCACCACCAGGTAGCGCGCCCATTCGGGAGTGCTCATGCCCATCATCGCTTCGGTGGCGCCGTTCGCCCATTCGCCGTGGTTCTCGGCGACGACTTCCCGCCGGATCCGGTCCCAGAGCTGTTCGGAGTCCACGAGGACTCCGTCGAGGTCGAAGATCACTGCTGCTGGTCGCACGCGGCAATCCTAGGAGGGCGCCGGGCCGGTGGCTCGCTCGCCACGCGGTGACCGGTGTGCGTCTGCTCTCGGGAGCTGGCTCCTCCCGAACAATTTAGTTAGCCTTGCAAATGGAATCGAAACCGCGAGTTCTCCACCGGGATCGCCGCACGGTCGCGGGCAGCCATTCAGTGCCGAAGCGCCGTCGTGCCGAAGCGCAGTCGTGCCGCCCTGGGAACCGACCGCGCCGGGGCGAACTCGCCGAGGAGGGGCCGAACGATGAGCAGCGCACCCGACACCCGGCTGCTGGACGTGTTCAAAGGACAACCGAAGGCCGTCTGGATCACCGCGTTCGCGGCCGTGATCGCCTTCATGGGCATCGGGCTGGTGGATCCGATCCTGCTGTCGATCGCGGAAGCGCTCGACGCCGGGCCCGAACAGGTGACCCTGCTGTTCTCGTCCTACCTCGGAGTGCAGGTCGTGGCGATGTTGGTGACGGGGGCGTTCAGCGCCCGGTTCGGCGCGAAGCGGACCGTGGTCACCGGGCTCGTCCTGATCGTGCTCGCGACCATCGCCTGCGCGCTCGCGGGTTCGATCACGCAGCTCGTCGCGTTGCGCGCGGTGTGGGGATTGGGCAACGCGTTCTTCATCGCGACCGCGCTGTCGGTGATCGTCGGCGCAGCCAGTGGTGGTCAGCAAGCCGCGATCCTGCTCTACGAGGCCGCGCTGGGCATCGGTCTTTCCGCCGGTCCTCTGCTGGGCGCATTGCTCGGAAACATCTCGTGGCGCGGGCCGTTCGCCGGTACCGCGCTGCTGATGGCCGTCGCGCTGGTCCTCGCGGCCGGATTCCTGCCTGCCGACGATCCGAGCGGGCGGCCCCGGGTCCGGCTACTCGATCCGCTGCGGGCGCTCCGGCACGGCGGCCTGCTGCGCACCTCGGTGGGCTCGGCGTTGTACACGGCATCGTTCTTCGTGGTGCTCGCCTGGTCGCCCTTCGTCCTCGGATTCGGGCCGATCGCGGTCGGTCTGGTCTTCTTCGGCTGGGGCGTCTGCGTGGCGATCGCCGGTGTCGCCCTCGCTCCGAAGCTCGCGGCCCGCTTCGGCGAAGTGCACGCCACCGTGTTCGCGGTGCTGGCGTACGCGGTCGTTCTCGTGGTGATGACCGTCGGATCCACACCGGTCGTCGTGATCGGGGTCGTCGCCAGCGGTGTCGCCTCCGGTCTGCTCAACACCCTGTTCACCGGCACCGCGATGAGCGTCAGCTCGGCGCCCCGCCCGGTGGCCAGCGCGGGTTACAACTTCTGCCGTTGGCTGGGAGGTGCTGTCGCGGCCACCCTGGTCAGCCACGTCGCCGGGTGGCTCGGATTCGTGCAGGCGCCGTTCGCCGTCGGTGCGGTGCTGTGTGTGCTCGCGGCCGGACTACTGCTGATCGGTTCAGGCGGACGCGACCCGCACCGGGTGCCCTCGGAGGCCGCCGTCGTCGGTGAGCAGGTGTGAGGACCTGAATCGGCCGGTGCGTGGACGGCGAGAATCGCCGTCTTTCCCACGGCTGTTGACTGCTCGGTAATGGTCAAACGGTCGCCGGATCGGCGGCGGTGATGTGGATCCTTGTTCTATTCGGATCGGCTGAAAGCGCCGATCGAGTCGCGGATGTGATTGACCAGTTCCTCGACGAGGCGCGGCTCGACACATTGCCATGCCGTCGGTGAATTGGCGCACGGCGCATCGTCCCGACCGTCACGTGGCGCTGGCTTGTTCGTCGTGGGGTCCGAGGAAGTCGGCGGTGGGGTGTGGGTTCCCGTTGTGGGGTTCGTCGCCTCGACAAGGGTGTCCGCGGCTGCATCGGGCGGTGACGGCACGGTCGGTGTGGCGGTCTGGTGGTCGGTCGACGCGGTCGGCACGACCGACGACCTCGGAACGGGCGGTGATGGCACGGAAAACAGATTGGGGGGCAGCTCGAACGCGCCCGGTGTCGAGTCGGTCGCAAACGGGAGAGGCGTGGCCGGCGACGCTCGATCGCCCTGGTTGTCCGGGTTGACGAACACGGCCACGGCGATCGATGCGGCGGTGGCAGCGGCCAGTGCGAACGCGGTGCGCTGTCGGATGACCACCGCCGCCACTCCGGCGCACACCGCCGCCACTCCGGCGCACACCGCCGTGAGGGGCTTTCCGGCGTCGCGGACCGACTGTAGGTACCACGGGCGGCGCGAAGCCGGAATCGACTGCTCTGGTGTGTCCGCGAGCCGCCGCGCCGCCTCGTGTGCGACGACCTTGCGTTCCGTTTGGTGTGTATCCCGCTCCGCGCGGGATGCACGGCGCAGTGCCGCGACCGCGACAGCGAGCGCAGTGACCGCGACAGCGAGCGCCGCGACCCCCAGCATGATTAGTGCGAACTCGAACATACGGCCGACAGTGGATGCCCGGATGGCGGATTGTCATCGGCCGCACCCGTATTGTTACGGATTCGCGCCAATGTCCGTTTCGTGTCTCCTCGGGTGAGGGGTCTCGATGTGTCCACACGTCGACGATCCTCGGATTCGACGGCATCACTCGTTCGTCATGCCGAGCCCGCACGTTCGATCGCGATGCCTCGCACCGACTTGAGTTCGGAGACGAGTTCGGTGCAGACCTTGACCGGCCACGCTGGTAGTTCGAGCCGTGTGGCACCCAAGTGGATGTGCACCGGGGACGCGCCGTGATAAGCGCCCAGCGTGTCGCGCAGCTCGGCAACCGTGTTTTTGTCGATCTTCTTGGCGTCGGCGCGCAGTACCAACGGTGGTTCGGAGCTGGGCGCGTGCTCGGCCGCGGCGATGTCCACCGGCACCGCGTCCGAGGCGAACACACTGACCTCGCCCTCACGCTCGTTGACCCGGCCTTTGACCGCCAGCGCGTTGTCCTCGGCCAAGCAGTCGGAGAACAGCTCGTAGGACTTCGGGAAGAACAGCACCTCGACGCTGGCGTCGAAGTCCTCCAGTGTGACGATTGCCCAGGGCTGTCCATTCTTGTTGAGGCGCCGCTGGATCCCCGAGATCATCCCGGCGATCTTGGCTTCTTCCTTGCCGTTGCCGCCGGACTCACGTTCCCCACCGACGAGTTCGGCGATGCTGGTGTCCTGATACGGCGCCAGCAACCGCTCGGCCCCGTCCAAGGGGTGCGCCGAGACGTAGAGACCGAGCATTTCCCGCTCGTACGCGAGCAGTTGCTTACGTGGCCATTCCTCGTCAGTGAACTGAAGATGCGCCAGCGGTGAGGTGTCGTCGGTGTCTGTGGTGTCGTCGGCACCGCCGAACAAGTCGAACTGACCCATCGCCTCGTGGCGTTTGATGCCGATCACGGCGTCGCCCGCCGCCTCGTGGTGCTGGGTCAGCGCCATGCGAGTGAGCCCGAGCGAGTCGAAGGCATCGGCCTTGATCAGCGACTCGATGACCCGCTTGTTGCACGCGTGATCTCGATCTTGCGCGACCCGGGTCAGGTCCACGCGGCCCGATAGTGCGGGTGGCGCTCCCATGTCGCGGCAATGGCTCGCACCGCCTCGACGTACCCGTGGGATCCCGACGACGTCGAGCATGCTCCTGGCCGGACTGTTGTTGATCGGTTCGCGCGGACGTGATCCGCATTAGGTCCCAGCGGAGGCCGCCGTTGTCGGCGAACAGGCGTGAATCGGGTGATTCACGGGCAGCAAGAATCGCCGTCTTTCCCAGAACTGTTCACTGTTCGGTAGTGGTGGCATAACCTCCTGTGATCATTCTCGAAGCATTGGGAGGTTCCGGGTGTCACCACGACCGGATGACGAGCGGCTCGCGCTGCCGCTGCTGACCCCGCGCCGGGCGAGCGCCACGTGCCGCTACCGCTGCGGTGACCAGTGCGCGAAGCACCCGCCGAACCCCTCGGAGAACACCTACTTCGGTGATCTCGTCCAGCGGGCGATCAACCGGCGCGGACTGCTCCGGGCAGGTGCCGTGGTCGCGGTCGGGGGTGCGGTCACCGGCACGCTCGCGAACGGTGCGGCCGCGGCTCCGTCCGCCTCGGGAAACTCGCCCCGCGGGTGGGATTTCGTCCCCGTGCAGCCGAACACCGAGGACGCCGTGGTCGTCCCGGAGGGCTACGAGCAGAGGGTCGTGGTTCGCTGGGGCGACCCGATCCTGCCGGGTGCGCCGGAATTCGACTTCGACGATCAGACGCCCGAGGCGCAGGCGGGGCAGTTCGGCTTCAACAACGATTTCTGCGCCCTGTTGCCGTTGCCGGGGCACCGGCGACTGATGGTGAACAACCACGAGTACACCTCGGAGGAGTTCCTGTTCCGGGGCTACGACCCGGACAACCCCACGGAGAACCAGGTCCGGGTCGCGTGGGCGGCGCACGGGCTTTCGGTGGTCGTTCTCGAAACCGGGTCGGGTGCGCCCCGAGTGCTCCAGGACGGGCTCAACCGGCGGATCACCCTGAACTCCCGGTTCGAACTGCGCGGACCGGCCGCGGGCAGCGACCTGCTGAAGACTCCGGCGGAGCCGACCGGCACCACCGCCTTCGGCACGATGAACAACTGCGCGGGCGGGGTGACGCCGTGGGGCACGATCCTGTCGGGTGAGGAGAACATCCACTTCTACTTCGCCAACGCCGAGCAGGTCACCGATCCGGACACGCGGGCCCGGCTCGAACGCTACGGGTTCGAAGCCGGCCCGACGGAGCGCAAGTGGGAACGGTTCGACTCCCGCTGGGACCTGGCCAAGCAGGTCAACGAGTCGAACCGGTTCGGTTGGATCGTCGAGATCGACCCGTACGACCCGGAGTCCACGCCGGTCAAGCACACCGCGATGGGCCGGTTCAAGCACGAGGGCGCGAACGTCCACGTGGCCGACGACGGCCGGGTCGTGGCCTACATGGGTGATGACGAGCGGTTCGAGTACCTCTACAAGTTCGTCTCGGACGGTCGCGTGAAACCCGGTGCGAGCGGGCACGCGCGCCGGCACAACATGGGCCTGCTCGATGCGGGCACGCTGTACGTCGCCCGGTTCACCGGCGACAGCCCCGAATCGGAGATCGACGGCAGCGGCCGGTTGCCCTCCGACGGCGAGTTCGACGGCCGGGGAGAGTGGATCCCGTTGGCGCACAACGACGTCAGCTTCGTGCCGGAGATGACGGCGAACGAGGTGTACGTGTTCACCCGGCTCGCGGCGGATTCGGTCGGCGCGACGAAGATGGATCGGCCGGAGGACGTGCAGCCCCATCCGAACACCGGCCGGGTCTACTGCGCGCTGACCAACAACTCCCTGCGCGGCACCGAGGGCGAGGCCGGTGCGGACGAGGTGAACCCCCGAGACGAGAACAAGCACGGCCAAGTCCTGGAGATCGACGACGACGCGGCCGGGACCGCGTTCGCGTGGCGGCTGCTGCTGGTGTGCGGTGATCCGGACGATCCGAGCACCTACTTCGGCGGGTTCGACAAGAGCGAGGTCTCGCCGATCGCCTGTCCGGACAACCTCGCCTTCGACGCGGCCGGAAACCTGTGGATCACCACGGATTCAAAGGCGGCACTCGGCTACAACGACGGTTTGTACGCGGTGCCGCTGGACGGCCCGGAGCGAGGTCACGTGTCGCAGTTCCTCAGCGTGCCGCGTGGTGCGGAAGCGTGCGGGCCGGTGATCGGGAGTGATCTGGTGCTGGTTTCGGCGCAGCACCCGGGTGAGGTGGACGGTGCTGACGCCGACCACCCGGCCTCGCACTGGCCGGATGGCGGTCAGTCGCAACCGCGCCCCTCCGTGGTGGCCGTCTGGCGGTGAGTCAGGCATGGGCTGTGTCGGTTCCTCGACGAACCGGCGCAGCTCATTGCCCGGCATTTCACTCGGACGAGTGAGTACAAGTGGGCTTCTCGAGTTCGAAGTCCGTTCACCTTTTCGTCCGAGTTTCCTCGCTTGGGCCGCATAGCGTTCCGGTGTTCCCACCGAAGCGCTCATGGAGGTCCGCTTGCCTTCCCAGCCGGATAACGGGCGAGTCATCCCGCTCCCCCTGCTGTCGAACCACTCGGCTCGCCGCTCTTCCCTGACGTGCAAGTACCGGTGCGGCAACGCTTGCGCCCACGACGCGCCCAACACCTCGGACAACGCCTACTTCGGCGACATCGTCGAGAACGTGCTGAGCCGTCGCGGAGCCCTCAAGGCAAGTGGTGTGCTGGCACTGTCGGTCGGTGGGGCGGCGGCCCTCGGCGGAGCGGCTGTCGCCCAGCCGGGGCAGGCTCCCGGCGCCGCGGCCTCCGGGCAACCCACTCCCGGCACCGACTTCAAGCCGGTCGCGCCCAACTCGCGGGACGCGCTCGTGGTTCCGGAAGGCTATGAGCAGGGCATCGTGATCCGCTGGGGCGACCCGATCGTGCCCGGCGGCCCCGAGTTCGACTTCCACAACCAGACCCCCGAGGCGCAGGAACAGCAGTTCGGCTACAACAACGACTTCGCCGGACTGATCCCGCTGGGCGGCCACGGCAACACCGCCCTGCTGGTGGTCAACCACGAGTACACCACCGAAGTCCGCATGTTCCCGGACTACGACGAGGCGAACCCCACCGAAGAGCAGGTTCGCACCGCGTGGGCCGCGCACGGCCTGTCAGTCGTCCTCGTCGGCCGGGATCCCAAGGGCGGACTCACCCCGCAGCCGAGTGGCTTCAACCGCCGCATCACGCTCAACACCGAGTTCGAGGTGCGCGGCCCCGCGGCGGGCAGCGAACTGCTCCGGACCTCCGCCGACCCGACCGGCACGCGCATCTTCGGGACGCAGAACAACTGCGCGGGCGGTGTCACCCCGTGGGGAACGGTGCTCTCCGGTGAGGAGAACATCCACCAGTACTTCGCCAACGCCGACGCCGTGACCGACCCGAAGGCGAAGGAACGCCTCGACCGCTACGGCTTCAGCGCAGGCGCCAGCGACCGCAAGTGGGAGCTGTTCGACAAGCGTTGGGACATCGGGCAGGAGCCGAACGAGCCGAACCGGTTCGGCTGGGTGGTCGAGATCGACCCGAACGATCCGAACTCGACCCCGATCAAGCACACCGCGCTCGGCAGGTTCAAGCACGAAGGTGCCACCGTCAAGGTCGCCGACGACGGTCGCGTCGTCGCGTACATGGGCGATGACGAGCGGTTCGACTACATCTACAAGTTCATCTCCCGCGGCAAGGTCAAGAAGGGCACGAGCGCGCACGCCCGGCGACACAACTCCGCCCTGCTCGACGACGGCACGCTCTACGTCGCCCGATTCACCGGCAACAGCCCCGAATCGGAGATCGACGGCAGCGGCGAACTGCCCTCGGACGGAGCGTTCGACGGCAAGGGCGAGTGGATCCCGCTGGCCGCGGGCGACAAGTCGTTCGTCGCCGGCTTCACCGCCGAGGAAGTCCACGTGTTCACCCGGCTGGCGGCCGACGCGGTCGGGGCCACCAAGATGGACCGCCCGGAGGACATCGAGCCGAACCCGGTCAACGGCCGCGTGTACTGCGCCCTGACCAACAACTCCAACCGCGGTTCCGAGGGCAACGCCGCGCCCGACGAAGCCAACCCGCGCGTGGGCAACAAGCACGGACACGTGCTGGAGTTCGACGACGACGCGACCGGCACCGCGTTCGGTTGGAACCTGCTGCTGGTCTGCGGCGACCCGGCCGACGCCGGCACCTACTTCGGCGGCTTCGACAAGAGCGCGGTCAGCCCGATCTCGTGCCCGGACAACGTCGCCTTCGACCGGCACGGCAACCTGTGGATCTCCACTGACGGCAACGGGCTGGATGCCAACGACGGGTTGTTCGCGGTGCCGGTGGACGGGCCGGAGCGGGGCCACGTCAAGCAGTTCCTGACCGTGCCGATCGGCGCCGAAACCTGCGGGCCGGTGATCCAGGACGACCTGATCACCGTCTCGGTGCAGCACCCGGGCGAGAGCGACGAGGGACCGACCTCGCACTGGCCCGACGGTGGTGACTCCCAGCCCCGCCCGTCCGTGGCGGCGGTGTGGCGTGCCGGAGGCGGCGAGATCGGCCGCTGACCGGCGCCTCGTCACGTCGCTTCGCCACGACGCGACGAGGCCGACCCGCCCCGCCCGGGGTGGGACTCCGACCGGATGGCGAGCGCGGGGGCTCCTGGCATCCAGGGGCCCTCGTGGCGTGTTCGCGCTCGCCGTTCCGGTCCTGCGAACGCCGGTGGTCAGGTGCGGGGAGCCGCTCGCAGCGCGAGCACGACGGCGGCGGCCCCGACCATCACGACCCCGACGACCCACAGCCCGGCCCGCTGGGTGCCGGTCACGTCCGTGAGAACACCGGTCACGTAGGGCGCCGCGAACCCGCTGATGTTCCCGAGCGAGTTGATCATCGCGATACCGCCCGCGGCCGCCGCGCCGGAGAGGAAGCTGCTCGGCAACGCCCAGAATGTCGGCAACGCGGAGCACACGCCCACCGCGCACAGCGTCACCGCGACCATCGCCGCGTAAGGATTGCCCAGGTAGAGCGCGACGGGAATGCTGATCCCGCCCAGCAGCATCGGCAGGGCCACGTGCCACACCCGCTCGCGGGTGCGGTCGCCGTGCGCCGCCCAGAAGACCATCGCTACCGCACCGACGACGTACGGGACGGCGGTGACCAGGCCGGACTGGATGACCGACAGGTTCGTGCCGTACTGCTGCTCGAAACCGGCGATGATCAACGGGAGGAAGAACCCGAGCGCGTAGAGCCCGTAGGCGATGCCGAAGTAGACGAAGGCCAGCGCCAGCACCCGCGGATGCGTCAACGCCTTGCGCAGTGGCCAATGATGGTTCGCATCGGTCCGCTCCCGCTCGGCGGCCAACTCGGCGGTCAACCAGTCCCGCTCCTCTTCGGTGAGCCACTTCGCCTCGGAGGGCCGATCGGTCAGGTAGAACCAGGTCGCCGCGGCCAGCAGGAGCGCGGGCACTCCTTCGACGAGGAACATGAACCGCCAGCCGGAGAGGCCGAACACGCCGTCACCGGCACTGATCAACACGCTCGACACGGTCGCGCCGACGGCGCTGGAAACCGGCACGGCCACCATGAACAGCGACACCGCCTTGGCGCGCTGCGCGGCCGGGAACCAGTAGGTCAGGTAGAGGATGATGCCCGGGAAGAAGCCCGCTTCGGCGACGCCGAGCAGGAAGCGCAGCACGATCAGCGCCGCCGGGCTCGACACGAACGCCATCGCGGTGGCGACCAGGCCCCACGTGACCATGATCCGGGCCAGCCACTTCCGCGCGCCGAACCGGTGCAGGGCGAGATTGCTCGGCACTTCCAGCAGCAGGTATCCGAGGAAGAAGACCCCGGCGGCGAACCCGAACAGCGTGGGGGACAGACCGAGTTCCTCGTTCATGCCGTTGGGGCCGGCGAATCCGATGTTCACCCGGTCCAGGTAGTTGATGAAGTACAGCAGGCAGAGGAAGGGCATCAGCCGAAGTGACACCTTGCGGACGATCCGGTTTCCCGGGTCCGCCGTGGTCGATATAGCGCTGTTCACTCGAAGATTCCTATGGCCAACCGCGAGCGCGGTCAACCCCGCGATGCCGGGCCTGCCCGCATTCGGGCGTTCACCACGCGCACGGATACGGTTGCGGCATGTCTTCTCGTCCGATTGCACTGGTCACCGGCGCCTCACGTGGCATCGGTGCAGCGGTCGCCCGCTCCCTCTCCGAGACGCACGACCTGCTTCTCGGAGGCCGCGACGGTGATGCGTTGAACTCCCTGGCCGCCGAACTCCCCGGAGCCACTCCCTGGCCCGTCGAACTCACCGACGACGAGGCCGTCGCAGCAGCCGCCGCCGACATCGAACGGCTCGACGTGCTCGTGCACAGCGCGGGCATCGTCGAACTGGGTTCGTTGGCCGACACCACCGCCGACTCCTGGCGCCGAACCTTCGAATTGAACCTCTTCGCCGTTACCGAGCTGACGCGGATGTTGCTGCCCGCGTTGCGCGCGGCGCGGGGACACGTGGTCCTGATCAACTCCGGCGCCGGGCTCGCGGCCAAACCGAACTGGGGCGCCTACGCGGCGAGCAAGTTCGCCCTGCGCGCGTTCGCCGACGTGCTGCGCTCCGAGGAATCGGGCAGTGGCGTGCGTGTGACCTCGGTCTTCCCCGGCCGCGTCGCCACCGACATGCAGCGCGAGGTCCGCGCGGCGGAAGGTGGCGAGTTCGAGCCGGAGCGCTACCTGCACGTGGACTCCGTCGCGGCCCCGGTCGTTTCGGCCGTGAACGCCTCGGCCGACGCCCACCAAACCGAGATCATCGTGCGCCCGTCCTGAGCGAACGCCGAGGCGGTTCGCCCACGGATCGCCTCGGCAACCGGATCCCGTCCGGTACGGGAACTCCGCTCAGCCGCGGATGTGCGTAGCGGCCGTCCGGGCTGCCGCCTGCACCGAACGGCGGTCCACCCGGGTGGGTTCGCGATCGTGCAGCACTTCTTCACCTGCCACCCAGACATCCCGCACGCAGCGGGAACCGGCCGCCCACACCACGTTCGCCAACACCTGTGAGTCCGGCACGTCCAGCCCCGTGGCGAACGACGGGTCGTCCACGTCCATGTGCACGATGTCGGCCCAGTTCCCCGCTTCGAGGCTGCCGATATCGGGGCGCCGCATCGCCTGCGCACCTCCGCGAGTCGCCGCCAGCAGCGCGGCGCTCGCGGTCAGCGCGGTGGTGTCTCCGGAGGAAAGCCGGGCGAGCATGCCCGCCAGCTGCACTTCCTCCCACAGGTCCAGATCGTCGTTGCTGGAAGGGCCGTCGGTTCCCAGCCCGACCGGGACGCCCGCCGCGAGCAGGTCGACCAGCCGGGCGGTGCCGGAGGCGAGCTTCGCGTTCGACCCGGGGCAGTGCGCGATCCCGGCTCCATGGCGGGCGAGGACGTCGATGTCGGCGTCGTCGAGGTGCACGGCGTGCGCGGCGAGCGTCCGCCCGTCCAGCACGCCGAGCTCCGCGAGCAGCTTCGGCACCGAACCGAACGTTTCGCGCTGCTTCTGGTCCTCGTCCGCTGTTTCGGCCACGTGCGTGTGGACGAGCGCTCCGCGCTGCTGCGCGGCCGCACCGATCGCCTGGAGCGCCTCGGGCGGCAGCGTGTACGCCGAGTGCGGGCCGTAGCCCAGCTCGATCCGCTCACCGGGCCCGAAGCGCAGCCCGTCGGCGTCGATCCAGCGGCTGATCCCGTCGACCATGTCCTGCCAGCTGCCGAGTTCGCTCATCTCGGGGGTCGAGATCACCGCCGGAGTCAGCACCAGCCGGGAGCCGACCGCGAGCCCCGCCTCGGCGACGGCCTCCCCTGTGAAGTACATCTCCGCACTGGTGGTCACGCCGGAGCGGAGCATCTCCACGCTGCCGAGCTCCATCCCGGCGCGCACGTCGGAGTAGCGCAGCCGTGCTTCGGCCGGCCAGATGACTTCGCGCAGCCAGCGCAGCAGCGGCAGGTCGCCGCCCATTCCGCGCAGCAGGGTCATCGGGCTGTGCGCATGCGCGTTGACCAGCCCGGCAAGCAGGATCCCGCTGCACTCCCGCACCTGCGCTTCCAGAGGGCGCGCGGGGGCCTGGGACCGGGGGCCGCAGTAGAAGACGCGCCCGGTGTCGTCGACGTCCACGACAGCGTCGCGGATCACCGAGCACGGTGCGTCGCAGGGCAGGGCCATCGGTGCGTGCAGGCGGAGAGCGATCGGCATGGCCAGCATTGTGCCGGAGTCATCCGTGCAGGGAACGTGTCAGTGTGTTCCTGAGCCGTCGTATTGCTACGCGGCGTTGACCCGGCGGGTCTTCTCGTGGCGGTACCCGGTGCCAGCGAGCTGGTCTTACGTGGGTTTCCAGCGGGCTCGTTTGTTGTCGCCCCGCAACTCGGGGAGGACGTGCTGCCCGCGGTCTCGGCCAGGTGGGCGAGGTTGCGGGCCGCGTTGAGGTCGCGATCGGCGGTGTGGCCGCAGTGCTCGCAGGTGAAGGTCCGTTCGGACAGGCGCAGTTTGGCTTTCACCACGCCACAATCCGAGCAGGTTTTCGAGCTGGGGTAGAACCGGTCGGCCACGACGAGCCCGCGCCCGTGCCAGCGGGTTTTGTAGTCGAGCTGGCGACGCAACTCACCCATCCCGACGTCGGAGACAGCGCGGGTGAGCGTGCGGTTGCGGACCATCCCGGCCACGTTGAGGTCTTCCACGACGATCGTGTCGAACTCCTCCACCAGGCGGGTGGAGAGCTTGTGCAGCCCATCGGTCCGGGCGTGGGCCACAGCGGTGTGCAACTTGCTGATGCGGGCCTGCGTCGCGCGCCACCGGTTCGACGGCTTCCGGCCGGTGCGCTTATCCGGGCCTGCCCGGCGAGCGGCCGTCCGCTGCAACCGTCGGAGTTCGTTCTGTGCGGCTTCGAGGTGTTTCGGGTTGGCGATGGCCTCGCCCGTGGAGAGCACCGCGAGGGACTTCACCCCGAGATCGACACCAACTGTGCCGCCATGACTCGCGGGAGACGGCTCAGCCTGGGCGACCTCCACCGAAAACGACACGAACCACCGACCAGGAGCCGACCTCGGTGACGGTGCGATCCCAGACAATGCCGCGCTCGCCGCATTCAGTAGCGACGCGTCCAGCCTGGCGCTCCAGGTCGTCGCGCTGGACACGCGGCAGTAAACACCGTGCGACCAGACGGTTCGGCGGACGATTCGACAAGGATCGTGCCGGTATCGAGCTGACGAGCGGGCGCGGGCAGCGCACCCGCATGGAACCAGTTCAGCGCAGTCCGATACGAAACACCCTGCCCACGCGCCCACTCCTTCAACCATGACAGCTCAACACAAACCGACACGCTTTTACTCATAACCCCGAACAGCTAAGGACCCCCGCCGAAGGTGGTCGTCGAGTTCCACATCACCACGCCGGCCAGCAGCACCACGATGTGCAGGACGACCAGCCACGCGATGTCCTTCGGGGAAATCCGGATCATGCGGCCAGTTTGTTCGTCGTACCGGTTCGACGCCTCGGCCCCTGAGTCCGTCTTTCCTCGGTCAACCGGCCGGGCGATTCACGGTCGAGCGGTCCTCAATCGTCCATCAGACCGGTCCGCCACGCCCAGGAAGCGGTTTCCACCCGGTTCCGGGCGTTGATCTTCGACTGGGCGGCGGCCAGATGCGTCTTCACCGTCGACAGCGACATGAACAGCTCCTGGCCGATCTCGGTGTTGGTCAGCCCGCGGGCGGTGGCCCGCACGACGTCGAGTTCGCGCTGCGTGAGTCCCTCGGCCGGGGGCAGTGCCCGTCGCTCCGGTCGATCCGGCTGGGCGAAGTGTTTGAGCAGCCGAACGGTGATCTGCGGCGACACGAGGGCATCGCCGCGCACCGCCGCGTGGAGCGCCTCGATGAGCAGTGCGGGACCCGCGTCCTTGAGCAGGAAACCGCTGGCACCGTTCGAAAGCGCGGCCGAGACGTACTCGTCCAGGTCGAACGTGGTCACCACCACGACCTTGATCGGGTCCGTCGCGTTCGAGCCTGCCAGCTGCTTGGTGGCCTCCAACCCGTCCATGCCGGGCATGCGGATGTCCATCAGGCACACGTCGGGACGCTTCTCCTTGGCCAGCCGCACCGCGTCGGTCCCGTTCGACACGTCGGCGACCACCTCGATGTCGTCCTGGGATTCCAGGATCATCCGGAAACCGGCCCGGACCATCTCCTGATCGTCGGCGATCATCACCCGGATCATGTTTCCCTCTCGACTTCTCGACTCTGGTGGATGGCCGGGGCCGGGGAGGGCCGGGCGTCGTCCGGCCGGCTGTCGCCGTTCTCCAACGGCAACCACGCTTCGACCCGCCACCCCGAACCGCTGGGCCCGACCCGGAACCGGCCCCCGACCAGTTCGACCCGCTCCCGCATGCCGACCAAACCGTATCCGCCGGAACCTCCAGCGGGTTGCGCGCGCTTGCCCTCGCCGTTGTCGCTGACCAGAACGTGCAGGTAGCTTTCCGACGTGCTGACGGTGATCCGGACGAGGGTCGCGTCGAGTGCGTGCTTCTCGACGTTGGTGAGGGACTCCTGCGCCAGCCGGAGCGCGGATCGGGCGACGTCCTGCGGAATGTCCCTGGTCAGTTCGATGTCGAGTTCGAGGCGCGCCGCATCGGGATTCTCGGCGGCCAGCCGGTTGGTACGCAGGGCGAGCGCCTCCAGGTCTCCCCGCAGGTCCGTGCTCGCCTGCTCCATCGATCCGGAGGAATCGGTCGAATCGGCATCGCGCATGCTGCTGACGAGTCGCCGCATCGCGGCCAGCGCCTCGGTTCCGCTGTGCGAGATGCGGGTCAGCGCATCGGCGGCGGCTTCGGGATTCTTGCCCGCCACCAGCTGAGCGGCTTGGGCTTGCACGACGATGCCGGTCACGTGGTGCGCGACCACGTCGTGCAGTTCACGGGCCAGCGCCAGTCGTTCCTCCTGCTGGGCCTGGGAAACCGCCGCGCGGACCGAACGGGCGCGTTCGGTGTCGCGCGCCCGGAAGTACAGTCCCGTACCCACCGACAGAGCGGAGAACAGTCCGCCGACCAGCCCGGTCTGCACGAGCTGGGAGAACGGCTGCCACAACGAGTCGCTCGACGCGAACGTGGTGTACAGGCAGGTCGCGAGCAGTACGGATACCGCGTAGGCCGCTTGCCGGGGTGCTGCCGAGCGGGTGACGAACGCCAGTAGGAGCATGCTGGCGGCGTGGGCGCCGTACGGGATGCCGGACAGCAGGAAGCCGTCTCCGGTGGTGCCCGTTACCTGCAGGAGCATCGTGGTGAGCAGCAGGGTCAGCGCGCCGAGCACGGTGGTTTCGGTCGGGCGCATCGGAGCGATCACCGCGAGCCCGGACATCACGGCCGAGCACAGGAACAGCAGGTTGTCGGAGAACCCGAAGTCGCTGTTGATCAGTTCGAGGAACAGGACGGTCGACAGAGCGGCCATCACGGGCCATTGGCTGCTCAGCAGTTGCCCGAGTGGTGTGTTGATCGCTGCCGAACGCTGGTGCCGCAGGTAGAGCGCGGTCCCGGCGGTCAGCATGAGCAGCAGTGCGTTGAACGCGACCCCGTTCGGGTTGAAGTACTGCTCCCGCACGAATCCCGCGAGAAGGATGACGGCGGCCGATGCCCCCACCGCGGGCGCGGCCAGCCGTAGTGGCCGGGACCGGACGAGGTGCAGCACCACGAGCAGGACGGCGACGGTCTCGGTGGGGGTGGCCAGCCCGATCGTGGTGGGAGCACTCCCAAACACACCGTGTGCCAGTGCCGAGAACGGGAACAGCCCGGCCAGCGCGAACAGGCTCAGGAACGGCCGGGTGCGCGCCCAGGAGGCGGCGACGACGGCGAGCGCGTTGAGGACCAGGGTCAGCGGCTCGGCTCTGGCCAGGGACCCGGACAGCATCAGTGCTTCGAGCGCCCATGCTGCCACGAGCAGCACGATCAGGGCTCGTCTACTCAGCAGGATCATCGCGAGCCGCGCGGCCCACACCGCGGTGTTCGGGTCTTGCGAAGTGCGCACCACCGCACCGTAGATGGTTCCTCGCGCGGGTTCGGTTGGCCGAGTGGTCGGAATACCCGGCTGTTCGGCCGAGACGCGCGGTTGGCGGTGGGCGGCGCACACCGCTCTCCGAGGTGCGGTGGCACGGTTCCCGACACCGGAACGGCTGGGTAGGGCCGCAGTAGGCCGATCGATGCGGGGGCGCCACGTTCGGTCAGGAGCACACAAGCCACATGGCCGATTTGCCGTGAACGGATCAGCAGCGACTCTGTGGGAGGTGCAAGTACAACGACCCGAGAGGGAGCAGACGGATGATTACGAGCGTGCTGGCGGTGACCGGAACCGTGGTGGCCATGGGGGTACTGCTGTTGATGGCGGTGAGTTCGGTGCTCACCGACGCGTAGGGACACCGGGCGATCCACCGCGAATGGTTGCCACCACGGGAAAAAGTGGATGTCGGCTCCGATCGGGTTCGATTTCGATCCCGCCCCGCGGTCGGGCCGGCCGCCGGAGTCCGCCGCGGCGGACTCCCGGCTTCGGGCAGGTCGCCGGGGTGAACGCCAACGCTCGCCGGCACGTGGTCCGGCCGAAGCCGGTCAACGTGGGGCCGTTCGACCGGGGGACGTGGAATCTCACTTGATCGGTGATATCCGATCACACGACCGGGTGGTTTCGCCGCAGAATGGACGAACAACTCAATCCGATATCCGCTCGAAGATCAGATCGCGGATGATCCGGCCTTCTTCGTGGGCGCGGTTCTCGAACTTCGTCACCGGGCGCCACTCCGGCCGCGGAGCCCAGCCGCCGGGCTCACCGGCGTGCCGATTCCGCAGGGCGGGTTCGGCGTCGCAGACCTCGAGCATCTGCTCCGCGTAGCTCTCCCAATCGGTGGCCAGGTGCAGGACCCCGCCCGGTACGAGCCGGGAAGTGACCAGCGCGATGGTGTCGGGCTGCACCAGCCGACGCTTGTGGTGCCGCTTCTTCGGCCACGGGTCCGGGAAGTAGATCCGCACTTCGGACAGCGATGCGGGCTCGATGTGGTCGCGCAGCAGCACGGTCGCGTCGCCGCGCAGTACGCGCAGGTTCTCGAGCGCCAGCTTTTCGCCACGCAGCAGCAGCTGCGCCAGACCCGGCTTGTAGACCTCGATGGCCAGGTGATCGCGCTCGGGTTCGGCGGCGGCCAGTTGCGAGGTCGTTTCGCCCATGCCGGATCCGATCTCCAGCACCACCGGAGCGGAGCGACCGAACCAGGAATCGACGTCGAGCGGCCCCTCGGGCAGCGTCGCGACATCGTGGCCCAGCCGTGGCCAGTACTCGTCCCAGGCTCGCTGCTGTCCCGATGTCATCCGCTCGCCCCGCTGGACGTAGCTGACGACTGTGCGGCGGAAGGGGACTTGCTGGTCAGAGGCGCTCACGAGAACCCAGTATCGCAAACCTTCCGGCGGTGCCGACTACCGGAGCCGGTCGGTGCGCCCGGACGACGGGATTCGGCCGATCTCCGCCGTCCCGCCGAGCGGACCGTCGCGGAGGGTGCTCACCACGACTCGATGTGCGGCAGCGCGGACCGGAGCTCGTCGATACCGCCGACCCGGTGCGGCTGCGGAGCGCGTTCCGAGTGGGCCGGGATCACGTTTACCCAACCAGGGTGGCGATCGGTCAGGACCACCGTGGTGGGCGTCTTCACCGGCCCGCGGTCGGAGGGCCCGTACTCCCAGGACCCGGTCTCGCCGATGATCGGCCACGGCACGAAGAACCAGCCAGGGCGGCCGGTCAACAGTTCGTGGAGGTCGTCTTCGAACTCGAACGCCGCGTTCCTCGACGGGAGCTCGCCCCGGTCGAGTGCGCGCAGCCACCACGGTGCGGGCAGCTTGTGATGTGCGCCGTTGAGCTTGCGGAACAGCGTGAGGACCTGCTCTTCGGAGGCGCGGTGGATCCAGCTGCAGCGCAGCGAGGAAGGGGCCGCCCCCTCCAGCACGGGTGGATGGGCCTCGGTGGCCAACGACCACTCCAGCCTGGGAACGGGCTCCAGCTGCACGTCGGTGAATTGTGAGGTTGCCGGGACGGTTCGTTGCGAGGGAACGACCGAACGATCTGTGGAACGCACTCTGGCCCACCATCCATCTGCTGTTGACAAAGCGCGCGCCCGCGGGGCGCTGCGTGTCCCCAAGCGGCGCTGGTTCGGGACAGAAGGTTGTGCTTAATGCATTACCAGAAACCGCGGTGAATATACCAAAATGACACGAATTGTGCTCAAGGTCACAACTCGGTATCCACTCGTGTTTCGCGGGCCTCTCGGCTCGACAACAACCCTCCGGCGCGGTGCAGTGGAGGAGTGCCAGACCAGACGATGCAACGCGTGGACCTCGACGGCGGCGTAGCCGTGGGAGTGGACGGCTCCGCATCCTCCCTGCACGCGCTGAGCGCGGCGGTGGAGGAAGCCGAGCGGCGGCGGACGACGCTGCACGTGGTGCGAGCGTGGAGCCTGCGCACCGCGCCCCGCCCGGCCGATACCCCGACCGGCGCCGTGCCGAGCATGGAGGAGTACCGGCAGGCGGTGCTGGAGGACACCGAACGGATCATCGAGCGCAAGCTCGGCGCCGGTTCGGTCGTTTCCCGGCAGATACACCTGGTGCACTCCCCGTCGCCGCAAGCCCTGCTCTCGGCGTCCCGGGGAGCCGACCTGCTGGTGGTCGGACACCGCGGGCGAGGCGGATTCGCCGGGTTGATGCTGGGCTCGGTCGCCGAGCAGTGCGTGCGGCACGCCGCCTGTCCCGTACTCGTCGTTCGCCCCAGTATTTGAGCTCTCGGGGTTTCGGTGGTCCAGTTTGTGCGGCGGTCCGGTTGCGGGTGGTCCCGTTGGGTGCGGGGTGAAAGCGGCTGGCGCCGCTTGGAACCGCCGGCGCCGACAGCCGGGCCTGGAAAACCGGTCTGGAAAGCCGGGCATGGAAAGCCGGGCATGGAAAGCCGGGCATGGAAAGCCGGGCATGGAAAGCACAGGGCCCGGGCCATCCCCCGAATGACAGCCCGGGCCCTCCCCCGTCCCGACCGCGGCGCCCCCGAGCGCGTGTGCAGTCGGTCGTTCGGTTGTGCCTGCGTCCTCCTCGGCGATGTCGAACCCGCATCGACTCGGAGGGCGGCGAGACCGAACTGCGGCGGTGCACAACGACGAGTCGAAGCAAACTGCTGTAGCTCGATCTTGCCCGATCCTATCGGTCGGCGTGACCAGACTCTCGGCCGGGATGGCTAACGCGCGACCGGTCGCGACGTGGACGAGTGGATCATGACCTGCGCGTTTGCGCTACCCGTCCGCTCAGGCGTCCCGCCGCTGCACAACGACCAGCGAGATCGCCAGCATCGCCGCCGCGATCGCGGCGAAGTACGCCAAGGAGCCCCACGGCCCCAGCGGAGCACTCGACGCGATCTGCTGCGCGGCCATGTTCCCGCTACCGGCCGACAGGAAGTTGTCGGCGACCGTGAACGGCATCCACTGCTGGACGTCCGGTCCGAAACTGGGAATGAGGGTGACCAGTGATTCGACCAGCATCGACCAGATCATCAGCAGCGTCACCGCCCCGGCGGTCTGCCGCAGCAGCGCCCCCACCGAGATCGCCAGTACCGACCCCACGGCGAAAACCAGGCCGACGCCGCCCACCTGTCGGAGCTGTTCGATGTTGCTGATCGCCAGGTCCGACTCCGGAGAGATGGCGGATACGACGCCCCACGAGCCGAATGCGGCCAGCTCGCCGACTACGAAGGCGAAGACCGCCACAACGGCGACCTTGGCGAGCATCGCGCTCACCCGGTTCGGCACCGCTTGGAACGTGGCCCGGATGGTGCCGAAGCGGTACTCGGTGGTGACGCTCAGGGCGGCCATCACCAGGACCACCATCAACCCGAACTGGTAGCCGAACTGCGTCATGCGCAGCGTGGTCTGGTCGACCTGGGTGGCCAGCAGGGCGGCGAACCCGATGGTGAGGCCGAGCGCGACCACCGTGCACCACCACGGCGAGCGGGTGGAGAAGAGTTTGATCCGTTCGACGGCGAGCAGGGTCATCAGGCCTGTCCTCCTGCCGTCGCGAGCTCGTTGCCGGTGCTGTACTCGACGGCGTCGCCCGTGAGTCGCATGAATGCTTCCTCCAGAGACCCCTGCTGGGGTGACAGTTCGTGCAGCACGATCCCGTTGCCCGCCGCGATCTCGCCGATCCGTTCGCCTTCGGCCACTTCGACCATCAGCGTGTCGGGCACGTTCGGGTCGGCGGGGGCCACGGCCATGCCCGCCGTCGTGCAAAGTTCCCGCAGTTGCCCCGCCTGTGGTGAGCGGACCTTCACCGACGTGGAGCCGGCTCCGGCCACGAACTCCTCGGTGCTGCACTGGGCGATGAGCTCGCCGCGCCCGATGACGATCAGGTCCTCGGCGGTCAGCGCCATTTCCGAGAGCAGGTGGCTGGAAACCAGCACCGTGCGGCCCTCGGCGGCGAGCGTCTGCATGAATCGGCGGATCCAGTGGATCCCCTCCGGGTCCAAGCCGTTGACCGGCTCGTCGAACAAGAGGACTTGAGGATCGCCCAGCAGTGCCGCGGCGATGCCGAGTCGCTGGGACATGCCCAGTGAGAACCCGCCGGCATTCTGCTTGGCGACCTGTTCGAGGCCGACCAGCGCCAGTACCTCGTCGACCCGCTTCATCGGCAGGTTGTTGGAGCGGGCCAGCCAGCGCAGGTGGGCGTGCGCGGAACGGTTGGGGTGCACCCACTTGGCGTCGATCAGCGCACCCACGGTCCGCAGGGGCTGCTTGAGCTCGCGGTAGTGCATGCCGTTGATGCGGACCTCGCCCGCGGATGGCAGGTCCAGCCCCAGCATCATGCGCATGGTGGTCGACTTGCCCGCCCCGTTGGGACCGAGGAAGCCGGTGACTCGACCGGCTTGGGCGGTGAAGGACAGGTCATTGACCGCGACCTTCGAACCGTAGCGTTTCGTGAGGCCGACAGCCTCGATCATGAGTACTCCTGGTCCGGATGTATCGGCGACCTGGCTGGTCGCACGTTTCCACGCTGCCAGCAACGCCCGTCCGGGCGGCCGTAGCGGCGCGGTGCCTCGATCAGCTTCGCTCAATCCGAATCATATTCTGATCAGGGATGACCCCGATGTTCCCCGGAGAACACCTGTCGGCCCACCTGCTCGCCAGTGATGAGAATCACCGGGTCAACCGGTTCAGGGCGTCCACGAGACCGTCCTCGAACACCGGAGCGACGACGTGATCGGCGACCGCCAGAACGCTGTCCGGGGCCTGGCCCATCGCGACACCGACCGCGGCCCACTCGAGCATCTGAATGTCGTTGTCCCCGTCGCCGACCGCGAAGGTCTCCTCGCGGGCGATGCCGAGTTCCACCCGGAGCTTCTCCAACGCGGCGCCCTTGGTGACGTCGGCGGGCACGATCGTCACCCACGGGTCGTAGTGGTCGATCGTCACGGTGCACAACGGCAGTTCGACACCACTCATGGCCCGCATCAACTCGGTGTGGTCGTGCCCCGCCCAGTTCGCGATCATCCGGGGAATCGGGCGGTCCACCAGCTCGTCGACCGTCGAGACCTGCTGGGGACCGTGCAGCTCATCCTCGGCGAAGTGCTCGGTCACCAGATTGCCGCTGCCGACCTGCTCGGCCGCGAACAGCGCTCCCGGCAACCGGTTCGCCAGCTCGGCGTACACGGGGGCGGGGTCGAAGGTCTCGATGGACAGGGTGTCCGCGGTGGCGGCGTCGACCTTGACGGCCCCGTTGGAACACAACGCCACACCGCTGCTCAATCCGAGTTCGTCGAGGACGGGCAGAGTGCCGAGCATGCTCCGGCCGGTGGCGATCACGACCCGCTCGCCCCCGTCGACAACTCGGCGAACCGCCGCGCGAACGGGGGGCGAGATGCGCTGGGTCGCGGGGTCGAGCAGCGTTCCGTCGACGTCGAGAGCGACCAAGCGTGGGTTCCGGCTGGCATGCGACACGGGTCGAAGGCTAGTAGCCCGTAACCGTTCGGGCGGCAAACGCGGTACAGGTCACGTCCCCCGGCCCGGCGTACCGCGCCCCGGACCGGGCCGCAGGCCGGACCGTCAGGACCCCTCGGGATCCGGTGCGTCCTCCTTTTCCGCCAGTCGCTGCTCCGTCCGCGCGGCGAGTTCGTCCTGCAGGACCCGCTCCCGCTGTCGCGACTGCAGTCGGGTGAGGATCCACACCACGATGCCGTGCGCGACCGCCAGCACCAGGCACAGCACGCCGAGCCTGGCCACCAGTGATTCGGTCGGGCCCGTGAACGTGAGTTCGAGGACCGCGATCAGCGCGAAGATCCCCAGTGCGCTGAGGTGGAAGAGCACGGTGATCAGTTGGTTCACCGAGTCGGCGACCTTCGGGTTCGGGTAGACCGATTTCAGATACGTCGTGCCGCTGCGCCGGATGAGCTGACCGTCCACGATGACGATCAACAGGCCGAGCAGTACGAACAAGAGATCACTGCCTGTGAACACCGCCGAAGTCCTTTCGAGCCGGGACGATCACCACTGCCACGCCATCGTTACCCGTGGCGATCTGGGGGTAAACCGCCGGTCGGGGCCAATCGGATCGCGGGGGAATCCGAGCCGTCGGCGAGGGATCCGGCACTGAGCGTGGCTGCCGCGTGGCAGGATGTTGCGCGGACGGTGTCGAGCCGAGCGCGAACGATCGGCCCGGTCGAGCGGAGGGACAGGGGTGAGTACGCCAGCCGACCAGCAGTATTGGCCGGGACCGCTCTCGGCCGCGGTCGCGCGGTTGTGCACCGATCTCCAGCCGGAGGTATCCGAGCGCACGGCGACGGGGTTCCGCGATGTGCTGCGCAGGCTGTCCGCACCGTTGCAGGTCGCCGTGGCCGGCCGGATCAAATCCGGCAAGTCCACGCTCGTGAACGCGCTGATCGGGCGCCGGGTCGCGCCGACCGACGTCGGTGAGTGCACCCGGCTCGTCACCCGTTTCCAGTACGGAACCGTCGACCGGGTGGAGGTCGTGTTCCACGACGGCACCAAGCAGGCGCTCCCGTTCGACGCCGATGGCGGCATTCCCGCCGAACTCGGTGTGGAGTTCGACCGGGTTTCGCACCTGGAGGCGTACCTGACGAATGCGGCGCTGCGCGATCTCACGGTCATCGACACCCCGGGCTTGGGGTCGTTGGATGCCGACTCGGTGGCCCGGGCGGAAAAGCTGCTGGGTGCGAGTCCCGAGGCCGGGCGCGAGGACGAGCTCGACCCGGTTTCCCGCCGCGCGGTCGCGGGTGCGGAGGCCGTGGTCTACGTCGTCACCCAGGCCGTGCGGGCGGACGATCAACATGCGCTGGCGTCGTTCGCGGCGGCCACCGGCGGCCGCGAGCCGGGGCCGGTGAACGCGCTCGCGGTGCTGAACAAGGCCGACACGATCGAGCCGGAATCGGTCGAAGGCTCGGGTGGTGACGTGTGGAAGGCCGCCGCACTGCTGGCCGAGAACCAGGCCGGGGCGCTCAAGCCCCGCGTGTCGGATGTGCTCCCGGTGGCAGGACTACTTGCCGAGACCGCCGAGACCGGCGGGTTCGGCTCGGCCGACGCGGACGCGTTGCGCAGCCTCGCGGCGCTCGACGAGGGGACCCGCGAGACCTTGTTCATGTCCGCGGACCTCTTCACCGGTTGGGAGTGCGATGTACCCGCCGGAGTCCGCGCCCGGTTGCTGGCGAACCTGGACCTGCACGGCATCCGCTGTGCGCTGAACGCGCTCGATGCAGACCCCGGCATGACCACGGGTGCACTGCGGCGAGTGCTGCGCGACTCATCCGGCCTGGCCACCGTGTTGAACAAGTTGGACGCGGTGTTCCGGGCCCGCGCGGACGGGATCAAGGCGGCGGCCGGGTTGGCGTCGGTGACGGCGCTGGCGCACGCGACCGGTGATCCGGCCGAGCGCTACCGGGTGCACGACGCGATCGAGGTGTTGCTGGCGAAACCGGAGGCCCACCAGCTGCGGGTGCTGGAGGCGTTGACCCTGGTGGCATCGGACTCGGTGGACCTGCCGGACGATCTCGCCGAGGAGGTGCTGCTGGTGGGGAGCAGCGCGGATGCCGCCGAGCAGCTGGGGTTGCCGGGAGGCGGGTATCCGGACCTGGTGAACCGTGCTCTGGAACGCGCGAACTGGTGGCGATCGTTCGCGTCGTTCGGCGCGACCCCGGCGCAGAGCCGAGTCGCCCACGTCGTGCATCGCGCTTACTTCCTCATCTGGCAGCAGTTGAAGGCGGGCGGAGAGACCTGAGGCGGGAATGGTGCGGAGCTGGTTCGAGCGGTCGAAGCGCGTGAAGGCCCGATCGGAGACGGATAAAGCCGAAATCTCACCTGAAAGTGGAACCTCGGTGGTGGCGGGGGCGTCGCACCAGGACGCCGGCCACCCCTCGGACCCGGACGCCGGCGGACCGCACGATGTCGAGTTGGGAACGGACATGAGCACCATGGGCGTCAACACCCTCGCCGACCCGCTGACCTCGGCGCTGGCCGAGCGGGAGACCCTGATCGAACTCTGCGTGTACGCGATCGACCGAGCCCGGAGCGTCGGCATCGCCGAACGGCTCGCGGAAGGACTCGGTCAAGTCGGAGTGGAGGCTCTGCGGCCGGACGACACGACCTTCGACCCGGCCCGGCACGAAGCGAGCGGCACCGTGCCGACCGACGATCCCGCGCTGGACGGGCGGATCGCCCAAACCGAGTTCGTCGGCTTCGCGGACGGAGAGCGGATCCTCCGCCCCCCGGTGGTCACGATCTACAAGCTGGAGCCGGGGCAACCGGGATGACGGCTTCTCCGAAGCAGGGCATCACCGCCTCGAACACGCTGCCGCAGCAGGTCAAACAAGCCAGGGACAACCTCACCGAACTCCTGAGGAAGACCGCTCCGGAAGCCGCGGACTGGGTCGAGGAGGTTCGACTCTCCCGCCCGAAGACGCCGAGCGTCGTGGTCGTCGGAGAGACGAACCGGGGAAAGAGCTCGCTGGTCAACGCGTTGCTCGACCAGCCGGGTCTGTCGCCGGTGGAAGCGCGGACCGCCACCGCCACGTACCTGCTGTTCGACTACGCCGAGCAGTGGTCCTGCTACGCCTGCTACCCCGACCGGGAGCCGGTGCGGTTCGAGGTGGCGGAACTGGCGAACTGGACGTCCGCGCGCCGCGAGCTGCCCGAGGGAGAACTCCCGCCCCGGTACGTCCGGGTCGAGGCGCCGCTGGAGCCGCTGTCCCGAATGACGTTGGTGGACACCCCGGGCGCGGGCGGGCTCGACGAGGTGCACGGGGAACTCGCGATGGAGGCCGCCGCGGCGGCGACCGCGCTGCTGTTCGTCGTCGATGCTTCCGCCCCGTTCACCCGGGGAGAGCTGGACTTCCTTCGCGCGGTCGGTGACCGGGTGGAAACCGTGGTGTTCGCGTTGGCCAAGACCGATCAGCACCGCGGGTGGCGGCAGGTGCTCGAAGCCGACCGGAAGCTGCTGGCCGAGCACGCCCCGCGCTTCGCCGACGCGCCCATCCACGCCGTGTCGGCGCGCATGCTCGAAATGGCGGCCAGCGGGTCGAACGAGCAGGCAGCGGACATGTTGCGCGAGCGCTCCGGGATCACCGGGTTGCGGACCGAGCTGCAAGGGCTGGTCGCGGATCGGGTGGCGATGCTCGGCGAGGCCAACACGATGCGCGCGTTGGCCACGGCGCTCGGCGAGCTCACCACGAGACTGGACGCGGAGAAGCGTGCTCTGACAGTGGGGGAGGACGAGGCGGCGTCGCTGCGGCTCCGCCGGGACGAGCTGAACACCGCGCGGCGGTCCTCCACCCGGGGCTGGCAGGTGAAGCTGCGGGGCGAGATCCAGCGCACGCGGGTGGAGTCCGGACACGAGGTGACCCGCCAGGTGCGGGAGGTGCAGAACTGGTTCCGCCGAGCCGTCGACGCCGCCGACCGGGAACAGCTCGCCGGGATGCCACAACAGGTGGATATCGCGTTGCAGATGGTGTCGTCGCGGGTCGCGGCGATGCTCTCCGACCGGCTGGTGGGCGTCGCCGAGCAGTCGCTCGCGGAGTTGTTCACCGGCGAGGAGCTCACGGTGATCCGCGCGCAGTTCGCGCGGGGAGCACAGCGGCCGGTGGCCCTGCGTCCGCCGGATCGGCGCCCGCCCACGGCGGAGGACAAGCTGCTGATGTTCATGGGCGTCTCCGGCGGGCTCGGGGTCGGCCGGGCCGTGGCCATGCCACTCGCGGGACTCGGGGTCGCCGCGCTGAACCCGGTGGTGTTGCCGGTGACGATCGTGCTCGGGCTCGGTGCGGGCTGGTGGATGGCCCGAACCCGCAAGCTCGTCGCCGACAAGCAGCACCTGAAGCAGTGGTTGACGGAGGCCATCGCGGACGCGCGCTCGGCGCTGGACCAACTGGTGGCCGAGCAGTTGATCGCCGCCGAGCAGCAGCTGTCGTTGGCGCTGGACGAAGCGCTGGGCAAGCGCATCGACGCGATCGAGGGTGAGTTGCGCGAGGTGGACACGGCGTTGCGGATGGATGCCGCCGAACGTGGTCGGCGGCTGGAGTCGGTCAACGAGAAGCTGGCGGAGGCCCGAGCGGGCCGGGAGAAGGTCGAGCAGTTGCTCGTCGGCATCCGGAAGGTGCGCGACCGGGCCGAATGAGCGCGCGTGCCGACGGTCCGGGCCGGTGCCGTGCACTCAGGTGAATTCGCTGTTCGCGTGGAACCGCGTGCCCCTACCCTGCGTCTGACCACGTTGAAGAGTGATCCGCGCCCGGATGTTGAGGGGGACTCACATGTATATCGAGGAGACGGGCCAGGGCGACGGCGACATCAAGATCACCGTCGAGGGGGACGAGTACACCGCGGAAGCGAACTACGACTTCGACGGTGACGGGATCGACGAGACGGTCCTGGTGATGAACGACGACGGTCATTTCGCCTACGTCGACGAGGACTCGGACGGTCGCGCCGACCTCGTGCAGACGCTGAACAGCGACGGCGTGGTTACCGAGCAGGCCCGGTACGAGGACGGGTCCGGTGACTGGGTGAGCGAGGACCCGGGGCCGCCGCACGGACCTCCCGGGCAGCAGGGTGACGGGTCGATGGTGATCGAGACAGCTGAAGGCGAGATGCGGGTCGGCCCGGCTACCGAGGACACCGACGCCGACGGGCGTGCGGACACCGCGATCGTGGAGACCGAGGACGGTTCTGTCCTGGCCACCGACATCGACGGGGACGGTTCGGCCGACCAGATGGTGCGCGTCAACGACCGGGGCGAAGTGGTGACCACCCATCACACCGGGGACGGCGAGTGGACCGTTGTCGAGGAGGGCGCTTCCGGCGGCCGGTCGGTCCAGGCCTCGACATTCGTGGGTTCCGATGACGCAACGTGGTCATTCGACGTGGATCCGGGGGAAACCTGCGGCACCGACGGGAAATCGGATGCTGGTCCGAGCGGTTTGGATTCGGACTCCCGCTGGGAATGAATTACCCGGGGTGATGAAACCACCGCGGAATTGGTCTCGTTCGGTTGTTCTTCCGCGTGTGGACCTCGGTATATCCGAGGTTCGCGGGCATGTGCGCCGGTCAGGTGTGGTGCTGCCCGAACGGGTCCGGTCTGCGCGAACCGGCCGCGGGCGAACGGGTGCGCCCCGGGGCCGAACGGTTGCGGCGCGTGGGTGCGCCCGTTCCGACGGTCACCAGAAGTCCGTCCCGAAGTCACTTCGTATTCGTGTGGGCGTCCGGTTCGCCGGAAATTCTTGGACGGCGCGTTGCCGGCACGGTGATTTTTCGTCTAGACCTGTGGCCCGATTGCGTTCTGAATCGATTCCCTTATCGTTCCTGTGAGAGAACCGACAGCGCTGATCTCCATTGCGGGCGGTGGACACCGTTAGCCTCGGTGCATCCCTTTCAATCCGCCCGACCCTCGGGTGGGGCGGAGCATTCCCTGCAACAGCCGGCGGGTCACCGCCGTCGGCGAGGATCCGGGCTGTGGCGCCCAGTCAGGAGACACAACGCGATGACCGCTTTGACCATCCCCGGTCTGGACGAGGCCCCGACCACGCACCAGCGGCTGCTGTCGTGGGTGCGCGAAGTCGCCGAGCTGACCACACCTGACCGGGTGGTGTGGTGCGACGGTTCGCCGGAAGAGTGGACGAGGCTGACCGACCAGTTGGTTGAAGCTGGGACGTTCACGCGTGTCGAAGGCACGCCGAACTCTTTCCACACGGCTTCGGACCCCAGCGATGTGGCCCGCGTCGAGGAGCGGACGTACATCTGCTCGCAGGACAGCAAGGATGCCGGCGTCACCAACAACTGGATGCAGCCGGACGAGATGAAGGCGACCATGACGGAGCTCTACCGGGGCTGCATGCGTGGTCGGACGATGTACGTCATCCCGTTCTGCATGGGTCCGCTGGACGCCGAGGAACCGAAGCTGGGTGTGGAGATCAGCGACTCCGCGTACGTGGTCGTCTCGATGCAGATCATGACCCGCATGGGGTCGAAGGTGCTGGAGCGGTTGGGCACGGACGCAGAGTTCGTACCCGCGCTGCACTCGGTCGGAGCTCCGCTGGAACCGGGCGAGTCCGATGTGGTGTGGCCGTGCAACGACATCAAGTACATCACGCACTTCCCCGAGGAGCGGAAGATCTGGAGCTTCGGCTCCGGGTACGGCGGCAACGCGCTGCTGGGCAAGAAGTGCTTCTCGCTGCGGATCGCCTCGGCGATGGCCCGGGACGAGGGCTGGCTCGCCGAGCACATGCTGATCCTGAAACTGATCTCGCCCGAGGACAAGACCTACTACGTCGCGGCGGCGTTCCCGTCGGCTTGCGGCAAGACGAACCTGGCGATGCTGGAGTCGACCATTCCGGGTTGGAGGGTCGAGACCCTGGGCGACGACATCGCCTGGATGCGGTTCGGTTCGGACGGCCGGCTGTACGCGGTGAACCCGGAGGCGGGCTTCTTCGGTGTGGCACCCGGTACGAACTGGAAGACCAACCCGAACGCCATGCGCACCATCGAGCAGGGCAACTCGCTGTTCACCAACGTGGCTCTCACCGATGACAACAAGGTCTGGTGGGAGGAGATGGAGAGCCAGCCCGAGCACCTGACCGACTGGAAGGGCCAGGACTGGACTCCGGAGTCCGGCGAGAAGGCCGCGCACCCGAACTCGCGGTACTGCACCCCGATGTCGCAGTGCCCGATCCTCGCGGACGAGTGGGACGACCCGCAGGGCGTGCCGATCTCGGCGATCCTGTTCGGCGGCCGGCGCAAGACGACGGTGCCGCTGGTCAACGAGGCTTTCGATTGGCAGCACGGCACCTTCATGGGTGCGACGTTGTCGTCGGAGACCACAGCTGCGGCCGCGGGTCAGGTCGGCAACGTGCGCCGCGACCCGATGGCGATGCTGCCGTTCATCGGCTACAACGTGGGTGACTACTTCCAGCACTGGGTGGACGTCGGCAAGTCGGCGGATTCCTCGAAGCTGCCGCAGATCTTCTACGTGAACTGGTTCCGGCGGGACGAGTCCGGCAAGAAGATCGTGTGGCCCGGGTTCGGCGAGAACTCGCGGGTGCTCAAGTGGGTCGTCGAGCGGATCGAGGGCAAGGCCGCTGCGGCGGACACCGCGATCGGGCGGGTGCCGACGGCCGACCAGATCGACCTGTCCGGATTGGACACTCCGGTCGAGGACGTCGAGACGGCGCTGCACGTGGACGTCGACGAGTGGAAGCGGGAGATCCCGCTGATCGAGGAATGGTTCGACAAGATCGGCGACTCGCTGCCCACCTCGATGCGTGACGAGCTCGAAGCGCTGAAGCAGCGGCTCGGCGCCTGACCGGTACGCGAAGCGAAACTCCGGGTGGCCCCGGCGGAATTCTCCGCCGGGGCCACCTTTTTTGTGTGACTCTCGGGGTCGTCGGAGGCCGTGGTGGACTCTGGTGGCGGTGGTGGGCGGCTCGAGTCCATGGAAAATCTCGAAAAATCCATGACGATGTGGAACCGGGCGATCACCCAGCGCGTCTCATCTCCGTCGGTACGAATTCGACCCGATGTCGGAGGTAGCGCATAGGAGGTGCGTCATGGCTGGGTTGGCCCTGTTGATACTGGCTCTGGTCGCCGTGGTGGCCGTCGTCGTCGTTCTTCGCCGCGAGGCGCACGAGGAAGTCGGCGGGGAAGGTGCTGCGGAGACCGCCGTCGAGGAGGAGGCCGTCGCGGAATCGGAGGCCGTGCTGCCGATCCCGTTTCCCCGCGAGGCGGAAACCCCGATTCGGCACAACGAGGAGGCCCGGTGAGCAGTCCAGCGGCGTCCCGGGCGGTGAGTGAGCGGTTCACTCACCGCCCGATTTCTTTCGCCACGCCTCCGATCGGAAGACCGCCGCATCGTGACTGGCCCGTGCGCGGTATCGACTGCGCTGCGCGTACCCGCTCCTGACCTCGCTGACGCCTGACTGCACCGCCGGTCGGGCGAAACCGGTGGGGATCTTGCGCGCGGACGAGGTGTGGATCACACTTCTGTGGATCAATGCCAATCGATGCACCGAATCGCCGAGCACTTCCCGGCGGTGGTTCGGATCGGCCGTGCGGCGGGGCGGGCGCGAGACCGGGCGGCCGGGGCCTGCGCTCCACGTCGGTTTCGGGATCGGCACGGTTCAACGCCGCGCTCGGTTCAGCGCCCCCGCTCGGTTCGACGCCGCCCAGGGAGACCACGATGCCGAGAAAGTCCTGGCAGGGCACCAATCTTCCGCGAGTCGGCGGGTACAACCGGGCCGTCGTGCTGGACGCCATCCGAGTCCACGGAGGTCTGAGCCGGGTGGAACTGGCCGGAAAGACCGGATTGACGGCACAGACGATGTCCAACATCGTCCGTGGACTGATCGACGAAGGTCTGGTCGAAGAGGACGGTCACGCTCCCTCCACCGGCGGCAAGCGGCGTGTCCGGTTGCGCATCGTGCCGGACACGTATTCGTCGGTGGGACTGCACCTGGACCCGGAAGGAATCACGGGTGTGCTGCTCGACCTGTCCGGTCGCGTCCGGCGCCGCAGCCGACGACGCCTGCCGGACGGTTCGTCACCGGCCGCGACGACCCGAGCTCTCGAACAGACCATCCGCCGGCTCGTGCGGCGCTCCGGGGTCGACCGCGAACGGTTGCTCGGGATCGGACTGGCAGTGCCGGGGCCCCTCGACAACGAGCACCGCCGGGTGCTCAACCCGCCGAACCTGGCCGGATGGGGCGAGGTCCCGTTGGCCGAACTCGTTCAGGATCGGGCCGGCCTGCCGGTGGTGATGGACAACGACGCGACCGCGGCGGCGATCGGGGAACGCTGGTCGGGTGGAGTCGATCGGACGGGGTCGTTCGTGTACGTGCACCTCGGGTCGGGGGTCGGGCTCGGTGTGGTGCTCGACGACCGGGTCTACCGGGGCATCAGCAACAACGCGGGCGAGATAGGGCACGTGCGCGGAGGTGGCACGCGGGCCTGCGCCTGCGGCAGGCGAGGATGCCTGGAGGCGTACTGCTCGATGCGCTCGATCGTCGCGCAGTGGCACGGTTCCGACGGCGCACGCCGGGCGGAAGTGACGCCTGCTCGCTCGGTTTCCGACGACCACGAGCAGATCTGCCGACTGGCGGCCGGTGGTGACGGTGCGGCACTCCGGTTGCTCCGATCGGCCGCCGGGAAGCTCGGCGTTGCGCTGGCATCGGTGATCAGCGTGCTCGACGTGGACCAGGTCGTGCTCGGCGGCCCCGCCCTCCGGCACGTCGACGGGGTGTTCCGCGCGAAGGTGGACGAGGCACTCCGAAAGCACGTGTGGGCACCGGAGGTACGCCCGATCACCGTGCGTTCGGCGCTGATCGGTGAGGACGCGGGCGCGGTCGGGGCGGCTTCGCTCGTTCTGGACCGCACCTATTCGCCGCGATTGGCGACGTTGCTCGGAACCTAGGCGTTGCGGTCATTGCCGCCGGACCTGCTCAGGACGAGACGGCGGTGGGCAGGGGTGTGCCGGTCGCGGCGTCGGCGACCGCGTGTCCGAACGCGGTCATGCCCTTGGCGTTCGGGTGCAGCGGGGCGGCGAGAGAAGTGGGGATGAACCCTTCGAAGTACTTCTCGGCCGGGGGTGCGCAGACGCCGTGCCCTTCGCTCAACGGTCCGATGTCGACGAACCGGGCGCCGTGGGCTCGGGCCGTTTCCCCCAGTACGGCGCTCAGCGAGTCGATGCTGTCCTGCACGTAGTCGGCGTCCCGTGGCCACAGCGGTTGTACGGGGTGACAACCGCCGGGTGGCAGGTAGGTGCCGTAGCCGACGACGACCACGTCCGCATGGGGCGCCAGCCTCTCGATGGTGGTCATGGCGGTGTCGAACGCCGGTTCCACCAGCTCGATCCGCTCGGCGAGCTCGTCGCCGCCGTCGGCGGTGTAGCGGTCCGCGCAGGACTGGCCGAAGGGTTCGGGCAGAGCGTTCACGCAACTGATCGCGGCCTGGACGAGGTCGGCGTCATTGCCGCCGATCGTGACGGTGACCAGATCCGTCTCCTCGCTGAGCGCGTCGTACTGCGGAGGGAGGAACCCGTGCTGTTGTCCGGAGAAGTCTTCGATTTCCGCCCCGGAGCAGGTGACGTCGGTGAGTTCGGCACCGAGCAGATCGGCGACCACCTGCGGATAGTTGGTGGTCGCCGAGCGGAAGCAGGCCAGGTTCGGGTCAGGAAGACCGATGAGCGGTCCGGCGGCCGCCGAATCTCCCAGCGCGACGTACTCGAGCGGCTCGGCCGCGCGGGCTCCGGGGGAGACGAGCATGAAGGAGGTCGAGACGACCAGCGCGACACCCCATCGGCCGCGGAGCTTTCGGGAATCGGGACTGGCGGGACGTGCTCCCATGCTGGCCTCCGCGAACGATGTGGCTCGGGCGCCGAAAAATGATCGACTCGGAGTTATCTAGCACAGATCCGGACGATCTCCGCCGAAGTTCACCCGGGGGATTTCACGAGTCGTATCGACGGGTGACCACCATCCGGCGCAATCCGCGTCGACCGGCGCAATCAGCCTCTACCGCCGCGAACGGCACGCCGTCGACCGCGCCGAAGCGTCGCGCCGAAGCGTCGCGCGGCGCCGCAGGCGGTGTCCACAGTGGCCATGCGGAATCCCGCACTGCGACTGAGTCCGCCGGCTACCAGTTCCGCCGCAGGGTTCGGGTGATGCCCGCGGCCACCGTGGTCGCCAGAATCCAACCGGCGGCGATCAACCCGACGGTGATCCACTGCGATGGTCCTTGCGCCCGCCACATCACGTCGTGGCCGAGGTTCACGATGGGAACGAGCTGGTCGACGGTGTAAAGCAGCGGGCTCCACACCGGGTTGTCCTCCTGGTTGATCGGCTCCAGCTCGTGCCGGCTGAACCACGAGGTGCCGAGCGCGGCGAACAGCAGCAGCCAGAGCAGCGCGCGCATCGGCCGGTATCCGTAGTTGACGGTGATGCGCTGCAGCAGGCTCCACAGGCGCACCGGCGCCCGCAGCGGGCGCCGGGTGGTTCGGGCTATTTCCTGGTAGCGCCTGCGCTGCTTCTCGATCAGCACCGTGACCGCATGTTCCTCGTTGCCGTTCTCCCGGAACACCGCGGTCAGCTGGTCGTACGGACCGGGCTGGTAGCGCCCGCTTCCGGCGGCCCGCAACCAGCTCAACCGCTCCCGCACCCGTGCACCGTCGGTCGCGTCGATCGGCTGCGTGAAGTTGTCGTAGGTGAAGTCCTCCACGTCCACCCCGCCGTCGGAGCGCCAGATCACCGCGTTGTCGGCCAGCAGCTCGCACCGCGCCTGGCGCAGCACGAGTCGCCCTCGCGGTGGTTCGTGCGGCAGCAACGTCAGTTCCTGAGTGACCAGACCGAAGGCGTTGAGGCTGTTGCGGCCGCTGCCGTCGCCGAGGACGCAGCCCCAGAAGTTGGAGTGCCTGCCGACCGAAGCCCGCCGCAACTGGACCTCGCCCTCGGCCCGGAAGCGGCGATCGCCCTCCGCGCACACCAGGTCGCGTTCGACGACTGCAGCGCGGAGGTCCAACGAGGGCTTGTAGGCGTTGCGGTGCTGGTGCCACGCGGGTTTCCGCAGGCTGGCCGAACGCAGGTCCAGGTTCGCCCCGATGTGGGCGCCCTGAAACTGCAGGGTGCCCGTGATGTCGGAGCCCCGGCAGTCCAGGTTGCTGCCGACCCGGATGCGGTTGGCCTGCAGCACGTCCGTGCGCGGACCGACCAGGTTCGCCTGGTTGAGCTGGAAACTCCCCCCGATCTGCGCATCGACCATGCGAAGCTGGCCGTGCAGCGAGACGGCGCCGGATTCGAAGTTGCCCCCGATGGCGCTGCTGTCCAGGTGCAGCGCGCGCAGCGGCTGTTCCACGGAGGCGGCGGCCGAACGGCACCAGCTCAGGTCGATGTTCGCGCCCGACATCCGCAGGTCCCCGCTGATCGTGGTGCTGACCATCCGGATGGTGCCGCCGCTGACGAACGACTGGTCCAGCTGGGCGTCGCCGCGAATGGTGCTGCGGTCGAGCAGCAGGGTGCAGATCGGGTCGTCGTGCTTGGACTCGCCGCGGCGCGGTGGGCTCATGCCGGGTTCGAGGACCGCGTCCCGCAGCCGCAGATCACCCTGCAGGTGCGCGCTCGGCATGTAGAGCAGGCCGGCAGCCGTGAACGGGCCACCGCCCAACGGGTCGACGTCGCACCGCAGGCTGCCGCCGATCTGGATGCCGTTGGCGTTGAGCACGTTGCGGCCGCGATTGCGCAGCGCGGCCCCGGACAGGTTGAGGTTGCCGCCGATCTTGGCGCCGGGAACGCGGATCTCACCGGACACCTTCAACCGCAGTCCCAGCAGCGCACCCGTCACCGTCAACCGGTCGGCGTACACGGCCCGGTGTCCGGGGTTCCGCAGCTCGCTGTCGGTCAGCAGCAGCGATCCGCCGAGTTCGGCGTCGGCCAGGTCGAGGACGCCGAGGCTGGTGCAGTTGCGCAGGATCGTGTCGTTGCTGGTGTTGAGGTTGCGGGCGTTGATCCCGGGCAGGCGGCAGTGCTGCATCACCAGCCCTGCGAGCGTGACCTGCCGCAGGTCGGGGCAGTGGTCGAACCGGCAACGCACGAACTCCAGCAGGTACGGCAGTTCGGCCGCGCGCAGGTCCAGGGGGCCGGTGATCACGGCGTCCCGGATGGTGATGGCCGCCGGTTGGCCGTCGCGCCGCAAGAAGCCGAGCCAACCGGATTCGTCGGGTGATTCGACGAGTTTGCGGCGGAGGAATTCGGCCCGGATCTCCTGTTGCGGTTCGAAGGTGCGCGCGTGCACGTCCAGCGGCTCGTCCGCGTCGAACTTGCGCGTGCTGGATCTGGCTTGCCGCAGCTGGTCTTCGAGCCGCTGTTCGGCGGCGGTCACGGGCCCGCTGTCCCACGTCTTGCCGGCCACGTTTTGCTCCATCACTCTCGGAATGCTGCCGTAACTCGGGGTAGTCGATCAACTACCGGCATTCGATGAGACGTGTGAGCGGGATGCGGGGTTGCGATCGAGGGATGTGGGTCGCGTCCCACCGCGACCGCTCCGGAGTCCGCGGAACGGTGGCGGTGGGACGCGTCGGATCGAGCGGCCGCCTACTCCTCGGCGGAGTGGGTCGGGTTGAGCACGCGAGCGAGGAAGCCGCGGGTGCGTTCCTCCTTGGGCGCTCCGATTACCTCGGCGGGCGGGCCCTGTTCGACGATGCCGCCACCGTCCATGAACAGCACCCGGTCGGCCACCTCGCGGGCGAACTGCATCTCGTGGGTGACCACGAGCATCGTCATCCCCTCCTCGGCGAGCTGCCGCATCACGGCGAGCACATCGCCCACGAGTTCGGGGTCCAGCGCCGAGGTCGGCTCGTCGAACAGCATCGCGTTCGGATTCATCGACAGCGCCCGCGCGATCGCGATCCGCTGCTGCTGCCCGCCGGAGAGCTGGGCGGGCATGGCCTGGGCCTTGTCGGCCAGCCCCACCCGCTCGAGGTTCTGCAGCGCCACCTTCTCGGCCTCGTCCTTGCCGCGTCCCAGCACCTTGCGCTGGGCGATGGTGAGGTTGTCCAGCACCCGCAGGTGGGTGAACAGGTTGAACTGCTGAAAGACCATGCCGATGTGCCTGCGGGCGGCATCGATGTCGGAGTCCGGGTCGGTCAGATCGACGCCCTCGACCACCACCTGACCCGCTGTCGGGTCCTCCAGCAGGTTGACGCAGCGCAGCAGGGTGGACTTGCCCGAACCCGACGGGCCGATGACGCATACCACTTCGCCGCGCTCGACCTGCAGGTCGATGTCGCGCAGCACCTCCAGCGAACCGAACGACTTGCCCAGTCCGGAAATCTCGATGATGGTGTCGCTCATGCTCCGCCTCCTTGGCCCTGTCCTCCGAACCTGCGCTCCAGGCGTTGCTGGAGGAACGAGAGCGGGATCGTGATGATCAAGTACGCCAGACCCACCACCAGAATCGGGGTCATGCTCCGGTGGTCGGTCAGCGCCTGCCTGCCGAACTGGGCGAGTTCCTGCTCGTCGAGCGTGCTGCCCAGCAGGAAGGCCAGCGAGGAGTCCTTGGTCAGCAGGATCAGCTCGTTGGTCAGCGGCGGCAGGATGATCCGGAACGCCTGCGGGATCACGACCGTGATCATGGTTCGGGTCGGCGACATCCCCAGCGAGCGGGCCGCCTCGACCTGGCCGCGCGGGACCGCCTTGATGCCCGCGCGGATCGTCTCGGCCATGTAGGCGGAGCCGACCAGGCCCAACGCGACCATGATCGAGATGTTGCGGTCGAGGAAGAGCCCGAACGCGGTCGGGATGCCGATGCCGATCGCCAGGAACACCAGCAGCGCGGGCAGGCCGCGGAAGAACTCGATGTAGGCGCCGGCGACCCACCGGTACGGGCCCACGGAGGACAGCCGCATCAGCGCCAGCACCAATGCCAGCCCGAGTCCCAGCGCGAAGCCCAGCGCGGTGTAGAGCGCGGTGTTGGCCAGCGCCACCGTGAGCACGTCGGGGAAGAGCTGACCGGCTACTTCCAGGTCGAAGAAGGATGAGGCGATCTCGCCCCAGTTCGCGAACACTGCGGCGACCACGACGATCACCAGGAGCAGCGCGTACTGGGCGCCGCGGATCGCGCGGGCCCGCTGCCGCTTGCTCATCCCGCTCTTGGCGGGCTTGGCATCCACTGCCATCAATTACTCCCCGGGCAGTTGTCGGGGCCGGCGCTGTCCGCACCGGCCCCTGACCGTTTCCGTCCTCAGTTCTGGTCCGGCGTCTTGCCGAACCACTTCTCGTAGATCCGGTCGTACTCGCCGTTCTGCTTGGCCTTGGCGAGCACCTCGTTGACCTTCTCGCGCATCTGGTCGTTGCCGGTGCGCACGCCGATGCCGTACTGCTCGCCGGTGTCGAACTCGGTCGGCACTGCCAGATCCGGGTTCTGCTTGACGTAGTCGAGCAGCACACCGTTGTCGTTGATGCCCGCGTCGACCTTGCCGAGCTTCACGTACTCAAGCAGCAGGCCCAGATCCTCGAAACGCCGAAGTTTCACCCCGAGCGGCTTGGCCTCCTTCTCGGCGTACTCCAAGCCGGTCGTACCGGTCTGGACCCCGAGCGTCTTGCCGCGCAGCTGCTCGAAACCGGTGATGCCGGAGCCCTTCTTGGTCAGCAGCGCCTGGGTGGCCTCGAAGTACGGGTCGGAGAAGTCGAAGTTCTGCTCCCGCACCTCGTTGATGGTCATCCCGGCGGCCGCGACGTCGCACTTGCCGGTGGACAGGTCCTGCCCCGACTGGATCGTCTCGAAGGGCGTGTCGATGATCTCCTGCTGCACGCCGAGGTCCTTGGCCACGAGGTCCATGAGGTCGACGTCGAAGCCGACGATCTCGTCGCCCTGCTTGAACTGGAACGGTGCGTACGGCAGGTGAGTGCACGTCGTCAGTTGTCCCTCGTTGACGACGGGTACCCCGTTGGCCTCGCCGCCGCCCGCACCGCACCCCGCGAGTACGGCGATCAGAGCGGAAGCGGGCAGAAGACTGAGCGCTCGGGTCTTTGTCCGACGAGCCACGGTGTCACTCCTAGTAGGTGAGAACGCGAATCCTGGAATAGTGCCACTCGGATGGGCGTAATCCCAGTCGTAGGCGGGTTGCGAAGCCATCAAGTTTCTCGGTGACGGGCTGCCCATTGCTTCACCGGTGGCTCGGGCAGATCTCACGCCCGGCGGGCGAGACGCGAAATATCTTTCGCTGAGGCCTCCAGTTGGTTGTATTCGTTGTTCCTGTCAGTTGGAACGCACCCAGTCTGTTGTGGGCCGGATCACCGGTCAACCGCAGCGACCCGGCGAATTTCACCCGATGTCGAGTGGTGGATCTCATTGGGTTCGTGCCCTGCTCCTACCCGCAGGCATGACCGACCGTGACGATCTTCGCCGCTGATGCTCGCCGCGTTCGGACCAGTCGCTCGTCACGGAGGGTCCCGACGCCGGTGATCCCGACGGTGCGGAAGTGGCCGGGCCGCACCCACATGTTGATCATCCCGGCGGCGAAGTCGATCCCCGGCGCGGACAATGGGGGTGGAAGATCGAACATCGATGTGGAGGTGCCGGATGGCGCAGCTCGTTCGCCGCCAGGACAACAAGTGGATCGCCGGCGTGTGCGCCGGTCTCGCCGAGCGTTTCGGCATGGGAGCGGGGACCGTGCGACTGCTGTTCGTGCTGTCGTGCGTGCTTCCCGGCCCGCAGTTCGTGATCTACATCGCGTTGTGGATCATCATGCCGAAGAGCGTCTGACCCGGTCCGGACACGGGGGTGTCGACACCGCGCGGTGTCGACACCCCCGTCCGCGCTCAGCGCCGCGCGTGGGCGTCCAGGACGTAGGCGATCGCCGAGGTGATCTTCGCCGCGAACGACAGGTGCAGCGACTCGTCCGGAACGTGCGCGTTGCTGTCCGGGCCCAGGGCTCCCGTGACCGCGAACTGCGCGTCCGGGTAGGCCTCCTGCAACAGCCCCATGAACGGGATCGACCCGCCCAGACCCATCGTGCGCCACTCGGCGCCGAACACCTCGGTGCTCACCTCGTTCAGCGCGGCTTCCAGCCACGGAGCGGTTTCCGGCGCGTTCCACCCCGGCCCGCATTCTTCCTTGCCGAAGGTCACCTGGGCGCCGAACGGGATGTTCTCGCTGAGCACGTCCTTGATCCCGCGCAGTGCTCGTTCGGGGTCCGCCGTCGGCGGCAGTCGAAAGCTCAGCGAGAACGTCGTGAACGGCCGCAGCACGTTGCCCGCATCGGCGGGCAACGGCAGGCCGTCGGCACCGATCACGGCCATGGTCGGTCGCCACGTGTTGTTCAGGGTCAGCTCGACCTCGTCGTCGTCGAGCAGCTGCACGCCCTCCGGAACCGACACCGAATCGCGGATGAGCCCTGGCGTGGATTCGACCGTCGCGCGAACTTCGGCCAGCCGGTTCGCGGGGATTCCCACGTTCAACTCGGGCACCAGCACGTCCCCGGTCTCGGGGTCCTCGAGGCGGTCGAGAAGTTGCCGCATGACCCGCATCGAACCGGGTACGAGACCGCTGGCCATGCCCGAGTGCAGACCGCCGTCGAGGACCCGCACGGTGACGTCGAGCCGGACCAGTCCCCGCAGCGAGGTGGTCAACCAGATCCGCTCGTAGTCGGCCGCCCCCGAGTCGAGGCAGACGATGAGGGACACCCGGCCCAGCCGGTCGGCGAGGTGCTCGAGGTAGGCGGGCAGATCTGGGCTGCCGGATTCCTCGCCGGTTTCCAGCAGCACGACGCAGCGCGCGTGTGCACCACCGTGCGCGCGGGCCGCCTCGATGGCGGTGATGGCGGCGTAGCCCGCGTAGCCGTCGTCGGCCGAGCCGCGGCCGTACAGTCGCCCGTCGCGCACCACGGGGGTCCACGGGCCGAGCCCTTCGGACCAACCACCGACCGGTGGCTGCTTGTCCAGGTGCCCGTAGAGCAGCGCGGTTCCGTCGGCGGCGCCCTCGGTGGCGGGAACGTCGATCAGCAGCAACGGGGTGCGGCCGGGCAGGCGGACGACTTCGACGTGCGCACCGGGGATCTCCCGCGCGGCGATCCAGTCGTGCACGTGCGCGACGGCGGCGTCGAGGTGACCGCTCTCGGCCCACTCGGGGTCGAACGCGGGGGACATCGCTGGGATCTCGACCAGCGAGCTGAGGCTGGGCAGGACGGAGGTGTTCCACTCCTGCTCAATGGTCTTGTTCACGGCTTCACGATCCACGCGTCCGATCCTAGGCGCGTGATCCGCGAGTAGCTCGGGGGCGACCGGAAATGGTCAGCGGTGATCGGCGCGAATCAATCGCCGCCTCCATCGCTCTCTCGGCGCGCCGCGGGGTCGGTCAGGGCATCCCGAACTCGTCGTGCGCCGGCAGGTGAGTTCGGCGGGCAGCCCCAGCCTGTCCTCGTGCGCGTCCGGCATCGCGCCATTCTCGCCACGCGAGGGGTTGGGCCGGTGCTGTTCCGGACAGTCACCCGTCCTTCCGGAGCATCGAGATCTTTCGGGGTGGGAGTGCTTCCCGCTGGTGCTGCGGAGCACGCATCCGGGCGCGGGTCGGGCAGTCGCAGGTGAGTCGGCACGTGTTGGTGCGGTGGGCGGCCAGTCGGGTTGTCGACCTTCACAAGAACATCAGTCGGACCTCCATTGCTTTGATGACCTGCGATTTCAAGCTCGTTGCCGCGTGGCTACCGTGTTCGCGGGGTCGGGCGGAGGGTATTTCGGTACCGAACCGACCCTGTGGCAGGACTCACTGATGAGGCGAATTTCGTGCCAGGATGGCGGGGAGCGATCCAACCGTTCCCGGCTTCGGCGCCGTCGACCCACCGGTCGTGTGGCATCGAGGCTGGGGAGGCCGGGCAAGCCGCCACAAGCGGCCGGCCGGCGTGACAAGAGGAGACCCAGCATGTCTACGGAACACTGGACGCCACCCGACCAACCCGGAGAGCACCAAGAACGCGTTACCGGCTCGAGTTCCCCTGCCGCTACTGCAGCGAAACCCACACGGGAGCAGGTGATCGCCGGTTTGCGGGCGACGAGTGAAGGCGGAGCTGACCTGGTGCAGCTCCTCACTCCGGAAGGTCAGCGGGTGTCGCACCCCGACTTCGACATCGATATTTCCGACGAGCAGCTGCGCGATCTTTATCGCGACATGGTGCTGGTCCGCCGAGCGGACCGCGAAGGCAACGCCCTGCAGCGCCAGGGACAGCTCGGCATCTGGGTGCCGCTGCTCGGGCAGGAAGCGGCCCAGATCGGTGCCGGACGCGCCATGCAGCCGCAGGACATGGCCTTTCCGAGCTACCGCGAGCACGGCGTCGCCTGGTGCCGCGGAGTCGACCCGACCGACCTCCTCGGGATCTTCCGGGGCACCGACCACGGCTCCTGGGACCCCCGTTCGACCGGGTTTCACCTGTACACGATCGTCATCGGTAACCAGTGCCTGAACGCCACCGGATATGCGATGGGGCAGCGGTTCGACGGGCGGGTCGGCAACCGCGAGGACGGTGCGCAAGCCGCGTTGAACGAGGCCACCATGTGCTTCTTCGGCGACGGCGCCACCAGCCAAGGTGACGTGCACGAGGCGATGGCGTGGTCGGCGGTGTACGACTCACCGGTGGTGTTCTTCTGCCAGAACAACCAGTGGGCGATTTCCGAACCGCTCGAACGCCAGACCCGGGTCCCGCTGTACCAGCGCGCGAGCGGCTACGGCTTCCCCGGTATCCGCGTCGACGGAAACGACGTGCTGGCCAGCCTGGCGGTCTCCAAGTGGGCGCTCGACGAATGCCGCAATGGCAGCGGACCGGTGCTGATCGAGGCGTTCACCTACCGGATGGACGCGCACACCACCACCGATGATCCCACCCGCTACCGGCTCGCCGACGACCTGGAGACCTGGAAGCTCAAGGACCCGATCGAACGCCTGCGCGTGCACCTGATCCGCGAACAGGTCGGTGACCAGGAGTTCTTCGACTCAGTGGACGCGGAGGCCGACCAGTTGGCAGCCCGCTTCCGCGACTTCTGCTTCAACATGCCCGACCCACCGCCGGAGCGGATCTTCTCCGAGGTCTACGCCGAAGAGAGCCCCGCGCTGAGCGCCCAGCGCGAGGAATACCTGCGTTACCTCGAGGGATTCGCCGAGGAGTCGCTGACTGGAGGTGTTCGCTGATGGCCGCTCCGGCTATGGAACGCCCGACCACCACCGCGGCCGCGGCTCAGACCGTGACCATCGCCAAGGGCCTGAACATGGGTCTGCGGGCATCGATGGAGCGCGACCCGAAGGTCCTGGTCATGGGTGAGGACGTCGGCAAACTCGGTGGTGTCTTCCGGATCACCGACGGGTTGCAGAAGGACTTCGGTGAGCACCGGGTGCTCGACACCCCGCTCGCCGAGTCGGGGATCATCGGCGCGGCCGTCGGCTTGGCCATTCGCGGCTATCGGCCGGTGTGCGAGATCCAGTTCGACGGCTTCATCTTCCCCGGTTTCGACCAGATCGTCTCCCAGCTGTCCAAGTTGCGATTCCGCAGCCAGGGCAAACTGCCGATGCCGGTAGTGATCCGGGTTCCGTTCGGTGGCGGAATCGGCGCCGTCGAGCACCACTCCGAATCGCCCGAGTCGCTGTTCGCCCACATCGGCGGCCTGAAGGTCGTGTCCTGCTCGAATCCGGTCGACTCCTACTGGATGATGCAGCAGGCGATCGAGAGCGATGACCCGGTGCTGTTCTTCGAACCGAAGAAGCTCTACCACTCGGGCAAGGCCGAACTGGACATCACCGCCGAGCCACCGCCGCTGTTCACCTCCCGGATCATCCGTCCGGGCTCCTCGGTGACGCTGGCGACTTACGGTCCGATGGTGCGCACCTGCCTGGAAGCGGCCAAGGCTGCCGAGGAGGACGGCATCGACATCGAGGTCGTCGACCTTCGGTCGCTGTCGCCGCTCGACCTGGGGCCGGTGCTGGATTCGGTCCGCCGTACGGGCCGCCTGGTGTTGGCCAGCGAGGCCCCCTCCGAATCGTCGATCACCTCGGAGGTCGCCACCCGGGTGCAGCAGGAGTGCTTCTACTCGTTGGAGGCACCGGTTCTGCGAGCGACCGGGTTCGATGCCCCGTACCCACCGAGCAAGCTGGAAGGGGATTTCCTTCCGGACCTCGACAGGGTGCTCGATGTCGTCGACCGTTCGCTGGGCTTCTGAGGAGTCGTCGTGCCAGAACTGAAGAACTTTCCCCTGCCGGATGTCGGTGAGGGGCTGACCGAGGCGGAGATTCTCGGCTGGCGGGTGCAGCCCGGCGACACCGTGCGACTCAACGAGGTCTTCGTCGAGATCGAGACCGCCAAGGCCGCGGTGGAACTGCCCTGCGCTTACGAGGGCAGGGTGGTCGAGCTGCTGGTCGAACCGGGACAGACCGTGGAGGTGGGCACGCCGATCATCTCGATCGACGTCGACCCGGAAGGTGCTGCTCCCGGCTCGGACTCGCAGCCCGGCGAGGCAGGTACCGGCTCCTCGGGCATCGGCCGGACCGGAGAACGGGAGTCCGCTCCGGCGGCGCCCTCGGCGGCAGCGTCGTCCTCCACGGCGTCGCCCTCGGCGGAAGGTGAGAGCGGCGAGGTGGCGAATCTCGTCGGCTACGGCCCCCGTGCCTCCAGCGCCAAGCGCCGTCCCCGAAAGCAGCAGGCCGCCACCGGCGGCACCGGACCAGCAAGCACGGGGCCAGCAAGCACGGGGCCAGCAGGTACCGGACCGGCCGGACAGGCGGCTTCCGGAACGACCGCCCTCGCGACTCCACCCGCACCGGAGCGGTCCAACGGGACGGCGCCGACCGGACAGGTTCCGCTGGCCAAGCCGCCGGTGCGGAAACTGGCCAAGGATCTCGGCGTCGATCTGCGCAGTCTGGCCGGCTCGGGTTCGGGTGGTGTCATCACTCGCCAGGACGTGGAAGCGGCGACCGCGGGTGCTCCGGAGCCCGGCTCGGCGACGGACGTGGCAGGCCGGGAGCACCGCGTTCCGGTCAAGGGCGTGCGCAAGGCCACCGCGCAGGCGATGGTGGAAAGCGCGTTCACCGCACCGCATGTCACGGAGTTCCTGACGGTGGACGTGACGCCGATGATGGAACTGCGGGAGCGGCTGAAGTCGCATCCGCAGTACCGGGACGTCAAGGTCACGCCGCTGGCGTTCGCCGCGAAGGCGCTGTGCCTGGCGGCACGGCGAACCCCGGACGTGAACGCGGCGTGGGACGAGCAGACCGGCGAGATCGTCTACAAGGACTACATCCACCTCGGTATCGCGGCCGCCACACCGCGTGGCCTGGTGGTGCCGAAGGTCCGGGATGCCGACGGGATGTCGCTGCGGGAACTGGCGGTGGCGTTGGACTCGTTGACCAGCACCGCGCGGGACGGCAAGACGCCACCCGGCGACATGACCAACGGGACGATCACGATCACGAACGTCGGCGTGTTCGGCGTCGACACCGGGACGCCGATCCTCAACCCGGGCGAGTCGGCGATCCTGGCGTTCGGTGCCATCCGGGACATGCCGTGGGTGGTCGACGGTCAGGTGGTGCCCCGCAAGGTCTGCCAGCTCGCGTTGAGCTTCGATCACCGGGTGGTCGATGGCCAGCAGGGTTCGCAGTTCCTCGCCGACGTGGGCGAACTGCTCTCCGACCCGGGCATGGCCATCACGTTCTGATCCCGCACCGACCGGTTGGTGCACGGTTCGCGCAGGGCCGCGACGCGGTCTCGCGCGAACCGTGCCCCCTGCCGGGGGCGCCTCAGTCGTAGCGCTTGAAGGCGACGATGCTGCGATCGGGGCGCCACAGCTTGATCAGCAGATGCTGTTGGTCCTCGCCCAGCTGGGTGGTGACCACCTCGGTGATGTCCAGCCGGAAGAGGTGGGATTCGGAGCTGGGCGGCTGCACGCGGGCCACCCAGTCGGCTTGCTCGTCGCCGAGCACCTCGATCGCCCGACCGGCGATCTTGACGTCCGGTGGGGACATCGATCCGTCGCCCGGATTGGCGTGCAGGGCGAACCTGTTGTCTCGTCGGAGGTCCAGTGCCTTCACCGCGCGGGGCATGGAGCCGATGACGAGATGCTGGTCGAGCCAGTCGACCTCGGTGCCGCTGACCCGGGGCGAGCCGTCCCGGCGCACGGTGCTCAACACGTGGTGCCGAGCGGTTTCGAAACGTGCGCGGGCGGCCGCCGCGAGTTCAGGTGAGTCCTCGTTGAACTGGTGCCACGTTGCCATGCGGCAACAGTGCCACCCAATCCGGACGGCCGGGTGTCAGCTTTCCTTGCGGCGGCGGCCGCCTGCGCTGATGCGAGTCGGTTGCGAAGCGGAGTCCTGTGCGGCTGTTTCGCTCGTCTCGGAGTCGTCTCCGTCGGCATTTCCGCTCTCAGAGCTGTCGGAGCCGTCGGAGTTCTCGGGGTTTTCCGTGAGCAGTCCGAACGCGTGCGCGTCGAAGTCGTGCACGTCGATCTCGGGGAGATCGCCGAGTTCGTTGTTCAGTTCACGGAAGATCGGGGTCTCCGGATCCGGTGTGGCCCTGTTCACCACTTCGCCCTCCCGTTCTCTCGAAGCCGTGTCGGGGCGTCTGGCGCGGACGGCTCGTAGTCATGTGTGGTTTCGCGTCGATGAGACGCGGACGGACCCGTCCGATGTCGTGCCAGCCACTGATTCTCATCCATTCGGACCAGCATCGTAGTGCCGATGGGGTGTCGTTCCTGTCTTCGACACTCCCGTCATGCTTCCACGGCGGCAACCCGGAGGTGAATTCGAGGATTCCTCGAAGTGGCAAGTACCACTTCGTGTAACGCGGACATTTCGGTTCACCGGAGCACCGGAGGGAGCCCCCTGCACTCGGGTGGCCGGACACGACGAGAGCCCGGCCACCGGGGTGCCGAGCTCTCGTGAGGTCCGTTCGGGCGCTCCGTGGGACGAGTGCCGGAGCCCCGGGTTCGATCAGGCGATGTGCATGCCGGAGATACTCCTGGCCACCACCAGCTGCTGGATCTGCTCGGTGCCCTCGAAGATGTCGTAGATCTTGGAGTCCCGGTGGATCCGCTCGACCGGGTACTCCCGGGTGTAGCCGTTGCCGCCGAAGATCTGGATGGCACGCTCGGAGGCCCAGGTCGCCACGCGCCCCGCCTTGAGCTTGGACATCGAGCCCTCGCCCGCGGTGAAGGGAACGTCGTTGCGCCCCATCCACGCCGCTCGCCACACCAGCATCCGCGCGGCGTCGATCTCCGTGCGCATGTCGGCGAGGGTGAAGGCGATCGACTGGTTCTCGATGATCGGCCGTCCGAAGGTCTTCCGTACCTTCGCGTATTCCAGCGCGTGCTCGTACGCCGCACGGGCGATGCCGACGGCCTGGGCGCCCACGGTGGGACGGGACAATTCGAAGGTCTTCATGGCGGCCTGGCCGCTGGCCTTGCCGCCTTCCCGCGCGCGGGCGAGCCGCTCGTCGAGCTTCTCCTTGTCGCCGAGCAGGCAGCGGCCCGGGATGCGCACGTCGTCGAGGAAGACGTCGGCGGTGTGCGAGGCGCGCAATCCGTGCTTGCGCAGTTTGCCGGGTGCGGAGAGCCCCTTGGTGCCCGGCGGGATGACGAACGCGGCCTGGCCGCGCGAGCCGAGCTCGGGGTCGACCACCGCCTGCACGACGTGGATGTTGGCGATTCCGCCGTTGGTGGCCCAGGCCTTCTGGCCGTTGAGGACCCACTCGTCGGTGGCTTCGTCGTAAACGGCACGGGTGCGCATCGAGGAGACGTCGGAGCCCGCCTCGGGTTCCGACGAGCAGAACGCCGCGACCTCGGGGTTGTCGGCGTCGCCGTAGCACTGCGGTACCCACTCGGCGAGCTGGTCGGGGGTTCCGGCGGCGAAGATGCCCGCCACCGCGAGGGTGGTGCCGAAGATCGCCATGCCGATGCCGCCGTCGCCCCAGAAGAGCTCCTCGTTGGCGATCGGCAGCGAGAGGCCGGTGTCGTCGGCCCAGAACGTCGCGAGACTCTCGAATCCGTAGAGACCGACCTTGGCGGCCTCCTGGATGATCGGCCAAGGGGTTTCTTCCCGCTCGTCCCATTCCTCGGCCGCGGGCCGGATGGTCTTCTCGGCGAAGCCGTGCACCCAGTCGCGCAGGTCGCGCTGTTCCTCGCTCAGTTCCAGGGAGAAGCTCATAATGTCCTTCGGGATGGGTGGCGGGCGCCGTCTCAGGCTTTGGGGATCTGTCAGGCCTTGGGGATCTGTCAGGCCTTGGGGATCTGTCAGGCCTTGGGGATCTGGAACAGCTTGGCGAGTCCGGCAGCGAAGCCGACGTCCCCGGCAACCTTGATCTTTCCGGTCATGAACAGTACTGGGGCCGATGCGTTGCCGGAGGCGAGCTTCAGGAACTCGCCAGGCGCCAGGGTGATGGTGACTCGGGGTTCGTTCTCGGGTTCCTTGTTGACCGTGCAGGTCCCGCCGGAGAGCACGCACTCGTAGCGGAGGTGTTCGTCGCCGGTGCCGATGCGCCAGCGTACGACCGCTTCGGTGTTGCGCGCCTGATCCGACTTGTAGTGCTCGCCCATGCGCCGGAACACCTCGTCGAGGATGGTCTCGCGGAGTCGGGGGCTCGCCATGACGCTGTCGATCTGCTCGCTCGACGCTCGGGAGATCAGCCGGGAGAACTGCTCGGGGGTGAGCGAGTAAAGGCCGAGGTCGGGCGTGTTGGCCGCGTCGTCCAGCAGCGCGGCGAACTCGGCGGGGGTGATTTTCTTCGGATCGATGTCGCCGAGGGCGTCGATCGAGTCGGATTCGGCCAAGACGACCTCCTTATCTACTCGCGAGTAAGACTACGTTCGAGTAAATACGGTGGCAAGGCACTATCCGATTCCGGATTGTTCTAGCCTGATGCCGAACATCCACGGGCTCTTCGGGCGACCGGCGCAACCCGCCGGTTCGCCGAAACGGAGCGCGACCCCGACAGTCGGCGCTCCCACGCGGAAGAGGTGAAATGCAGGCGGAAGCGGACGGTCGAACCGAGCAGGCCCGGCCCAAAACCCGGCGTCTACCTCGATCGGTGCGAGAACGGCAGATCCTCGACGCGGCGGTGGAGGTCTTCGCCGCACACGGCTTCCACTCGGCCTCGATGGACGAGATCTCCGACGTCGCGGGCATCTCCAAGCCGATGATCTACGCCTACCTGGGATCGAAGGAAGAGCTGTTCGTCGCCTGCATCCAGCGCGAGGCCGCCCGGCTCATCGAAGCCATCGGGGCGGCTGTCGAAGAGGACCTGCAGCCGGACGACCAGCTCTGGCGCGGACTCCGCGTGTTCTTCGAGTACGTGCAACACAACCGTCCCAGCTGGACGGTGCTGCACCGGCAGGCGAACGCGCAGGGCCAGCCGTTCCTCGAGGAATTCGTCGAATGGCGCGAACGGGCGATGACCCTGATCGCGAAGTTGCTCGCCAGGGCGACGGCCACCTCCCAGCAGCCGGTCGAGCCCGAACAGATGGAGCCGTTCGCGGCCGCCCTGGTCGGCGCGGGCGAGTCGCTGGTCGACTGGTGGACCGAGCATCCGGAACACACCGCCGACGGGCTGGCCATGCGCATGATGAACATGGTCTGGATGGGCTTCGGCGATCTGGTGGAAGGCCGGTCCTGGTCCCCCGACAACTGAATTCGGCGTCGGTGCCGTGACCGTCGGCGCCGTGACCGGGGGCCGTGACCGGAGATGCTGTGACCGGGGTGCTGGGACCGGGGTGCTGGGACCGGTCGGGACGCCCGCGCGGACGGTCCCGGCCCGGTACCGTGCCTCGGGTGAGTCGAGCGACCGGTGTCGATGCTCCGGCGCCGGATGGCCGACGCCGGATCATCGACCGCGACGACTCCGCTCAGCGAATGGTGCCGAACAGGTGGGGTTTTCCGGAGCGGGAGTGCAGCGCGAAATCCGCTCCCGCCGTGCCCGAGCGCTCCGTGAACTCCACCGTGGACGGCAGCAGCACCGGCTTGCGGAAGTCCACCGACACCGAGCACGCACCGGGCATCCGGCCCTCGAACGCCGCGAGGCAGCGGGCCTTCGACCACATGCCGTGCGCGATCGTCCGCGGAAAGCCGAAGGCCTTCGCCGCCAACGCGTTCAGGTGGATCGGGTTCCGGTCACCGGATACCGCCGCGTACCGGCGACCGAGATCTCCCGGCGCCCGCCACACGCCCGTGGGGTGGCCGGCTTCGAGCTCCGGGGCGGTCTGAGCGCGTTCGACCGACTCGTCGGACTTGCCGCGCCGCAGATAGGTGCTGGTCTCGCGCCACACCACCTCGTCCGCTCCGACCGTGGCCTCGGTGACGACGTCGAACTGCTTGCCCTTCGGGTGCGGACGCAGGTTCTCCACCCGGACGCGGAGGTCCGGTTCGTCGGTCACCAGCAGCGGCCGGGTCCGGGTGATCGTGTTCGCCACGTGCACCAGGCCGACCAGCGCGAACGGGAAGCCCGGATCGGTCATCAACCGGACCGACATCCCGAACGAGAGCATGTGCGGATACGTGACCGGCAGTTCATCCCGCAGTCCGAACCCGCACACCTCGTTGAAGTCGGCGAGGTGGTTCCGGTCGATCGGGACGCCGTACCGGACGTATTCGGTGTCCGGCAGCTCGCTGCCGCTGCGCGTCGGGCCGGAAGCCGCCGCTTTGAGGTAGAGCGCGGAGAGGTTCGGCGCTTCGATCAGTTCGGTCGGCATCAGGCCCCCAGCAGGCTCTGCCCGCACACCCGGACGACGTTGCCGTTCACACCGGCGGACGCGGGGTTGGCGTACCAGGCGATCGTTTCGGCCACGTCGACCGGTAGCCCGCCCTGCGACAGGCTGTTCATCCGACGGCCCGCCTCCCGCACGAACAGCGGAACCGCCGCGGTCATCTTGGTCTCGATGAAGCCGGGCGCGACGGCGTTGATCGTCGCGCCGCGTTCGGCCGCCGCGGGCGCCAGACCCTGCACGAGCCCGATCACCCCGGCCTTGGAGGCCGCGTAGTTGGCCTGGCCCACGTTGCCCGCGATGCCGCTGATGGAGGCGACACCGATCAGCCTGCCGCCCTGGCGCAGCGGGGACGACCCGGCCAGCAGCGCATCGTTGATGCGTTCCTGGGCGGCGAGGTTCACCGAGATCACCGAGTCCCACTGCTGCTCGGTCATCCGGGCGATCGTCTTGTCCCGCGTGATGCCCGCGTTGTGGACCACGATGTCCAGGCCGCCGTGCCGTTCGTCGAAGTGCTCGATGATGCGTTGCGGGGCGTCGTCGGCCGTGATGTCCAGTTGCAGGGCCGACCCGCCGATGCGGTTCGCGACCTTCGTCAGGTCCTCGCTCTGCCCGGGAACGTCGAGGCACACCACGTGCGCGCCGTCGCGCGCGAGGGTTTCGGCGATGGACTCGCCGATGCCCCGGGAGGCGCCCGTGACCAGCGCTACTTTGTCGCGCAGCGGCTTGTCGCGGTCGACCGCGGGTGCTTGGGCGGCGCCGACCCGGATCACCTGGCCGGAGACGAAAGCGGACTTCGCCGACAGCAGGAAGGACAACGTCGAGTCGAGGGCGTCCTCGCCGCCTTCGGACACGTAGACGAGTTCGGCGGTGGCGCCGCGCTTGAGCTCCTTGCCGACGGTCCGCACGAAGCCTTCCAGCGCGCGCTGCGCCACCCGCTCGCCGGTAGTGGCCGCCTCCTCGGGCGGAGTGCCCAGGACGATCACCCGACCGCAGGTGCCGACCTGGCGCAGGGCCGGACCGATGAAGGCGTGCAGCTGCCGCAGCTGCTCGCTGGCGGTGATGCCGGTCGCGTCGAAGACCAGCGCCGAGTAACGGGCGTCTTCGGTGTGCGATTCGTGCACCTCGGCCTCCACTCCGGAGAGCGTCGCGGAGATGGCTTTGTCGAGTCGCGAGCCGGTCGCGGAACCGACGAGCACGGGGCCGTCGACGATGGGGTCACCCGGGCGGTGGCGGCGCAGCGGTGTCGGGGTGGGCAGGCCAAGGCGCTTGGCGAGTGGCCGCCCCAGCGCGGAAGACGTGAACTTCTGGTACTGGTCGGGCATGGACACTCCTGCGGTGGCGGATGTTCGGCGAGCGTCGTGCGGTGCGGCGTTCGCCGCGACGTGGCTGGGTGCCGTTCGACAGGCCGGCCTGCGCTGAGCGAACCCCCGGGCGCGCGCCGGTCGTTGACGAACTCCATTAAGCTACCCGTCGGTAGGTTAATCGGCTCGGCAAGTCGGCACCAGTGCGGGCCCCACCTCCGAGAAGTCCAGCAAGACCCAGTCAGGCAACCAGTTCCCCCTCCAGCCCACAAGGAGTCGCCGGATGTCCACCATTCGCCGGGTCGCGATCGTCGGCGGCAACCGGATTCCGTTCACACGATCCGGTGGCCCGTACAGCCGAGCCTCGAACCAAGACATGCTCACCGCGGCGCTCGACGGCCTCGTCGCCCGTTTCGGGCTCTCCGGCGAGCGGGTCGGCGAGTTCGCCGCGGGCGCGGTGCTCAAGCACAGCCGCGACTTCAACCTGGCCCGCGAGACCGTGCTGGGTTCGACGCTCGACCACACCACTCCCGCCCACGACGTGCAGATGGCGTGCGCGACCGGGCTCGAATCGGTGATCTCGCTGGCCAACAAGATCGCACTCGGGCAGCTCGACTCCGGTATCGCCGGTGGCGTCGACAGCGCCAGCGACGCTCCGATCGCGGTCAACGACGACCTGCGCCGCATCCTGCTGGAAGCCAACCACGCGAAGAGCGCGGGAGCTCGGGTCAAGGCGCTGAGCAAGGTGCGCCCGCAGCACATCGCTCCCGAGATCCCGCAGAACTCCGAACCGCGCACCGGCATGTCGATGGGCGAGCACGCGGCCAAGACGGCGCTGGCCTGGGAGATCGAGCGGGAGGCGCAGGACGAGCTGGCGGCACGCAGCCACCAACGGCTCGGTGCAGCCTACGAAAACGGCTTCTTCGAAGACCTGATCACCGCCTTCCAGGGGCAGTCGAAGGACCAGAACCTGCGTCCGGACAGCTCCGTTGAAAAGCTCGCGAAGCTCAAGCCCGTCTTCGGCAAGGGCGAGGGCGCGACGATGACCGCGGGCAACTCCACCCCGTTGTCCGACGGCGCCTCCACGGTGCTGCTGGCCAGCGAGGAGTGGGCGAAGCAGCGGCGGCTGCCGGTACTGGCCTACCTCAGCGATTTCCAGTCGGCCGCGGTCGACTACGTCAGCGGGGACGAAGGCCTGCTCATGGCGCCCGCCTACGCGGTGCCGAAGCTGATCGAGCGGGCCGGTGCCGGGCTGGGCGACTTCGACTTCTACGAGATCCATGAGGCGTTCGCCTCCCAGGTGCTGGCCACCTTGAAGGCGTGGGAGAGCCCCGAGTTCTGCAAGGACCGGCTCGGTCTCGACGCTCCGCTGGGTTCGATCGACCCGGCGAAGCTCAACGTGAACGGTTCGTCGCTGGCGGCGGGCCACCCGTTCGCCGCGACCGGCGGGCGGATCGTGGCGACCCTGGCGAAGCTGCTGTCGCAGCGGGAATCGGGCCGTGGCCTGATCTCCGTCTGCGCCGCGGGCGGTCAGGGCGTGACTGCCGTCGTCGAGCGCTGAGGCCGGTCGGGCGTGGTCGCGGCGCTAGCAGCGCGGTGACCACGCCCCGGATCGCGGCTCGGGCCAGGCGAGCGGGATGCCGTCGACCTCGCCCGGCGGCCGGACCACCGTGATCGGCCCATCCGGCCGATCCACGGTCACCAGTGATTCCCCGACGTCGTACCGGTGCGGCGTTGTCTCCACGTCCTCCTCGGGCTGGTCCAGCAGCCACTGCGCGGTGCGGGCGAGCGAGAGTTCCCGCACGTGGGTACCGCCTTGCTCGGATTGCCCGCGCAGCCCGTCCAACACCGCCCCCGCGCACAGGTAACCGGTGCCGTGATCGAGGAGCTGGCAGGGCAGCGCACCAGGCTTCTCCCCGTCCGGTGATTCGATCATCGCGACCCCGCTCGCCGCCTGCACGATGCTGTCGAAGCCGCGTCGTCCTGACCAGGGGCCCGATCGTCCCCATGCGGAAAGCGAGACGACGACGAGTCCGGGGTGGATCTCGGCGACGGTTCGGGTGTCGAGCCCGAACCGGTCGAGTGCGCCGGGGCGGTATCCGTGCACCAGCACGTCCGCCGAATCGAGCAGTTCGTGCAGTCGCTCGCGCCCCGCGCGAGCGCGCAGATCGAGGGTGGAGCTGCGCTTGCCGAGCATCGCGTCGTGGTTCCTGGGTGGTTCGGGCTTGTGCGGGGGGTCGATTCGCAGGACGTCGGCGCCGAGCGCGGCCAAGTACCTGGTGCACACCGGGCCGGCGATCACTCGTGTCAGGTCCAGGACGCGCACCCCGGAGGCAGGCAGCGCGCCGGGTTCACGACATCGTGGCGCTCCCTCGGCGATTCGGTAGCCGTCGACGAGTGGGAGGTCGGCGGCGGCCTTCCCCTGCGGAGTGGCCAGCCATTCCCGCCGGGTTCGCACGGCTGCGGCGACGCCGCCCGCTTCGACCACGCGCCGCTCCAGTTCCAGAGCGGGGAGGCGCTCGATCGTGGCTGCGAGATCCGCCGGCTCGCCGAGCGCCCACAGGAGCGCCGCGCGGTGCCACGGGTAGTTCGCGTGCGTTCGCACCCAACCGTCGGCCGCGGGCCAGAATCGGGACAGCGGTGCGAAGGAGGCCGGCGCATCTCCACCCGGGCGCCGGACGTGCGCTTCGCTGCGCACGGCGGCGGCTACTTGGCCGGTGGCCAACCGCGCCGACCGAGCGCCGGGGGCGATGGCGGTGAGCAAAGCCGCACCGACGCAGGCGATGGCGGTGTTCTCCACCGGCAACCGCGATCGGAAATGCCCGGTCGTTCCCTCGACGCGGAGCTCGTCCGGAAGTGGTCCACCGTGGAGGGCGCCCCACGCCTCGCTCAGCGCACCGCTTCCGCCGTACTCGCTCATGATCCGGCTTCCGTTCGCTCAACCGGTCCGGAATTCTCTGGCGGATTGTGCGCGAGCGAGGGACAGGGAACGCCGTGCGTCGCCGGTGATGGATGCGGAAGCCTGGGGGATCGGACCATCGCCGGTTCAGTCCTGGGTGAGCAGGTATCGGCCGAAGTGCGGGACGGTGAACGCGATCTGCCCTCGCTCGGCCGAGTACACCAGGCCCTTCTTGATCAGCCCGTCCCGAGCGGGCGAGAGCGATGAGGATTTGCGCTCCAGGTATTCGGCCACCGACGAGGTCCACGCGGGCTCGTCCTGGCCTTCGACGACCTCGGCCATGGCGCACAGGTATTCGCGTTCGGCCGGGGTCGCCCGCTCGTAGCGGGAACCGAAGAACCCGACGGCCAACTCGCTCTCGGCCTCGGGGGCGGCGAGCCGCACGTCATCGGCACCGATCGGGTCCTTCGGTGCGGCGTCCCAGGCGGCCTTGCCGTACGCCTGCACGAAGTACGGGTAACCGCCGGAGATCGAGAACAGCGCGTCGAGCGCGTCCGAAGTGATGCCACCTTCCTCGCGCTCGATCGGCACCACCACGGCGTGATCGGCGTCGGAGCGGACCAGTCGGTCGATGCGCACGTAGCGGAAGAGCCGCTCCGAGTACGACTTGCTGGCCGACAGCACGGCAGGCAGGTGCGGCAGACCCGCACCCACCACCACCAACGGGGCGCCCGACTGGGAAAGCTCGTGGCAGGCGGCGCACAACGCCGACACGTCCTCCGGGCGCACGTCCTGCATCTCGTCGATCAGCAGCGCCACTCCGGTGCCGACGTCCGCGGCGATCTCGGCAACATCGGTGAACAGTTCGACCAGGTCGATCTCGATGTCCCCGGAGTCGGCCCTGCCCTGCGCGGCGGGCACGTCGATGCCCGGTTGCCAGCGTTCGCGCAGCTTGGTGCCGTCCGGATTTGATTTCAACGCGAACGCCTTGAGCACGCCGAGCACTCGTTCGACGCGGTCCGGGGCGCGGTGGCGCACTGCGAGGTCCCGGATGGCGCGGTGCAGTGCGGCCGACAGTGGTCGCCGCAGGCCCGCGTCCGGACGCGCCTCGACCTTGCCCGCGCCCCAACCGCGCCGGACGGCCATCGACCGCAGTTCGCCGAGCAGTACCGTCTTGCCCACACCGCGCAGGCCGGTCAGCACGAGGCTGCGTTCCGGTCTACCGCGAGCGACCCGCTGCAGGACGACGTCGAACGCTTCGACTTCGCGGTCGCGGCCCGCGAGTTCGGGCGGTCGCTGACCGGCGCCGGGCGCGAAGGGATTTCGGACCGGGTCCATCTTCCGGACTTTATCCGGCTCTCTAGTTTTCAGGCGATATTCGGCAAGAAACGGCCATCGGGTGTGTCGTCGCGCCGGGTGGTGCTCGGTGGCTCGTGGTCCATCACCTCCTATACCAATATCTAGCAATTTTCCAATACCGACCGATACGGATGCATGGCGCTCGGCCGGGCGGATGCCGCGGGGCGTTCGCCGACCGGTGGCGGACGTGCGGAACGGCGTCGTGGTTCGGCATCGCTCCGGCCCCGAGGTGGCGCCTCGCCGTCAGTCGGTCTTCAACGGGTCGTCACCCGGCCGTCCTGTCGAGGCTCGGGGGACCGGATTGGTCCGTTCGGGGTCGATTTACAGCCCGTCACGGATTTTCGCTGGTCACAAACTTGCTTGTCGTTCGGAAGAGTGGCGTTTCCTGGTATGATCAGGTGACGTAGGCCACATCATGACCTGGGTGTAACGACAACGCGGCCGCTGTCGATACACAGGATGACCCCGCGGTGCTGTCGGACCCCCGACCTGGCAGCATCGCGGGGACTTCCAATTTCGGGCCTTTTTTGGCTCCGGGCCCCTCGGTAGAGCAGCCGAGCCGGATCGAGTGTCGATCCCGCGCGTTTCTGGCCGGACCGCTCCGGAGTTCTCCGCCCCGCACGAGCCGCGCCGGAACGCTTACCGCTGCACTGCCCGAGGAACGCAACCTCGATTCGGATCGCGCGTCTCAACGGACATGACTGATCGCCATCTGGACTGGGACGGTTGCTGCAACGCGCGAGATCTCGGGGGTCTTCGCACGGCGCGTAGTGGGGTGACGCGTCGAGGTGCACTGGTGCGGCCCGAGGATCCCGCCCACCTCACGGCGGCCGGGTGGGATGCGCTCCTCAAACACGGAGTGCGCACCGTCGTCGACCTCACCGAGCCCGACGAGGACGAGCCCGACCGCGCACCTCGTCCGGTCGAGTTGACCACCGTGAATCTGCCTCTGGACAACCGCGGCGACACGATCTTCTGGGATCGCTGGGACGGCCCGCCGTCCGGCACCCCGCTGTACTACGACGCTTTTCTGGACCGTTTCTCCGCCACCATCGCCGAGGTCGTCACGGCGATCGCGCACGCTCGGGACGGTGGCGTGCTCGTGCATTGCGGCGCGGGGCGGGATCGGACCGGTCTGGTCGTGCTCGTGCTGCTCGCCCTCGTCGGAGTGTCCGCCGAGGACATCGTCGCCGACCACTCCTTGAGCCTGTGGCGCCTGCGCCCGCTGTTCGAACTCGCGGGCCGACCGGACGAAGGACCGCTCGTCGAGGAGTACCTGGCCGGCAAGGGTGTCACGGTCACCGAGCTGATCGAAGACGTACTGACCCGAGACTTCGCCGGTTACCTGCGCGCCGCCGGTGTCGGGGACCACACGCTCGCCTCGCTCCGGAAGCGCCTGGTGCGCGCGCCGTCCTGAATGTTCGCCGGTGGGATCGACTGGGCAGCTGGAAGCGATGACCTCGCCGGTTCTCACGAGGTCATCGCGGAGGATCAGCCCACGAACGGCCGTGGGCGGTCGTCGCCGTTCGGTGAGGTCCGGGTGTGGCCCGGTTTGCTCGGCATGCCGGCACCGAGCAATACCGCGCACGTGATGAGCAGGGCCGAGAGCACCATGACGGTCACGAGGAGTTCTACGAGGAAACCGGTAAGCATGATCAGCCTCCGGAAGTGGTTCCTTCGGTGAGGCGGTTGGCATAAAGGCTGGTCAGGGTGACTACCGCCAGTACGATCACGATGACCGCCAGGGACAGCAGCGTCGGCACGTCCGGCACTGCGGGCCAGATCCCGTGGGCCCAGTGCAGCACCAGCTTCACCCCGATGAACGCCAGGATGATCGCCAACCCGTGGTTGAGGTGGACGAGTTTTGCGAGCGCCGTGTGCAGCACGAAATACAGGGCGCGCAGCCCGAGCAGGGCGAACGCGTTGGTCGTGAACACCAGGTACGGATCTTCGGTGATGCCGTAGACGGCGGGCACCGAGTCGACCGCGAAGACGATGTCGGTCGCGAAGACCGCGACGACGACCAGCGTCAGCGGGGTCAGGGCGCGGCGTCCGCCTTCCCAGACGGACAGGCGGGTGCCGCGGTAGTCGTCGGTCACGGGCATCAGACGGCGCAGCAACCGCACCGAACGCATCTGCGACACGTCCTGTTCGAAGGCCGAACCGGTGATCGCCTCGTGCAGGATCTTGACGGCGGTGACGAGCAGGATCGCACCGAACACCAGGAACGCCCACGTGCCCGCCTGCAGCAGGGCGGCCCCGGCGGCGATGAAGATGCCGCGCAGTACCAGCGCTCCCACGATGCCGTAGAGCAGGACGCGCTGCTGCAGCGAGGACGGTACGGAGAAACCGGCCAGCAGCAGCATGAACACGAACAGGTTGTCGACGGACAGCGACTTCTCCACCACGAACCCGGTGATGAACTCCACGGTCTGGGGAGTGTCGAAGGCCACCCAGATCCAGATGGCGAAGATGAACGGCAGCGCGAGGTAGAACACCGACCACCACACGGCTTCGCGCATGGCGACCTCGTGCGGGCGACGCGTCACCAGGAAGTCCGCGATGATCAGGGCGATCAGCACGACGAGGCTGATCGCCCACAGCCACGGGGTGCCGATGGACCCCTCGGAGGAGGAAGCGGCGAGTGTGGATCGGTCCGGCATGGAGACCTCCGCGAATTGCTCGCGAGGTCTCATTCACCCGCTCGGCCTCGTGCATCCGTTCAGGTGGCCGCCCGGGGACGTCCGGGACGTCCGTACTGACCAGGTCGACGCTTGTGAAGTACTCCCCTCGATTTCAAGTGTCGCCGAGAGCCGACTGACCTGTAAATCCCCGGAACGGCCCAGCTCTGCCCGCGCTGCGTGTCCGGCTCATCAGTGGCGATCCGGTCGGGGCGGTAGCACGCCCGGCCTCGATCAGGCCGAGGACGAAGTGCGGGGTTGTTGGCCCTCGCTTCTGGACGGGTCTTTGGTCTCTGTATCGAGACGCCGGTCCGCCCGGACCCTGGACAGTGCCTCGGCGGAAGGGCGCTGGCCCGCCCAGTCGTACGCGACGATGGCCCGCTCTGGGGCCCTTTCATGCGCGAGCGAGAACCGGCCGCAGGTGGCCAGGCCAGAATCACGATCGTCACCGGACAGCCGTGACCAGTCGCTGACGCGGCGTCCACCGACAGAGGCGACCGAGGAGGTACCGATGCCGATCGACCACCGGATCGACACCCTGACATTCACCAACCCGCCTGGTCTGTACGACCCGAGGCCGAACGGATACTCCCACCTGGTCCAGTTCCCGGCCGGATGGCGCATCATCACCCCGTCTGGTCAGGGCGGAGAGACCGAGGACGGCCGACTCTCGGCGGACTTCCGCGAGCAGTTCGCCCAGGCGGTCGCCAACACCGAAACCGTCCTGGCGGCCGCCGGTGCGACTCTGCGGGACATCGCGAAGATCAACCTCCTCATCGTCGACCACGATCGCGATAGGTTCCGCGTGATGACCGAAGAGGTCGCTCGCGTGTGGGGTGACGACAAGCCCGCCATGACCCTGATCCCGGTGCCTGCGCTCGCCCTCGAGGGGATGCTCGTCGAGATCGACGTGATCGCCGTCCTACCCGCGTAAAGCGCCGACCCGCACGGGCAGGCCGCCTACTGCGGAGTCTTGGGCGTATTGGCCGTGTTCTCCGTGATCGTCTGCCCCGTCGCAATCGCCATCGACGCGGGCACGTGATTCGCCCGACGCGCCAAGACCGCATGAGCCGCCAAGCAGAGGTCCTTCCGAGAAGGTCCCGGTCAGCGCGCACTTGGTGGCGGCACTACGAGAGGCGGGGACGCCATGACAACGCACAGAATCGGGACCCATGAGGAGTGGCAAGCTGCGCGAGACGAGCTGCTGACGCTTGAGAAGGAACTCACGCGTCGCAACGACGAACTCGCCCGGCGGCGGCGGGAGCTGCCCTGGGTGCCGGTCGAGAAGGACTACCGGTTCGACACGAGCTCCGGGCCCAAGGCGCTTGCCGAGCTGTTCCAAGGCTGTTCCCAGCTGCTCGTCTATCACTTCATGTTCGGTCCGGCGTACGAGGCGGGGTGCCCGAGCTGCTCGAGCATCGCCGACACCATTGATCCTCAGGTGGTTCACCTGCGGGCACGCGATGTCACCATGATCTGCGCCTCGCGCGCGCCGCTGGAGGAGCTGCGTGCGTACCAGCGGCGCATGGGATGGAGCTTCAATTGGGTGTCCACCCATGACAGCGACTTCGGGTTCGACTTCGGGTTCTCGCACACCCCGGAGCGAGTCCAGACCTGGATGAAGGAGGAACTCCCTGCCGACCTCACGGAGGGCGCTGCGATGTCCGGCACGGACCCGGCCGATTACATGGCAGAGGTCCCCGCGCTCATGGCCTTCGCGCTATCCGATGGCGTCGTCTTCCATACCTACACGACCACCTACCGGGGGCTGGAGCCCCTGATGGCGTACTACGCGCTCCTCGACCGGGCACCGTTCGGCCGCAACGAAGACGGCCCTCGCCACGGCTGGTTGCGGCGCCACGACGAGTACGAGCACGGCGGGGTCCCGCCCACGGCATGACGGTCGACGGCTGACACAGGTCGCGCACTCCTCGTGCCGCAAAGCGGTGTTGTGTTGACTCGAGTTATGAGTGTTGAGCAGCAAGAACCCCGTACCCGCCCGACCGGCAACACCCGCCTCGACACGGAGTACGAAATCCTCCGAGAACGAGTGCTGAAGCACCTCAAGCGCTAGCCCCTGCACTACGCCGCGCGCCCGTGTGCAACGGGCGCGCGGCGAGGTTACGAGACCTTGACGAACTCCGGACAAGCTCACGGCGGTGGGAGCATGGTCGCCACCTCGGCGATGCCGTCGAGTACTTCCTCGGGTGTGGAGCCCTTCCACTGGGTCGCCTCGGCGCGTACGAGCAGGTCGCCCTTCACACGTGAGTTCCAGTGCTGGCCACGGAAAGCGATGCCATCCATGGCCAGCAGGTCATGGGCTGCCGCCGTCACATCGCCGGTGCCGTAGCGCTTGTCAAGGCTGTTCAGTTCGCGGGCGGCGCGGGATGTGGGCATCCGCACCCAGGCGATGGACACGACGGCCGTGTTGCCCGCATCGTCGGCGAGCGGCAGCAACGTTCGGGCCAGCGAACGGCACGGATGGCGCAGGAAGAACTCCCGCACCTCACCGAAGGAGTGCACCACGCAGTCGAGGTAGTGTTCGGGAGCTCGCGGTCGGGTAACGCGCAACCGCATCCGTTGCCAGGCCTTGTTGCCGTCGCCTTTGCGAGCCGACTGCTTGGCATTGCTGACGCGAACCGAGACGCTTTCGCCGGCCACCGAACCGGCACCGACACCAACCGATCCTCCACCTGCTATTGCGCTGACGGCCAACGCCGTCGCTCCCGCGAGTGCCACGACTCCGCTGCTTGAGCTCTTGCCCATGATTGGGCGGCGGATACCGTTCTTGTCGGTGTAGAAACCCTTCGGCTCTGGCACGACTTCCCCCTAGTGCGGACATGCGGTCGCAGATCTTCGTGGGAAGGAGTGGTCGACAGGTGATTTTCCCCGGTTAATCAGCTGAAAAGAGCAGCCGCTGCGTTCCGGGGCCCGGCCGTTTGACCCCCGTCATCCGCACTGGTCGCGTGACATCCGGCTCGGTCGCGCGGCCCTGGGAACATGATCGGCGGCCGGTGTTGTTGACTCGAGTTATGAGTGTTGAGCAGCAGAAACCCCGTACCCGTGTCCGCGCGCCGGAGCTGACCGGTCGTCAGTGGTTGAACACCGGCGGCCGGGATCTCCAGCTCAAGGAGTTCCGCGGCAAAGTCGTGATCTTGGACTTCTGGACGTTCTGCTGCATCAACTGCCTGCACGTGATCGACGAGCTGCGGCCGTTGGAGGAGGAGTTCGCCGAGGAACTCGTGACGATCGGCGTGCACTCGCCGAAGTTCGAGCACGAAGCCGACCCGAAGGCGCTCGAAGCAGCGGTCGAACGCTACTCGGTGCACCACCCGGTGCTCGACGATCCGGAGCTGGCGACCTGGCAGGACTACGCGGTCAAGGCGTGGCCGACCCTGGCGGTCGTCGATCCCGAGGGCTACCTGGTGCACGTCGCGGCAGGTGAAGGGCACGTCGAGGCGCTGCGCAGCGTGATCGGCGAGTTGGTCACCGAGCACGCGGCGAAGGGCACCCTGCATCGCGGAGACGGTCCGTACGTGCCACCCGAGGCCCCCGACACCACGCTGCGCTTTCCCGGCAAGGTCATCGGGCTCGACGACGGCAGCATGCTGGTGTCGGACTCGGCGAACCACTCGTTGGTGCGGTTGGAGGCCGACGGTCGGACCGTGCGAAACCGGATCGGCAGCGGCTCGCGAGGCCGGACCGACGGCCCTGCCGAGGCCGCTAGCTTCGCCGAGCCCACCGGACTGGCACTGCTGCCACCCGCCGTCGCGACCCGGGCCGGCTACGACGTGGTGGTTGCCGACACGGTCAACCACCTGCTGCGCGGCGTGCGGTTGTCCGACGGAGCGGTGACCACCGTCGCGGGAACCGGCGAGCAGTGGCGCGACGGTGTCGACAGCGGGGCGGCGGAACGGACGCCGCTGACCAGCCCGTGGGACCTCGCGTGGTGGGAACCTGCGGGCGGCGTGGTGATCGCGATGGCGGGCAACCACACGATCGGCCTGTTCGAGCCGATCGAGGGCCGGGTGAGCCGGTTCGCCGGAACCACGGTCGAGGGGCTGCGGGACGGTGCGGTCGAGGACGCGTTCTTCGCCCAGCCGTCCGGGCTGGCCGACGGTGGCGATCGGTTGTGGCTGGCCGACTCCGAAACCTCCGCGCTGCGCTGGTTCGAAGCCGGCGGAGACGGATTCGCCGTGCGCACCGCCATCGGCACCGGGCTGTTCGACTTCGGGCACGCCGACGGTCCCGCGGAGCAGGCGCTCCTGCAGCATCCGCTCGGGGTTTCGACCCTGCCCGACGGCACGGTCGCCGTGTGCGACACCTACAACGGCGCGATCCGCCGGTACGACCCGGTCGCCGAGGAGGTTTCGACGCTCGCCACCGAGGTGGCCGAACCGTCCGGGGCCGCGCTGATCGACGGTGAGCTGGTCGTCGTCGCCTCCGCCGCGCACCAGCTGGAACGCCCGGTTCCGCCCGGCGTGTCGGCGACACTCATCGAGGGCGCATCCCAGCAGGTCAAGCGGCCGGACACCGAGATCGGGCCGGGCGAACTGGAACTGGCGGTGGTGTTCACCCCGCCACCGGGGACCAAGCTCGACGAGCGTTTCGGCCCCTCCACCCGGTTGGAGGTCAGCGCCAGCCCCGAGGAGCTGCTGGTGGAAGGTGCCGGAACCGGCACGGACCTGACCCGGAAGCTGGTGCTCGCCGACGGCATCGAACACGGCGTGCTGCACGTCGTCGCCCAGGCCGCGGGCTGCGACGACGATCCGGAGATCGAACACCCCACGTGCAGGTTGACCCGGCAGGACTGGGGCGTCCCGGTACGCGTCGTCCCGGGAGGTAGCGGTCGGTTGCCGTTGATGATGGGCGGCATGGACTCGTCCGAGTGATATGAACCTCACGGACCCTGGTCCGACGCCATACCGGGTACGGCACGTAAACTTTTCGGGTGACCGATGCCAAGCTTGAGATCCAGATGCTGCATGACCGCGTCATGGTGCGGATCTCCTCGGATGCCGGAGAACGCCGCAGCAACGGCGGCATCGTGATTCCGGCCACCGCCCAGATGGCCAAGCGGCTGCTCTGGGGCGAGGTCTTCGGGGTGGGCAATCACGTGCGGGCCGTCAAGGTCGGCGACCAGGTGTTGTTCAACCCCGAAGACCAGTACGAGTTCGAGGTTCAGGGGCAGTCATACCTGGTGATGCGGGAACGTGATCTGCATGCGGTAGCTACTGAAGGTACCGAGCAAGGCACGGGCCTGTACCTCTGAATCCGATCGCCGGCGCCGTGCCCGGTGGCGCGGGCGGTGCGTACCCAGCCGAAGACGGAGAGCGGACATTCGTGACGGCCTCCCGCCAGGGACGGGCCGCAAGCTGTCCGCCGGTTTTGCCCCACCGCACGACCAGATGAGAAGGGGAAGCGGTGCCGGAAGATAACGATCAACCCCAGCCCGGAGCGAGGTCGGACGCCGGCGGGGAGCGGGCAACCGACCCGCTCCGGACCAACCAGGTGCCCGCTCCGGCGCCGCCCGCCGGTGATGCCGGTGGTGGCGGGCCGGAGGACAGCACCGAGCAGACCACGCAGATCTCGCGGGTGGATCCCACCGACGACGAGATGCGCGAGGCGATGAGGTCCGCGGCGGTCACCGAGCGAGTGGCCTACGAGCCCCCCGAGGCCGCTTCGGAGCGGACGGAAACCATTTCCGCCGTTCCACCGGCCACGCAGCAGTTCTCCGGGTCGATCCCGCAGCCGACTGCAGGCAGTGGTGACGAGCGCACCGAGACCTTCTCGGCTCCCCCGGCGGCCGGTACGCCCGCTGCCGGTGGCACCGCGGTGTGGGCAGCGGCGGGCGGCGCCGGTGGCGGCAATCAGCCTCCTCCGCAGCCGCCGACGGGTCCGCCCGGTCCGGGCGGCGACCCGGGTCCAGGGGACGGCAAGCCGAAACGCCCGGGCATGTTCCGGGCGGGCGTGATCGCCGGTATCGCGGCCGGTGTGCTGGCACTGCTCTACATCGGCGACCTGGCGCTGACGAGCGGTCAGGTTCCACGTGGAACCGTCGTCGCCGACGTCGAGATCGGTGGCCTGAGCGAAGCCGCGGCCGAGAGCAAGCTGCGGAACGAGCTCAGCACGTCGTTGGACGAGCCGGTGCGTGTGCGGGTCGGTGAGGCGCAGACCTCGATCGACCCGGAGGCCGCCGGCCTCGAGATGGACTGGTCGGCCACCGTGAACGAGGTCGGCGAGCAGTCCTGGAACCCGATCAGCCGGTTGACCTCGTTCTTCACCACCCGCGAGGTGGATCCGGTCACCCACGGCAACCGGGCGCAGGTGCGCGAGGCGATCGCGGAGGTCAGCCCCAGGCTCAACCGCGAAGCGTCCGAGGGAACCGTCGAGTTCGACGGCGTCACGCCCAAGGCCGTCGATCCGGTCGTCGGCCGGAGCGTCGACGTCGACGCCGCCACCGAAGCGGTGATCTCGCTGTGGGCCGCGCCGGGGGCCGTCGCGCTGCCGTACGAGGAGCAGCAGGTCAGCACGACCCGCGAGGGCGTGCGACAGGCGCTGGAGAACTTCGCGAAGCCCGCCGTGTCCGCTCCGGTGAAGGTGCAGGGCGAAGGCAAGGACGCCGAGCTCGCGCCGGAGGAGATCGCGAAGGCGCTACGGTTCGAGCCGAACGGTCAGGGCGGGCTCAAGGCCTCGGTGGACGTGCCTGCCGCGGTGGCCGGGGTGGAACCGGAACTCGCCGAGACGATGCGTCCCAGCAAGGACGCCCGGATCGTCCTCGAAGGCGGCAAGCCGAAGGTGCACCCGTCCGTGGACGGGCACGGCATCAACTGGGAGAAGAGCTTCGAGAAGCTCAACGAGGTCCTGCGCAAGGACAACGATCGCAACGTCAAGGCGATCTACCAGGAGGAACCGGCCGAGTTCACCACGGAGCAGGCCGACAAGCTGGGCATCAAGGAAGTCGTCAGCGAGTTCCAGACCGGCGGCTTCGAAGAGGCCTCCGGGGTGAACATCAAGCGCACGGCCGAGGAGGTCAACGGCGCGATCATCAAGCCGGGCGAGACCTTCAGCCTCAACGGGCACACCGGCCCGCGCGGCAAGGAACAGGGCTACGTCGAGTCCGGCATCATCAAGGACGGTCGTCCCGGCAAGGCCGTGGGCGGCGGCATCTCGCAGTTCGCGACGACCCTCTACAACGCGTCGTACTTCGCCGGGATGAAGGACATCGAGCACAAGGAGCACAGCTACTACATCAGTCGTTACCCGGAGGGCCGGGAAGCGACCGTGTTCCAGAGTCCCGATGGCACCAGCATCATCGACGTGAAGTTCAAGAACACGACCGACTACGGGATCATGATCACCACGGAGTGGACGCCGTCGTCGATCAACGTGAAGTTCTGGAGCACCAAGTTCTACGACGTGAGTTCGCAGACCGGTGAGCGGTCGAACCCGACTCCGCCGGAGGTCGTGGCGGTACCGCCGGGTGAGCCGTGCAGCCCGAGCAAGGGCACGCCCGGTTTCACGGTGCACGACACGCGAACTCTCAAGAACGTGAAGACCGGCGAGGTGACCAAGCAGAGCCCGACGAAGACGGTCTACGAACCGCAGCCGATCGTCCACTGCGGCCCGCCCCCGTCGCCCGGCGCCGGGCCACCGCCCCGCTGACCGGTGATCCATGACGGTTCGGCCTCGAGCCGCCGTCCATGAGTACACGAAGGCCCGGTACCGCTTCGCGCGGTGCCGGGCCTTCGTCGTGGGCGGGGTGTTTCAGGAGGTGTGCGTCAGGGCGTGCGGTCGAGGTGCCAGAAGTGCAACTCCGGCCGTTCCGGCGTCTCGCCGTTGAGCAGCGGGTGCCGCTCACCGCGCAGGTGAGTGCCGACGAATGCCGCGACGATCTCGTTGCTCAGCGCTGCGCCGCGGGCCCCGGGCAGCGGCGCGCCGCCGGGGGGCAACCCCGCTTGCCCGCGCAGCAGCGGGAGATCCGTCGACACGCCGTGGCCGCCGCCGTTGAGGGTCATCCACCGCTTCCAGCCGGTGAGCTTCTCCCAGGTTTTCGTCCCAGCTGGAATCGATGCCGTGGGGTGCGTGCTGGCCGCCACCGAGCAGCAGGAACGGACGGTCGAGTCCGGGTTCCACCGGGGTGAACACGGTGCCGTCGAGGTTGATGCCCGCGTCGACCCGCTCGTCGCGCAGCATGGTTTCGGACGCGCTCGCGCCGCCGATGGAGTGCCCCACCATCGCGATCTTCCGCTCGTCGACGAGGTCCGCGTGGCGCTCGGCGAGGTGGTCGAGCACGAACGACACGTCCTGCGCCCGACCCTCCGGGACCTTCGTGTAGTCCTCGGTCTCGCAGGCCACGCACGAGGTGACCCGTCCGTCCGGGAAAGCGGTGCCTGCGGACTCGTAGTTGTGGCCGATCAGCGCCACCGAGTAGCCCCGGGAGGCGAGTTCCTCGGCCATGCCGGACAGCGTGGCCCTCGGCCAGGAGAAGCCGGGCGAGAGCACCACCAGCGGGTAGCCGGTGGAGTTCGGTAGCGGCCGCGCGTCCGGATGGGAGTTGGTCGTGACGGTGCTGAGGATGTTGTCGGGAACGTCGATCGACTCCCCGTACTGTTCCTGCAGCTCGATGAACATCCGCGACTCCTGGGGAGTCATGTACTGCGCGGTGTCCCGGTCGTGCTGTTTCGCGGTCGGGTACCAGAGATCGACCATCAGCTCCCGCTGCTCCGACGGCACCCACGGGTCCTGCCTCCCCTCGTCCCGCAGGTGCAGGCTCGTGGTGCCGACCTCGTGCTCGCCGGTCGGCTCCGGGATTTCGAGCGCGGGTGGGGGCGGTTCGGGAGGTGGTGCGGTCGCGGCGCCGGCGGCGAGCGGCTGTGCCGCGAGCAGCACGCCGGCCGCGAGCGCCACGATTCGGACTGGTTCGCGCATGGAGCACTCCTCGGGTCGATCAACACGTGTCCGCATTGTTGATCGAGAGGCGCGTTGCGCGTATGAGGTTTTTCCCGGAGACGGTCCGGATATCGCCCGGAGACCCTGCCCTGCCCTGGGAACAAGACCAGCGGCGCCTCTCGGAGGATCGAGGGGCGCCGCTGGGAGTGCGCTCACGCGCGGGCTGCCGGGTTCGGCAGTCCCATCGCGGCTCAGAACGCTGCTTCGTCGACCTCCATGAGGGAGTTGTCGGCCGACTCGACGATCGTGCGGCGCGACTTGATCTCCGGAAGCACGTTCTTGGTGAAGAACCGCAGCACGGCCACCTTGCCCTGGTAGAAGGGCTGGTCCTTGGCGGAGGCGCCCGCGTCGAGGGCCGTGAGGGCGGCCTCCGCCTGGCGCAGCAGCAGCCAGCCGATCATCACGTCACCCAGGCTCATCAGCAGGCTGACGGCGTGCTGGCCGACCTTGTAGACGTTCTTGACGTCCTCCTGGGCCGAGGTCAGGAACTCGAACAGCGTGCCGAGCATGCCCTGGGCGTCTTCGAGTCCCTGGGCGAGCAGGGCCCGCTCCTCCTTCAGCCGGTCGTCGGCGCCCTCGGCTTCCAGCGTCTTCTGGATCTCACCGGCGAGGTGACCGAGTGCCTGGCCGTTGTTCTTGACGATCTTGCGGAAGAAGAAGTCCTGCGCCTGGATCGCGGTGGTGCCCTCGTACAGGCTGTCGATCTTGGCGTCCCGGATGTACTGCTCGATCGGGTAGTCCTGCAGGTAGCCGGAGCCGCCGAGCGTCTGCAGCGAGTGCGTCAGCATCTCGTACGCGCGTTCGGAGCCGACGCCCTTGACGATCGGCAGCAGCAGGTCGTTGACGGCCTCGGCCAGCGATACGTCCTCGCCGGCGGCCTTGCCCTGCATGATCTGGTCCTGGTACGTCGCGGTGTAGAGGTACACCGAACGCAGGCCTTCGGCGTAGGCCTTCTGCAGCATCAGGGCGCGCCGCACGTCGGGGTGGTTCGTGGTCGCCACGCGCGGGGCGGTCTTGTCCGCGGCTCGCGTGAGGTCGGCGCTCTGCACCCGCTCCTTGGCGTACTCCAGGGCGTTGAGGTAGCCGGTGGAGAGGGTGCCGATGGCCTTGGTACCGACCATCATCCGCGCGTACTCGATGACCTGGAACATCTGGGCGATGCCGTCGTGGACCTCGCCGAGCAACCAGCCCTTGGCTGGGGTGCCGTGCTGGCCGAAGGTGAGCTCGCAGGTGGCCGAGGCGTTCAGGCCCATCTTGTGCTCGACGTTGGTGACGTAGGCGCCGTTGCGCTCGCCGCGCTCACCGGTGTTGCCGTCGAAGTGGTACTTCGGGACCAGGAACAGGCTCAGGCCCTTGGTGCCGGGCTTGGGCTCGATGCCTTCGCCCTCGGGGCGGGCGAGGACCAGGTGCATGATGTTGTCGGTCATGTCCTGGTCGGCGGAGGTGATGAAGCGCTTCACGCCGTCGAGGTGCCAGGAGCCGTCGGCCTGCTGGATGGCCTTGGTGCGGCCGGCGCCGACGTCCGAACCCGCGTCGGGTTCGGTGAGCACCATCGTGGCGCCCCAGTGCTGGTCGATCATGAGCTTGGCCCACTCGCGCTGTTCCGCGGTGCCGTTGTCCCAGAGGATCGTCGCGAAGCTCGGCCCGGCCATGTACATGTACAGCGACGGGTTGGCGCCGAGGATGAGCTCGGCGGCGGCCCAGACGATGCTCGGCGGGGTGCCGAAGCCGCCCAGGTCGTCCGGCAGGCTCAGACGCCACCATTCGCCGTCGACCAGCTGTTTGTACGACTTCTTGTAGGCCTCGGGCAGCGTGACGGAGTGGGTCGCGGGGTCGAACTTCGCGCCGACCCGGTCGCCTTCTTCGAAGGACTCGGCCAAGGGGCCGGACGCGAGGGCGTTGAGCTCGCTGAGCACACCGCGTGCGGTGTCTTCGTCGGACTGCTCGAAGGCGCCCGTGCCCAGCTGCTGCTGAACCTTGAACACCTCGAAGAGGTTGAATTCGAGGTCACGGACATTGCTCTTGTAGTGGCCCATGGAAGGCTCCCCTTTTGCGCGCGATTGGCCAGCTGACGACCAAAGTTCTTGGGCGGGCCCAGCTCGCCGGACACGTGCCCTTACTCGTCGGTAACAAGAGGGTATTACCTGACAGTAACTTCTGCCAAGTCCGCGTGGCGAAAACGACTCGGACGGCCCCGTCGCGGGCTCCGAACCGGGGCCGCCGAAAAACGGGAGGCCTCGCGCCGGGCGGCGAACTACAGTGACCACGACCGTCGCCAGGAGGCTCCGCCGGTGACCGACCACCTGAATCACTCCCAGCCGGAGGCGCACATGGCCGTGCAAGGGGAACCGCCCGCGCAGGAAGTCGCGGTGCGGATCGAGGGGCTCGTCAAGAGTTTCGGGAACCACCGCGCGCTGGACGGCGTCGGCCTGGAGATCCGCACCGGCCAGGTGCTGGGGCTGCTCGGCCCCAACGGTTCGGGCAAGACCACCACCGTTCGCATTCTGACCACGCTGCTCGGGGCGGATGAGGGGAAAGCGTTCGTCGCCGGTCACGACGTGTTCGCCGAACCGCACGCCGTCCGTCGGGCGATCGGGCTCTCCGGCCAGTACGCGGCGGTCGACGAGAACCTCACCGGCTACGAGAACCTCTACCTGGTCGGCCGCCTGTACGGCATGACCCGCTCGCGGGCGAAGGCGCGCGCGTGGCAGCTGCTCGACCGGTTCCGCCTGCGGGAGGCGGCCGAGCGGCCGGCCAAGGGCTATTCGGGCGGTATGCGCAGGCGCCTCGACCTGGCGGGCGCGCTGGTCGCCGCACCACCCGTGGTGGTGCTCGACGAACCCACCACCGGTCTCGACCCGCGCGGGCGGATGGACACCTGGCAGGTCATCGGCGAACTCGTCGACGACGGGACGACGGTGCTGCTGACCACCCAATACCTGGAAGAGGCCGACCAGCTCGCCGACACCATCGTCGTCATCGACCAGGGCAGGGTGATCGCCCGCGGCACCTCCGAGCAGCTCAAGGCCCAGGTCGGCGGTGAACGGCTCGAACTGGTCGCCCAGGACGTCGCCGACCTGCCGGTGATCGCCGGTGTGCTCGACGAGGTCGGCTCCGGCGCCACACAGGTCGACGAGGCGCTTCGCCGTGTGCAGGTTCCGGTCGAGGAAGGAACCAAAGCGCTGGTCGAGGCACTGCGCCGGTTGGACGCGCAGGACATCGGGGTGCACGACGTCGCTCTGCACCGGCCGTCGCTGGACGACGCGTTCCTGACGCTGACCGGCCGCCCGACCGAAGAACAGGAGGCCCGGCCGTGATTCGTGCCGGTTTGCGGGACAGCGGTGTGCTGGCCTGGCGCAACCTGATGAACATCAAGCGCAACCCGGACATGCTGCTGTCGAGCACCGCGCAGCCGATCATGTTCGTGCTGCTGTTCGCCTACGTCTTCGGCGGCAGCCTCGGCGGCGCGGAGTACCGCGAGTTCCTCATCGCGGGGATCTTCGTCCAGACCGTGGCGTTCAACTCGGCGTTCACGGTCATCGGGCTGGCCAACGACCTGCAGAAGGGAATCGTCGACCGGTTCCGCGCGCTGCCGATATCCCGGGTGGCGGTGCTGCTCGGCCGTACCAGCTCCGACCTGGCCGTGAGCGTGTTGACCATCGTCATCATGTCGCTGTGCGGATTGGTCGTGGGTTGGCGGATCCGGGGCAGCCTCGCCGACGCGCTGCTCGCCTACCTTCTACTGCTGCTGTTCAGTTTCGCCATGTCCTGGGTGGGGGCGTTCATCGGGCTGGTCTCGCGCAGCGTGGAAGTCGCGCAGAGTGCCGGTCTCCTGTGGCTGTTCCCCGTCACGTTCATCTCGTCGGCGTTCGTCTCGGCCGAGAACATGCCGGGGCCGCTGCGGGCGTTCGCCGCCTGGAACCCGATCACGGTGGCGGCCGATGCGTTGCGGGCTCTGTTCGGGAACCCGGTCCGCCCCGGCGTCGGGGTGCCGGACAGTTGGCCCGCGCAGCACGCCGTCGCGTATGCGGTGGGAGCATCGTTGCTGATCATCGCGGTGTTCATGCCGCTGGCCGTCGCCAGGTATCGGAGGGTCGCAAGCCGCTGAGCGGCGTGTTTCACACGATCGCGTTGGAACGGATCTTCCGACCTGCCGAGATCGTCGGCGCCGTCTCCAATGGAGGAAATCAGCCCGCCGGAAGGAACTTCGCGGGCTTTTCTCCTCCGAAGGCGACGACTGGAGACCGGCATGAACCGAACCAGGGCCAAGTACGTGGGCGTCGCGGCAGCGCTCGCGGCGGCTGTCCTCGCCGGGTGCGGTGGCGGGCAGAACGGGATGGGCGGCCAGGAAGGCGAGGCCCCGCCGGCTCCCACCGGCCAAGCACCGGAAGGCCAGCCACCGGAAGGCCAGCAGCCCCCCGAGGGCCAGCCCCCCGAAGGACAGCCCCCCGAGGGCCAGGACGCGGAAGCGGCCAAGGCGGAACTGCAGGGCCAGCTCGACCAGCTGCTCGAACAGAACCCGATCACGTTCCAGCCCGACAGCGCGGAACTCACGCAGCAGGGCGAAGAGACGGTGAACAAGGCCGTCGAAATGGCCAATCAGGCACCGCCGGAGACGCGGTTCCAGATCGTCGGTCACGTGGCCAAAACCGGCGACCCCGGCAATGCGCAGCAGCTTTCCGAAGAACGGGCGCAGGCGGTGGCCGACAAGATGGCCGAAGCGGGTATCGCGGCCGACCGCATGGAGGTTGTCGGCAAGGGCGACAGCGAGCCGAAGGAAAACCTCGAAGCCAGCCGTCGAGTGGAGATCAAACTGCTGTGAGAGATCCGCACGGATCTTTCGCGCGAGTTCAAGGGAGGGTGTTCGGCGCACCCTCCCTTCGAGCGCGTCCATTTCTTCCAGCGCAGCGATCTCTTCCAGGGTGGCGGCCGCTTCCGGGGTTCCGGCCGCTTCCGGGGTTCCGGCCGCTTCCGGGGTGGCGGCGGTTCCGCCGGTTCGCACGACGGAGATCTGCCGGGTGCTGCGCGGGTGGTGGTCTCGTCAGCCGCGCGGCGCGTACATGATCACGGCGACACCGAGCAGGCAGATCAGGGCTCCCGCGATGTCGTAGCGATCCGGCCGGAACCCGTCGAGGACCACCCCCCAGGCCAACGACCCTGCGACGAACACGCCGCCGTAAGCGGCCAGAACGCGCCCGAAGTGGGCGTCGGGCTGCAGCGTCGCCACGAATCCGTACGCCCCGAGCGCGAGTACACCGGCGCCGATCCACAGCAGGCCCTTGTGCTCGCGCACCCCTTGCCACACGAGCCACGCTCCGCCGATCTCGGCCACGGCGGCCAGTACGAACAGGGCGATGGAGCGCAGCACGGTCATGCGTCGCAGGTTATCCCCCGGAAACCGCCGGTGGCGCGGCCTCGATACCGGTTCCGGTGCCCGGCTGGTCAGCGAAGCGGTGCGCAGGTGGCGGGATCCCCTCGCAGCCTCGGGTCGTCCCGCCCGGCGTCTTCGATGGTGATCTCCTCGACCACGTGCGCCACTCCGTCGCGGACCGAGTAGGTGACCCGGTTGCCCCGGTAGGAGAAGTCCGGCGCACTCTCGTAGGCGTTGACGCTGACGAGGTTCCGGCCCGTGGCGGCGGGTGCGCAGCCGTAGGTCGACACCGTGGTCGCGCTGCCTCCTTCGGCCAATCGCCACTGCTCCCCATCGGCGGTGCGCACGGCGTGCAGCCCGGCCTCGGCCGAGTACCGCCACACGCTGGAGATGATCGTGTTCGCCCCGACCGACTCGGGCACCATGATCTCGTCCGAGCCATCGCCGTTCACGTCGATCGGAACGGGCGGTTGTCCCCGCGATTCGCCCGAGATCGTGGCGTCGACGAATTCGCCCGGGAGTCCCGCGCGCAGGAGCATCTCGCCGGGAGATGTCTGGCGGAGCACGATCGGGTTCTCCCGGCCGTCGCCATCGAGGTCAGCGGTGATCTTCTCCTCGCTCGGTGGCGCGGGTTGGGACCAGGCGGGTGTGGCGCAGGACAGCAGCATCGCCAGTGCGGCGGCGCCGCTGAGCATCGTCCGGTTCATTTCGTCCTCCGTGGATCCGTGCTGAAGATCGGTTCGCCCTCGCTCTCCCCCGCCGGACGTCTCCGGTTTGGGCGGGGTTGCGTCTCCGCGACCTCTCGTTCGGGTGGTATGCGAGCGCGAGACGGACAGCTTGGGCGGAATCGCCCGCACAGCCCGATCATGGACGTATCGAGGCGGTGAGATCGGGCGAACCGGACCCGCCGCTGCGCTGTTTCGATGGGGAGCGCGGCCGGTCCGCTTCCGGAGGGCCGCCACGCGCGTGCGAGTGCGGATGCCCCGATAGTGTGGACCTGTTGCGGAAGCAGGTCGTTCGGTAGGCGGAAGCCGCGCCGAGGGCGTGTTCGTCTCGTGAGGTGCGTGGTCAGTGTGGTCGCGAGCGCCGGGTCTGCACTTTCCAGGCCGTCTGCACCAGCGAGCGCGCGGGCCTGAGTCCACCAGCAGCTCACGAGCCCGTCTGGTTCGTGGGAGGACGGGACTGACATTGCACCTGCGGCCCATCAGGGATGAGAGGGAGGCCAGCCATGATGTCTGACGGTGGTCGGGACAAGCCCGATTGGGCGAGGCTCGGCAGAGTCGATCCGTGGGTCTGGTTCATGGTGATCCCGGTGTTGGCGGTGTCGCTGCTGTTCTTCTTCGGTGGCGTTCCGCTCGTCGGTGTGCTCGTCGTCCTGTTCGGCGGCCTGGTGATCCTCTTCGACTCGTGGTCCAACCGCCCCGACCTCAGGGCGCCCGCGCCCGCCCGCGCACAGGCGCGCCGTCCCGCGCAGCCGCAAGGGCGGCCGCGCGCTCCTCGGCAGCAGGAATCGGCGCGATCCGAACGCGGGCGATCGGAACGTGGGCGATCGGAACGTGGGCGATCGGAACGCGCCCAGGCGTCCGGCAGGTATGCCGAGCCGACGCGGCAGGCCCCGCGCAGGCCCGCTCGCGGGGCGCAGCCCGGCGCACCGGGCGGCCGCGGACGCCGCTGAACAGGTGTCCGTGCGTTGCACGTGCGCACGTCGAACCGACCGGATCCGATCGATACCGCCGCGGCCCGGAAGTGTCGTGCCGCGCGCCCGGCGGCCGTCCTTCCGGCCGCACTTCCGGGCGCGCGAGCGTCCATGATCAATCCGTGGTGCGGACCGGGAAGTTCCGCCGCTCCCCACGTGTTGTTACCGGTGAGTACCGCACGATCTGGGAGACAACATGGTGGTCGCACTCGGCACGGTCGGAGTCATGACCGGCGAACGGTCCTGGAACCTCGACAGCGGTGAACACCGCGAAGCCGTCGCCGAACTCGACGAGCTCGGTTACGGCACCCTCTGGCTGGGCAACGCCGACGGGAACCTGCGGTCGGTGTCCGGACTGCTGGGCGCGACGAAGAAGCTCGCGGTCGCAACGGCGATCGTCAACATCTGGACGCACAGCGCGGCCGAGGTCGCCGCCGCCTACCAGCGCGTCGACCGCGACGCTCCCGGGCGGGCACTGGTGGGTCTCGGGTCGAGTCACGCCCAGGCGGTGGAACACACGGGCACGGCTTACACCAAGCCATTCAGCAGGCTGCGCGACTACCTCGACGAGCTCGACGAGGTCGACCCGCCGCTGCCTCCGCAGGGCCGGATCCTCGCGGCGCTCGGACCGCGCACGCTCGGGCTGGCCGGTGAACGGGCGGCCGGAGCCGTCCCCTACCTGACGACCCCGGAGCACACCGCGCGTGCTCGGGAGATTCTGGGGGCGGGCCCGCTCCTGGCCCCGGAGCAAAAACTTCTGCTCCAGACCGATCCGGTGCGGGCACGTGAAACCGCCCGCAGTGCGCTGCGGCACTACCTGCAGCTGCCGAACTACCTGAACAACCTCCGCCGCCTCGGGTTCACCGACGACGACTTCGCCGACGGGGGCAGCGATCGGCTCGTGGACGCGCTGGTCGCCTGGGGCGATGCGGATGCGCTGGCCGATCGGGTCCGCGAGCACTGCGAGGCCGGCGCCGACCACGTGGCCGTTCAGGTCCTCGGCGACGACCTCCCGCGCGAGCAGTGGCGAATCCTGGCACCCGCGCTGCTCTCCGGCTGATCCGCCGTTCTTGCCCCGGCCCGTCCTCCTGACCCCGCGGCTGGGGCATCGGGCGGTACGCCACGCCGGGGCGGCTCGCGTGGCCGGGAGGCCCGCGGGCGGGTCCCCGCACCGCGTGCGCCCGGTGGTTTCGAGCGTCGAGCTGGCCGACCGTCGCCCGTGCGATGGAGCCGGTTTCGGAACGCGCGGCGGGCCACGAACGACGAAGGCCCAGGCGGAGCGAATTGTGCTCCTGACCTGGGCCTTCGTTCTTTGAGCGAGTGACGGGAATCGAACCCGCGTTCTCAGCTTGGGAAGCTGATGTTCTACCATTGAACTACACTCGCAGTGCCGTTCCGGCGGTTCACACTCTAACACGGCGGCCGACGAAGATCCGTAGGCACCCGGCGGCTAGGCTGTCGGCGTGTTGTTGAGTGACCGGGACCTGCGCAAAGAGTTCGATGAGGGCCGCCTCGAACTGAATCCGTTCGAAGCCGCGATGCTTCAGCCGTCGAGCGTCGACGTGCGGCTGGACCGCTACTTCCGGGTCTTCGACAACACGAAGTACACCCACATCGACCCGTCGCGCCAGCAGGACGAGTTGACCTCGCTCGTGGAAACTCCGGAGGGTGACCCGTTCGTGCTGCACCCCGGCGAGTTCGTGCTGGGGTCGACGTTCGAGGGCGTTCGCCTGCCGGATGATCTGGCGGGTCGGTTGGAGGGCAAGTCGTCCCTCGGCAGGCTCGGTCTGCTCACGCACTCCACGGCCGGATTCATCGACCCCGGGTTCTCCGGCCACATCACCCTCGAACTGTCCAACGTGGCCAACCTGCCGATCACGTTGTGGCCGGGCATGAAGATCGGCCAGCTGTGCCTGTTCCGGCTCTCCAGTCCCGCCGAACATCCCTACGGATCGAAGCAGGCGGGATCGCGCTACCAGGGTCAGCGCGGCCCGACCCCGTCGCGGGCGCACCTCAACTTCAGCTGCGTCGACACCCGCCGCTGACTCCTTCCCACGTCGGCCCGCGCATGCGGGCAGTGACCGCCCGGTAACGCCGGGCGGTTTCTTTTTGCGCACGTGAAATAGTTCATGATCGATCCAGGGTCAACGTGATGATTCCCACCCTGAATCGAGGAAGTCAAGCTCGGGTTCAGAATCTAGGTTGTCCGGGACCCGACGCGCAGGTAACGGGCATGCAACGTGGCATGCCGGCGAGCGGGTACAGGAGAACTTCCATGTCGGTCACGCAGTCGCGGACCCCGGGTTCCTCGTCGAGGCATCTGGGGCACGTGGTGATGATCGCCAGTGCCGCGGCGCTCGGCGGTTTCCTCTTCGGCTACGACACCTCCGTCATCAACGGTGGTGTCGACGCCATTCAAGCCCACTTCAACGTGGGATCCGGGCTCACCGGACTGGTCGTCTCGTCGGCCCTGCTGGGGTCGGCGGTGGGTGCCGCCATCGCGGGCGGACTGGCCGACCGCATCGGCCGAATCCGAGTCATGCAGCTGGCCGCGGTCCTGTTCATGGTCAGCGCCATCGGCTCGGCCGTCCCGTTCGCGATCTGGGACCTCGCGTTCTGGCGGATCCTCGGCGGTATCGCCGTCGGCATCGCATCCGTGATCGCACCCGCCTACATCGCCGAGGTCGCCCCCGCCGCCTATCGGGGACGGCTCACCTCGCTGCAGCAGCTGGCCATCGTGCTGGGCATCGCGTTCTCGCAGCTCGTCAACTTCGGGATCGCGGCAGGCGCCGGGGGCGGAGCAGCCGACCTGCTCGGCCCGCTGCAGGCGTGGCAGTGGATGCTCGCCGCCGAGGTCGTGCCCGCACTGCTCTACCTCGTGATGTCCTCGACGATCCCGGAGTCCCCGCGCTACCTGGTGCGGGCGGGCAAGACCGACGCGGCACGCGCCGTGCTCGCCAGGATCGAGATCGGTGATCCGGACGAGAGGATCGCCGAGATCCGCGCCGCGCTCGGTGAGCGCAAGCCGAGGTTGGCGGATCTGCGTGGCAACTTCGGTGTGCTGCCGATCGTGTGGGTCGGCATGGCGATCGCGGCGCTGCAGCAGTTCGTCGGTATCAACGTCATCTTCTACTACTCCTCGTCGCTGTGGCAGTCCGTCGGCATCGAGGAGAGCAATTCGCTGCTGCTCAGCCTGTTCACCTCGATCGTGAACATCGTCGGTACCTTGCTGGCGATCGCGTTCGTCGACCGGATCGGCCGCAAGCCGCTGTTGGTGGTCGGCTCGGCTGGCATGGCGATTTCGCTCGCCGTCACCGGCTGGGCGTTCAGCTTCGCCGAAGTCGTCGGCGACGACGCGCACCTGCCGTTCCAGTGGGGCGTGGTCGCGCTGGTCGCGGCGAGCACGTTCGTGCTGTTCTTCGCCGGCTCGTGGGGCGTGGTGATGTGGGTGCTGCTGGGTGAGATGTTCCCGCCGCACATCCGCGCGGCCGCGCTGGCGGTCGGGACCGGGACCAACTGGATCGCGAACTGGCTGGTCACCGTCAGCTTCCCCAGCCTGCGTGACTGGAACCTACCCGCGACGTACTTCATGTACGCGGGCTTCGCGTTGATTTCGCTGGTGTTCGTGCTCAGGTACCTCAAGGAGACCAAGGGCAAGACGCTGGAGGAAATGGGCAAGAGCTGACTCGTGCCTCGACGAGCACCCCCGGTCACAGGCGTTGACCGGGGGTGCTCGTTCGTTCGCGGGGGTGCGGTTTCTACCGCGGTCCACAGCCCACGCTGCTCATGCCCGGGCAAATCCGGCATTTAGCAGCTGTTCGCCGGTGTGTCCAGGGCTTTCCGGCTGGTGGCCACCGTCGGTGCAGCCTTGCCGCTGAGAAGGGTGGAACCGGCCTGTCGGTGTGCCATAGAGGATCGATTGCCCCGTACTACTGGATCCCGGCGTCGGTTCGACGCCGGATCGACAGGGTTAGTAGAGAGGGATCCAGATGAATTCTTCCCACGTCGCCAAGACCGTCGCGGCTGCTGCGATCGCTGTGGGCATCAGCGCTTTTGCCGCACCGGCGGCGCTCGCCGACGGGTACGTCACCAACAATCAGGACGGTGACAACACCAACCAGCACGTCAGCGGGTTCGGGAACACCGGGGTGCAGATCGCCGAGAACGAGATCGAGGTCGAGGCCGACTTCGGCGGTAAGCACAAGCCGGGGCACCACCACGGCAAGACCGTGGCCGACCACGTGGCCGGCAAGCTGCAGGGTCGCTGACCGGCTCGAAAGACGACGAGGAGGGGCGGACCCACTGCGGTCCGCCCCTTCTCGCGCGTCCGTGCCCGCCGGCGTGCACCTGTCGGTTCGGTATCTCGGTCCTGTTTCCCGATGTTGCACGCTTGCGCACCGGGGAGCTGGTCTGATGGGGGCGTGATGGCTTCGGGGCAGGAATCCGGCGAGGAGCCGGTCGAGGTCGGCAACGCCTTGAACGGCGAGGTCCGTTCTGCCTTGCAGGCGGGGCAAGTCAACGGGCCGGTGACGTTCTACGGCTCCGGCGCGGAACCGGATCGAGGACCAGGCTTGGGATCGGTGGAGGCACCGATGCCGGTCCACGGCGTGCACGGCCGGGACGACGTGGTCGCCGCGGTGACCGGGGAGCTGCGGACCGGACGGAGCTGCGTCGTGTTGTACGCCGCCGGCGGCTACGGCAAGACCACGATCGCCTCGCGCGTGGTCCGAGAGGCCGCCGACGACACCGAGGTGTGGTGGGTGGACGCCTCCTCGGAACACGGTCTGAGCGAGGCGCTGCGCGAGGTCGCCACACGGGCGGGTGCGAACCCGGAGGCGGTGCGGCAGGCCTGGGAGGGCGGCGCTTCGGCACCGGACCTGTTGTGGCGGCAGCTCGACCGGTTGGAGTGTCGCTGGCTGCTGGTGTTCGACAACGCCGACGACGCCCGTGTTCTCGGAGCCGGACGGCCGGTGCCCGAGGGAACCGGCTGGTTGCGCGTACCCGGTTCGCGCGGCAGCGTTCTCGTCACCAGCCGGGACGGAAACCCGGCGGCGTGGGGTGGGCGCGTGAGCCTGCGTGCGGTGGAATCGCTGCCCGAGGTGGCAGGTGCGCGGCTGTTGCTCGAACGCGCCCCGGAAGCCGGTTCGGCGGAGCGGGCCGAAGAGCTGTCCCGGCGATTGGGTGGATTGCCGCTGGCCCTGCACTCGGCCGGCCGGTACCTCGCCGTCGCGGGGGCCATGCCGATACTGCCCGGTCTTGAGCTGCCGGTCGACTTCGACAGCTATCGGGACGCGCTCGACGGCCGCTGGCCGGAACTCACGGAGCTACCGGACTCACCGCACCCACCCCGCGAGCGGGAGATGCTGCACCGCACCTGGGAACTGTCGCTGGACCTGCTGGCCGAACGCGGCCACCCGCTGGCCCGACCGTTGTTGCGGCTCGTGTCCCATCTGGCAGCCGCACCGATTCCGTTGGAGTTGCTCCGCGCGGACGTCCTGGCCGAGCATCCGCCCTTCGCGAGCCTGACACCGCAGCGACTCGCCGCCACGATCCAGGCGCTCGCCGGAGTGGGCCTAGCCGAATCCACCACGCTCCCCGCGCAGGATGTGCGGAGCGCGGTGCCGGTCCTTCGGTTGCATCCCGTGGTTCGCGAAACCAACCGCCACCACGGAGACGTGGCGGAGCGACGCGCCTACGCCGGTCGCTGCTCCGTGCTGCTGGCGGGCGTGGCTTCCGGGATCGATCCCGCGGACCCCGTCACTTGGCCCCGCTGGCGGATCCTGCTCCCGCACTGTGCGGCGATCGCCGATGCCGTGATCCCCGACGCCGCGCCCGGAGGTGACGGGCCTGCCGGGGACGAGCCTGCCGGGGACGAGGGAGAGCTCGGTCCGGTCGCCGAGGCGACCGCGACAGCCGCCGGGTTCTGCGCTGAAGCGGGCTTGCTCGCCCAAGCGGCCCGTCTCTACCGGGCCGCGTTGTCGTGCTGCCGTGCGACGTTCGGTGCGGAACATCCCGCCACCCTGGGAATACGCAACAACCTGGCGAACGTATTGCTGGATCGCGGCGAGCTGGCGATTGCCGAATCGGAGTTCCGCGCCGTATTGGAGTCGGCGACCGAAGTCCTGGGAGTGAAAGACCCCAGAACCTTGAGCGCGCTGGCCAATCTGGCCCGGGTGCTCAACGAACGGGGCGAGTTGGCGCAGGCGGAATCGAAGTTCGGCGCGGTCCTCGAACTCCGGCGCGAGGTTCTCGGTGCCGAGCACCCCGACGTTCTGATCACGCGGAACAATCTGGCGAACCTGTTGCGGGAGCGGGGTGATCTGGATCGGGCGGAGGCGGAGTACCGCACGGTCCTCGAGTCGGCGACCGAGCTGTGGGGTCCGGAACACCACACCACGCTGGGAGTGCGGAACAACCTGGCGAATGTGTCGCACCTTCGGGGTGAGCTGGATCGGGCGGAGGCGGAGTACAGCGCGATCCTCGAGTCGGCGACCGAGATGTGGGGCCGGGAACACCCCAACACCCTGAGGATGCGCGGCAATTGGGCGAGCGTGTTGAAGGCTCGCGGCGATTTGGAGCGAGCAGTGACGGAGTCTCGCGCGTTGCTCGAGCTCCAGCGCGCGACGTTGGGGGACGGGCATTCCGGCACCCTGGCAACGCGAAGCAACCTGGCCACCCTGTTGCGCGACTTGGGGGAGCCTGCGGAGGCCGAATCCGAGCTTCGCCCGGCGCTGGAGTCGACCAGGAGACTCCGCGGGGAAAATCACCCCAGCACGCTGACCATGCGGCACAACCGAGCGGTCCTGCTGCGGGATCGAGGTGAACTCGACCAAGCCGAGGTGGAGTTCCACGCGGTGTGGACAGCGCGTTGCGAGGTCCTCGGCGGGAAACACCCCGACACCCGCGCGACGAAAGCGGAGTTGGACGGTCTGCTCGCACACCGACAGGGCGACCCCGGAACAGGGCCGGCCGACTGATGAGGCGCCGCGCACGAGAAGAGGGGCGGACCAGTAGGCCCGCCCCTCCACTGCGTTCGCGATCGCTCAGCTGATCAGCTACCGGCCTTGTCCTCGTCCGGCAGCGGTGCACCGGTCGGTTCGACATCCGTCGGGTTCTCGTCGCCGGGGCCGTCGTCGGGCCCGGCGGCGGAGGCGCCGTCGGTGCCGCGCTTGACCGAGTCCAACAACAGCTGGGCCACGTCGAGGATCTCGACGTTCTCCGACGCGCTCTTTTCGTTCTGCCGCGAGGTCAACCCGTCGTTGAGCATCACCTTGCAGAACGGGCAACCCGTCGCGATCTTCGACGGCGCGGTGCCGAGCGCCTCGTCGACACGCTCGACGTTGATCCGCTTGCCGATCCGCTCTTCCATCCACATGCGGGCGCCACCGGCACCGCAGCACATCGAACGGTCGCCGTGCCTGGGCATTTCGCGGAAGTTGGCGCCGGACGCCTCCACCAGGTCCCGCGGCGGCGTGTAGACCTTGTTGTGCCTGCCCAGGAAGCACGGGTCGTGGTAGGTCACGTCCTCGGCCACCGGGGCGACCGGGGTGAGACGCTTCTCCCGCACCAGCTTGTTCAGCAGCTGGGTGTGGTGCACGACCTCGTAGTCCCCGCCGAGCTCGGCGTACTCGTTGGCGAGGCTGTTGAAGCAGTGCGCGCAGGTCGCGACGATCTTGCGCTTGCCGGGTTCGCGCCCCTCGAACACCGAGTTGAGCACCTCGACGTTCTGCTGGGCCAGCATCTGGAAGATGAACTCGTTGCCCGCGCGGCGTGCCGGGTCACCGGTGCAGGACTCCTCCGGGCCGAGCACCGTGTACTTCACGCCCGCCATGTGCAGCAGTTCGGCGACGGCCCGGGTGGTCTTCTTCGCGCGGTCCTCGAAGGCGCCCGCGCAGCCGACCCAGAACAGGTACTCGGTGTCGTCGTCGAGCTCGCCGTCGAAGACCGGAACCTCGAAGTCGAGTTCCTCGGTCCAGGCGAGCCGGTCCTTGGCGTTCTGGCCCCAGGGGTTGCCCTTGTTCTCCAGGTTCTTGAACATCCCGCCGAGTTCGGTCGGGAAGTTCGACTCGATGAGCACTTGGTAGCGCCGCATGTCGACGATGTGGTCGACGTGCTCGATGTCGACCGGGCACTGCTCGACGCAGGCACCGCAGTTGGTGCAGGCCCACAGCACGTCCGGGTCGATGACCCCGAGCTCGTCGGGGCCGCCGACGAGCGGGCGCTCGGATTCGGCGAGGGCGAGCGCGTCGATCTTGGCCATGCGCTCGTCGGCGTCATCGCCTGTGATGCCGACCTCGTCGCCGGCCATGTCCTTGCTACCACCGGCCATCAGGTACGGGGCCTTGGCGTACGCGTGGTCCCGCATCGACGTGACCAACAGCTTCGGCGACAGCGGCTTGGCGGTGTTCCACGCGGGGCACTGGTCCTGGCACCGGCCGCACTCGGTGCAGGTGGTGAAGTCCAGCAAGCCCTTCCAGCTGAAGTCCTCGACCTTGCCGACGCCGAAGACGTCCTCGTCGGGATCGGCCTCTTCGAGGTCCAACGGCTTGCCGCCGCTCATCATCGGCTTCAGACCGCCGAGCGCGACGCCGCCGTCGTCCTCGCGCTTGAAGTAGATGTTGAAGAAGGCGCTGAACCGGTGCCAGGCCACACCCATGGTCATGGTGCGCGCCACGACGATCAACCAGACGGTCGCGCTCATCAGCTTGATGAACGCGAACACCGAAACCAGGTTGGGGCTCGCGGGCAGCAGCTCACCCAGCGGGTTCGACGCGAACGCCGCCCAGGTCGGAACGGGGTGCACGCCGAGCGCGGCCTTGCCCGCGCGGACGCCGATGATCCCGATGCCCTCGACCAGGACCACGAGCTCGACGAAGTAGGCCCAGCGGAAGTTGGAGCCCGCGAAACGGGACACCCGGCCGGCCCGGCGCGGGTGGTTTCGCTGGCGGATCACCATCAGCACGAGGATGCCGACGATCGTTCCCACGCCGAGGATTTCCATCAGCAGGTGGAAGACCGAGAGCTCGTCCAGGATCGGCCAGCCCCAAGTGGGGACGAACACCTCGCCGTACGCCTCGAACAGTGCCAGCGACCCGAGGATGAACCCCCACATCACCAGCCAGTGCCACAGCCCGACGCTGCGGTACTTGTTCATCCGCGTGTGGGCCGCGAACTCCTTGATCAGGGTCTTCATCCGTGGCAGGAAGGGCCCGTTGCGAGTGTTGTCGGGCTGCCCGAGTTGAATTGTGCGCACGAAGCGGACGATCGTCGCGGCGAACATCCACCACGCGACGATGCCCAGCGCGACCGAGATCCCGCCGAGGGTGATCTGTACAGCGCCCATGATCGGGTGCCTTTCCTCCGGGTTTTGGTGACAGCAGGAGCGTACGCCCTGTTACCCGCCAGTAACCTACCGGGCTTCGCTCCTGGTGGGAACAGTCGGTGATTCTGCGAGACTCGCGAGTGAAAAACTAGTCGGTCGATCGTCCAGTTTTGCCGGTGCTATCCGGAACCAGGCCCCGAGCGAGGTCGGCGGGAAGCACGGCCGCAGGCGCGAACGGGCGTGTTCGCCCTGCTGGGAGCACGGAATCCGCACGTCGCGCATCGCTTCGGCGGCGGGAGGCGACGGCAGGCGGGAGCCGTCTGCAGGCCGCTGGTCGCGCGAATGCGACATTCGCCACTATCCCACGGCATTCGGTGCTCCGGCTGAGCGGGTACACCATCTCCCGGAATCCCGGTATCGTCGTTTCATCGCAGGTCGGTGCCGTGCGGTCCGGGATTCCGGCGCCCTCCGGTCGCATGAAGGGGGCTGTGATGGCCAGTTCGGAGAACCCGTCGATGCGAGCTGCCGACGCGGACCGGGAGGCGGTCGCCGAGCGGCTCCGGGACGCGCTGGGCGAGGGGCGCATCACGCTGACGGAGTACGACGAGCGGCTGCAGCGCGCCTACGCGGCCGTCACGCTCGCCGACCTCGCCGTGTTGACGACGGACCTGCCCGCGCCCGCACCCGCACCGACTGCCGGACAGGGTGGTTCGGCGGAGGTGCGCAAGTCCGAGGCCCGCGCGGTGGCCAAGAAGTGGCGGGAGTGGTCCAGCGCGGCCTTCGTGCTGGTGGCTATCTGGTTGTTGACCTCGATCGCCGCCGGTGGGCCGCTCTTCTTCTGGCCGATCCTGCCCCTGGGGATCTGGGCGATGGTCCTCGCCGCCGAATCGATCTTCGGCGACGAGCCCGGCGATTCATAGCGTAGACTCCTAAAACTGGGACATTCGTCCAGTTTTATTGGGGAGTGTGCGTGGTGTCCTACATGTTGCTCGCGGTGGCGATCCTCTCCGAGGTGATCGGCACCGTTTCGCTCAAGCTCGCGGACGGCTTCACCAAACCGCTGCCCTCCGTCCTGGTGGTCCTCGGTTACGCGGCCGCGTTCGCCGCGCTGGCCGCCGTGCTCAAGGCCGGGATCCCGGTCGGAGTCGCCTACGCCATCTGGTCCGGCGCGGGCGTCGCCCTGGTGGCCCTGATCGGCGCCGCCTTCCTCGAGGAGAGCATCACCCCGGTGCAGATGGGCGGCCTGGCACTGATCGTGACCGGGGTCGTCACCCTCGAGCTGGGAGCGGCCCATTGACATCAGTACCGGTCGACGGGCGCCGCGCCAAGGGAGAGCGGCGGCGGCGCGCGATCGTCGAAGCGACCCTGCGGGTCGTCGAACGCGACGGAGTGGCCGCGGTCAGCCACCGCGGCATCGCGCGAGAGGCCGGCGTGCCCACGGCGTCGATCGCCTACTACTTCGACGGCATCGACGACCTGCTGGTGGCGTCTCTGCTGGACACCGTCGAGTCGATGATCGGCCAGATCGGGAGCCTCCGCGCGGAGATCGCCGACGGCGTTCCTCCGGAACGGGCGCTCGCCGGAAGGCTGGCCGCGATGGTTCGCGAGTTCCGGGATCGAACCCTGGCCGAATACGAGCTCTACCTGCTCGCGGCGCGTCGGCCCGCGCTGCGGTCCACCGCACGCCGCTGGATCGAGGTCACCGCCGCCGAGCTCGACCCGGACGGTGAACTCGACCCGGGCAGGAGCCGGGCGTTGTTCGCCGCGCTGGACGGGCTGCTCATCCAGGGGTTGATCGCCGACGAGCCACCGCCCGCGGAGGATTTCGAACCGGCCCTGCGCGTCCTGCTGCAGCCGTCCGGGCCCCCGTCGTGACGTTCCCGGGGGCGTGCCTCAGGGGCGCTCTCGGGGTCGAATCGGGGAGATTCACCCTCCGTGCGGAGGCCCGGAGGCGTAATTTGGGGGCTGCTGGAACAGGGGGACGTACATGGTGCGGACAGGACTCGCGGTCGGTGGTGCGACCTTGCTGCTGATCGGTGGCAGCGTGCTCGCATGGGGGCCGTTCGGCCAGTCACCGGAAGTGCACGCGACCGAACTCAGCGGCATCCGGTCGGTCGAGGTGACCAGTGGTAGCGGGGACGTGCAGGTGCGGCACGTGCCGAACGCGCCCGCCCGGGTGGAGGAGCGGTCGAACAGCTGGTTCGGCCGGGACGCCGGCACGCAATACGCGGTCAACGGAGACGAGCTGCTGCTGGACACCTCGTGCGGGTGGAGCTGCTCGGTCGACTACGTCGTCACGCTGCCCGTGCCGGTACCCGTCGACGGCGAGCTCGGATCCGGTGATCTGGAGGTCTTCGGGATGTCGGCCGTGGACACCGACGTCGGTTCGGGCGACGTGACCGTCCGGGATGTCGCGGGGACGGTCCGGGCGCACACCGGATCCGGCGAGATCGAACTCGCCCGGGTCGGCGGTTCGCTCGACGTGCGGACCAACAGCGGCGAGATCGAGGGCACCGACGTCGGTGGGCGGGACGTGCAGGCGCGCACCGGCTCCGGGGGCATCGAACTCGACCTGCTCGATTCCCGCTCGTTGCGAGCGGAGACCGGCAGCGGGGAGATCACCCTGGGCGTGCCCGCAGAGGTCTACCGGGTCGATTCGGACACCGGCAGTGGGGAAACCGAGGTCGAAGTCCGGCAGGATCCGAATGCCGAGCGACAGCTGACGCTGTCCACCGGTAGCGGAAACATCCTGGTCGAACCGGGAACCTGACCCGCCCGGCCGCCCCTTCGCCGGCGGCCCGTTCAACGGCCGCCCGTACCGGTCATCCGTTCGCCTGCCGCTCGGTCGTCTTCCGAGGCGTCGGCGGCTGCTGTCCCGCTGTAACTCGGGCGGTTGGCCCGCGGCCCGCGGGGAACCGCGCGCGGGTTGCCGGCGCGTCGGCTCGGGCGGCCTCGGCCCGACTCCGTCACGGCCCCCGACCCCACAGCTGCTCGCCCAGCGGGTTCGCTGCGGGGTGCTCGGAGGGCCCGTGGTGCGCGTGCGAGGGTTCGACGGGAACAAACATCGCTGCTCGGGCGTTGTGTGGGCAGGAAGCTTGAGTGGCTCCGGCTCAACCCTGGCTTGACGGCCGGTAGGGGTGGTCGGTAAAACTTGAGTCGGAAAGGCTCAGGGTCGTTGTGGTCCTGAGCGCATAGGCAATGAGCAGGAGGAACCATCCATGGCGCGAGCGGTCGGTATCGACCTGGGGACGACCAACTCCGTCGTTTCCGTCCTTGAGGGCGGTGAGTCGACGGTTATCGCCAACTCTGAGGGCTCGCGGACCACGCCGTCCGTCGTCGCCTTCGCGAAGAACGGCGAGATCCTCACCGGTCAGCCTGCGAAGAACCAGGCGGTCACCAACGTTGACCGCACCATCCGCTCGGTCAAGCGCCACATGGGTACCGAGTGGAACACCGAGGTCGACGAGAAGAACTACACGCCGCAGGAGATCAGCGCCCGCGTGCTGATGAAGCTGAAGCGTGACGCCGAGGCGTACCTGGGCGAGGACGTCACCGACGCGGTGATCACCGTCCCGGCCTACTTCGAGGACGCCCAGCGACAGGCCACCAAGGAAGCCGGTCAGATCGCCGGTCTCGACGTGCTGCGCATCGTCAACGAGCCGACGGCGGCGGCGCTGGCCTACGGCCTGGAGAAGGGCGAGAAGGAACAGACCATCCTGGTCTTCGACCTCGGTGGCGGTACGTTCGACGTGTCGCTGCTGGAGATCGGCGAGGGTGTTGTCGAGGTCCGCGCCACCAGTGGTGACAACCGCCTCGGCGGTGACGACTGGGACGAGCGCATCGTCGAGTGGCTCGTCGACAAGTTCAAGAGCGCCAACGGCATCGACCTGACCAAGGACAAGATGGCGCTGCAGCGGATCAAGGAAGCCGCTGAGAAGGCCAAGATCGAGCTGTCCAGCTCCTCCACGGCCAACATCAACCTGCCGTACATCACGGTGGACGGCGACAAGAACCCGCTGTTCCTCGACGAGACGCTGTCCCGCGCCGAGTTCCAGCGGATCACCTCCGACCTGTTGGAGCGCACCCGCAAGCCGTTCGAGTCCGTCGTCCGCGACGCGGGCATCAACGTCGCCGACATCGACCACGTGGTGCTCGTCGGTGGCTCCACCCGGATGCCGGCCGTCGGTGACCTGGTCAAGGAGCTGACCGGCGGCAAGGAGCCCAACAAGGGCGTTAACCCGGACGAGGTCGTCGCGGTCGGCGCGGCCCTGCAGGCCGGTGTGCTGCGTGGCGAGGTCAAGGACGTCCTGCTGCTCGACGTCACGCCGCTGTCCCTGGGCATCGAGACCAAGGGCGGCATCATGACGAAGCTGATCGAGCGGAACACCACGATCCCGACCAAGCGCTCGGAGACCTTCACGACGGCCGATGACAACCAGCCGTCGGTGCAGATCCAGGTGTTCCAGGGTGAGCGCGAGATCGCCGCGCACAACAAGAAGCTCGGCATGTTCGAGCTGACCGGGTTGCCGCCCGCGCCGCGCGGCGTGCCGCAGATCGAGGTGTCGTTCGACATCGACGCCAACGGCATCGTGCACGTCAACGCCAAGGACCTGGGCACCGGCAAGGAACAGTCGATGACGATCACCGGTGGCTCCGCGCTGCCGCAGGAAGACATCGACCAGATGGTCAAGGACGCCGAGGCCCACGCGGAAGAGGACAAGCAGCGCCGCGAGGACGCCGAGGCCCGCAACCAGGCCGAGACGCTGGTGTACCAGACCGAGAAGGTGCTCACCGACAACGACGAGCAGCTGCCCGCCGAGACCAAGGACAAGGTGCGGGTCGCGATCGACGAGGTCAACGAGACCCTCAAGGGCGAGGACGTCGCGGCGATCAAGGCCGCCGTCGAGAAGCTCGCCACCGAGTCCCAGGCCCTCGGCCAGGCCCTCTACGCCGACGCCGGGGCGAACGCGGCCGGTGCTGGTGAGGCAGGCGACGCCACCGCGGGTGACGCCGACGCGGGTGCCAAGGGATCCGCGGACGAGGAAGTCGTGGACGCCGAGGTCGTTGACGACGAGGACGAGAAGAAGAAGTGACTTCCGACAAGGCGAACCAGCGCGGGGAAAGCGACCCGCAGGACGCGGGAGAACAGGAGCCGGTGATCGTCCGGGATCGGCGTCGCATAGACCCGCAGACCGGCGAACTCCGGACTTCGCCCGAGAATGGTGGTGAGTCGGTGGCGGAGAGCATTTCCGGCACGTTGGATGACGAACTGGCCCAGGCTGCTGGAGCCGAGGGTGTCGAGGCCGGGTCCGAGGACTCGGCCCCGGCCGCCGATGCGGACACGGCCACGCGGGTTGACGAGGTCACGGCGGACCTGAAGCGGGTCACCGCCGAGTACGCCAACTACCGCAAGCGCGTCGAGCGCGACCGTGAAGCCGTGATCGAGTCGGCGAAGGCGTCCGTGGCCGGCGAGTTGTTGACGGTTCTCGACGATCTGGAACGTGCCGAGAGCCACGGGGACCTGACCGGAGCCTTCAAGTCGGTGGCGGACAAGCTCACCGCCGCGTTGACCACGGCGGGTCTGGAAGCCTTCGGCGAAGAGGGCGACGAGTTCGATCCTTCGGTGCACGAGGCGGTGCAGCACAGCACTTCCTCCGAGGTGTCGGGTCCGACGGTGACCACGGTCCTGCGCCGTGGCTACCGCTTCGGTGAGCGGGTGCTGCGGCCGGCGATGGTCGCGGTTACCGACTACGAGCCGGACGAGGAATCGACGCAGGAGAACTGATCGGGGACGGGTGGTCCGGGCGCGGTCCGGGCCACCCGGACCTGCATGAACCGAAAGGTTCGTGCGGACGGTGCGGGCCGCTACGGCTCGGTGCGGTCCCACCGCGAGATCGCGAACCGAGTGGTCCGTCCTCTCGTCGGTGGCGGTGAGCGGCACGCGAGGTCGGCGTCCGAGAATGTCGCCGCGTGCCGATCGGCCCACCGCGAGAAACCGGCTCCGTCTTGAAAACAGGCCCATCGTGGGCAATGACTCCGAAGGAGGGGCGTCCGGTGAGTGCCAGGGAATGGCTCGACAAGGATTTTTACGCCGAGCTGGGCGTCTCGTCCGATGCTTCGGCCGACGAGATCAAGAAGGCTTATCGGAAGCTGGCACGGGAGAACCACCCCGACGCCAACCCCGGAAACGACAAGGCCGAAGCCAAGTTCAAGGCTGTCTCCGAGGCCTATGGGGTGCTCTCCGACTCGGAGAAGCGCAAGCAGTACGACGAGGCCAGGAGCCTGTTCGGTAGCGGCTTCGGCAGCGGTCAGGGACAGGGCGGCTTCGGTCGATACGGCGGTGGCGCCGGCGCGGGGGCCGGTGGCTTCGACCTGGGTGACATCTTCGGCGGTGCCCAGGGTGGTGGCGGTGGCGGTATCGGTGACCTCTTCGGCGGGCTGTTCAACAACCGCCGCGGTGGTGGCACGACGGCCGCGCCGAACCAGCCGCGGCGAGGCGCCGACGTCGAAACCGAGGTCCGCATCGACTTCAGTGAAGCGGTGCGCGGTGTGACGGTGCCGTTACGGGTGTCCAGTCCCGCGACCTGCTCGACGTGTCGAGGTTCCGGCGCGAAGCCGGGTACCCGTCCGCGTACCTGCTCGACCTGCATGGGCGCCGGACTCGTGACGCGCAACCAGGGCGCTTTCGCGTTCAGCGAGCCGTGCCCGGACTGCCGGGGCAAGGGCCAGATCATCGACAGCCCCTGCGTGGAGTGCCGTGGCGAGGGTGTGAGCACCCAGGCGCGGTCGATGAGCATTCGTGTCCCGCAGGGAGTATCGGACGGTCAGCGGATCAGGCTGGCCGGTCGGGGCGAACCCGGTAGGAACGGCGCCGGGAACGGCGATCTCTACGTGTTGGTGCACGTGAGCCCGCACCGGGTTTTCGGACGTTCCGGTGACGACCTGACGATCACGGTGCCGGTGACCTTCCCCGAATTGACCTTGGGTACTACGTTGACGGTGCCGACCCTGGACGGGAAGGTCTCGTTGAAGGTGCAGCCGGGCACCAGCAGCGGGCGCACGCTGCGAGTGCGCGGTAGGGGCGTGCAGCGCAAGAGCGGCAGCAACGGTGACCTGCTCGTCACCCTGCAAGTCGCGATTCCGTCCAATTTGGACGGCAAGGCTGCCGAGGCGCTTCGCGCGTACTCCGAGGCGACCGCCGATCACAACCCGCGTGCGGACTTGGATGAGCTGCTCGGGAGGTAGCCATGACCAGCAGTCAGCACTTCGCGCGGTTCGACGTGACGATCGGATTTCCGCCTGGGGCCAATGAGGACAGTCCGGTGTTCGTGATCTCCGTTGCCGCCGAACTGTCGGGTCTGCACGCGCAAACCCTGCGCAGCTACGACCGGCTCGGCCTGGTATCCCCCGGCCGTACCCCGGCGGGCGGTCGGCGCTATTCGGCCCGGGACATCGCCCTGCTCCGCGAGGTCCAGCGCCTGTCCCAGGAGGAAGGCGTCAACCTGGCCGGAATCAAGCGGATCATCGAGTTGGAGAACGAGGTCGACGCATTGCGCGACCAGGTCCAGGGCTTGATGGAGGAACTGGCCGCCGCGCACGCGGCCGCGGAGCAAGCCGCCGCCCAGGTACACGCCACCTACCGGCGCGACCTGGTGCCGGTGCGGCAGGAAACGGCGCTGGTGGTCTGGCGGCCCGGTTCACGGCGGAGGTGAACGCCGGTACCTCCGCCTACGGTCTGCTGCCTTGAGCGCGCTGGTCAGTCCATGGCGAACGGGTCGTAGTGGATCTGGTCCAGCGGAACACCGGCGACCAGCAGCCGCGAAACGGTGGCGCGGAGCATCTGCGGTGACCCGGCCACGAGCACGTCCCGCTTCTCCCAGCCTTCGGTGCGGGCGACCACGTCGGCGAGCGTGCCCTGCTCGGCGTTCGTCGCGCTCGGGTCGTCTTCGAGTACCGGGGTCACCGAGAACCACGGGTTGCTCATCATCACCCGCTGCAGGTTCTCCAGATCGTAGAGGTCCTCGCGGGTCCGGCCACCGTAGTACAGGTGCACATTGGGGTTGTTCCCGTACTGCGCCAGTTCTTCGATGATCGAGCGCATGGGGGCGAGTCCGGTACCACCCGCGATCATGAGGACATCCCGGTCGCTGCCCCGGTCGACGCTCAGTCGGCCCATCGGTGCGCCGATTCGCCACTGGTCGCCCAGCCGGGCGTGGCCGACCAGCGCGCGGCTGACCCATCCGCCCTCGACCGCCCGGATGTGGAATTCGAGCGTGCCGTCTTCGCTCGGGGCGTTCGCGGGTGTGAGGTAGCGCCACAACCTCGGGCGCTGCGGCGCTTCCACGCTGACGTACTGGCCCGCCTGGTATGGGACGGGGTGATCGGGTCGGAGGCGGATGACCGCGACGTCCCAGCTCAACCGCTCGTGGTGCACGAGCTCGGCGTTGTACCAGGCGGGACCTTCGTCGGCGGCGGCTGCTTCGGTCATGGCGGAGGCCATCACCGTGTACGCCTCGGCCCACGCGCGTTCCACTTCTTCGGTCCAGTGGCTGCCCGCGTGTTTCTTGATGGAGGCCAGCAGCGCGGTCCCGACGGCTTCGTAGTGGTCGGTGACGACGCCGAACTTGCGGTGGTCCCTGCCGAGCTGGTGCAGGAACGGCAGCAGCTCGTCGGGCCGGTCGACCATCTGGATGACGTGCACCAGGGCCCGTAGCAGCCTGCTGCGCTGCACCTCCATGTTGACCGCGAAGAGCTCGCGGGTTTGGGGGGAGAGGCTGAACAGCATGCCGTAGAAGAACCTGGCGACCTCGTCGGACTGGGGTTCGACCACTGCCCAGCTATCGCGGATGAGCTGGACCATCTGGCTTACACCAGGGGGCGTTTCGGGGCGCGGGGGCGGCTCTGGATTCAGTACGGCGTTGGCTGTCATAGCTCGGGCGCAGTCTTCTCCACGTTGGGCGGGTACACCGGATCCGATGCACCGTTGCTGGCAAGCGTTCCCCCGACGGGGTGGACCTTAACGTTTCTCCAGCGATCTGTATTGCTTGATGGCACGTTTGAGTGTTCTTCGCTGTCTCGTGCTCGGCGACTCGTCGGCCGGGCCGCGAGCGTGACGTGCCCTCGACTCCGTATGTCGCGTGAATGCCGTTCGCGTTAGCCTAACGGTCTTGGAAGATCGCGTGAGCAGCAGTTTCGTGTGGATCACTCCATCCGGGGTTGTTCGTCCGGAGCATGGGCATGGCACTGTGTCGCTGTGACCCCCGATCACTTACGCCACACCGGCACCGCCGCCCCCGAATGGCTCGACCTGGAGATGTCCGAACCAGCCGCTTCCGAAGTCGAGCAGAGCGACCTCGACCCCTCGGGCGCGGTGACCGACCCCACCGCTTCCGGCCGGGAGACCCGCTTGCCCGGGTCCTCCGGCGAGCACCTGCTGCAGTACGCGTACGGCAGCGAGAAGCGCGCGAACCGGTTCTACGACGACCAGGTCCTCGACCACCTCAACCCGCGGATGCGGGAGTTCGTCGCCCGGATGGACATGCTGTTCGTGGCCACCGCCGACGCGGGCGGCGACTGCGACTCCAGCCTGCGCGCCGGCCCGCCCGGTTTCATCGAGATCCTGGACGACCGGCACGTGGCCTACCCCGAGTACCGGGGCAACGGCGTGATGGCCAGCCTCGGAAACATCAGCGAGAACCCGCACGTCGGGATGCTCATGGTCGACTTCGTCACGGACCTCATCGGGCTGCACATCAACGGCAGGGCACGCATCGTCGAGGAGGGCGACCTGCGCGCCGTCCACCCGAGCCTGCCCACCGAGTTCAACCGTGGTCGCATTCCCGAGCGATGGGTGGTCGTGCAGGTCGAGGAGGCATACATTCACTGCCGCAAGCACATTCCCCGGTTGGCGCCGGTCCTGCGGGAGCGGAGCTGGGGTACCGACGACACCGGCCGCAAAGGCGGCGACTACTTCGCGGCCAAGGGAACGCCGCGACCGTGGCACCAGGAAGCCGAGCAGGTCGGTTCCGGCTCGCGCTGACCCACCCGGCACACTGTCCCCCGCGCGTTCGAGCTCGGGAGGGCAGGAATCGTGAGCGATGAGGAGACCCGGGGGGCACAACCCGATGCGGGTGGTGAACCCGGTAGCGGAAGCTGGCGTTCCGCCGCCGATTCGGTGGAACGCGAGTTGTCGATGATGTTCCGGCGTGCGCGGATGCTGTCGACGACAGCCGCCGCCCGCGTGCACGAGGGACTGGATTCGGCGTCCTACAGCCTGCTGCTGATGGTCGACGACGCCGGGTCGATGCGCGGCATGGACGTGGCGGATCGGACCGGCCTGGACAAGTCGACGGTGAGCAGGCAGATCGCGACCCTCGTCGACCTGGACCTGCTGGAGCGGGTGCCGGACCCGGACGACGGGCGCGCGCGGCAGGTCCAGCTCTCCGCGTCCGGCAAGGAGCGGTTGGAGCGCGCCCGGCGGGAGCGCCGCGAGTACATGCAGGACGAGTTCCTGAACTGGAGCACCGAGGATCTGGCGGAGCTCGCCAGGCTGCTGGACAAGTTCAACCGCAGTTTCTGAGCCGAGGCGACCGCGATTTCCGGAGTGCCCGCCGAAGGCATCGCTCGTCGCTCGTCCTGAGTCGGCGCGCCGACAGTCGGCGCCCCGGCCGGATCGTGCCGCATGGTGTGACGTGTTCGACTCCGATGCAAGTTGCGTGCTGCAACCAATTAATCCTATAGTTGTCGTCGGCAACTAAAGGAATTCACATGGGACCAAATCCGGAAACCTGCGGTGAGCTCATCCGTCCGTTGCGGGCGCTGCTGGGCCTCAAGCAGGTCATGCTGCAGCGAGCAGCCGCCCACCTCGACCCGATTCCCTACGCCGCCGCCGGTCTCCTGGGTGAGCTGGTGCAGTGCGGCGAATCGCGCGCCTCCGACCTCGCCCAGCACCGGATCGTCGACGCCTCGGTGGTGAGCAGGCAGGTCGCGCAGCTCGAACATGCCGGGTTCATCACCCGCAGGCAGGACCCGGCCGATCGGCGCGTGGCGTTGCTGAAGGCGACCGAAGAGGGCGAACAGGTGATGGAGGGCATCGAGAAGGACCGGGCCGGCTGGCTGATGCGGGCGCTGCGGGACTGGGACGACGAATCGGTGCGCAACCTCAGCGAGCTGCTGACGGCCGCGACGGAGGACCTCCGGCGGGAGGCTTGCGAGTTGGCGCCGGGCGGTGGCGAAACGAAGGGAAGTCGATGACGCGCTCGACGGTCGGCGACGCACCACCAGGGGACGTGGAGCGAATAGCCGGCGACGATGCGAATCCGGCCGAACCGGCCGCGATGACGCATCAACAGATCCTCAAGGCCATGTCCGGCCTGCTGCTCGCCCTGCTGGTGGCGATTCTCAGTTCGACGATCGTGTCGAACGCCCTGCCGCGGATCATCGCCGACCTGGATGGCACCCAGAGCCAGTACACTTGGGTGGTCACGGCGATGTTGCTGACCTCCACTGCCAGCACGCCGATCTGGGGCAAGCTCTCCGACCTGTTCGACAAGAAGCTGCTCTACCAGATCGCGATCACCATCTTCACCGTCGGTTCCGTGCTCGGCGGGTTCGCGACCTCGATGGAAATGCTGATCGGCTTCCGCGCGGTCCAGGGCATCGGCATGGGCGGACTGCAGGCACTGATCCAGGTCGTGATCGCGGCCATGGTCGCCCCGCGCGAGCGGGGACGCTACAGCGGCTACATCGGCGCCACGTTCGCCGTTGCCACGGTGAGCGGTCCCCTCGTCGGCGGGCTGATCGTCGACGCCTCCTGGCTCGGCTGGCGCTGGTGCTTCTGGGCCACCGTCCCGATCGCGGTGACGGCGTTCATCGTCCTCGGCCGAACCCTCAAGCTCCCGGTGGTCAAGCGGGATGTGCGTATCGACTGGTTCGGTGCCCTGTTCCTCGTCGGCGGCGTGAGCCTCCTGCTGATCTGGGTGTCGCTGGCGGGCAAGCAGTTCGACTGGGTTTCGGCCCAGACGGCGGCCTACGTCGGCGGTGGCGTGGTGGCCCTGATCATCGCGATCATCATCGAGACCAAGGTGCGCGAGCCGATCGTGCCGCTGGGCATGTTCCGCAACCCGGTGGTCGCGTTGGCGACCCTCGGCACCGTCGCGGTCGGTACCGCCATGTTCGGTGGTGCGGTCTTCCTCGGCCAGTACTTCCAGATCTCCCGTGGGTACAGCCCCACCGCGGCCGGGCTGATGACGCTGCCGATGGTCCTCGGGCTGTTCGTGTCGTCCACGGTGTCCGGTCAGGTGATCTCCCGCTTCACCGGTCGGATCAAACCGTTCCTGATCTTCGGTGCGGTCATGCTCATCGCCGGTATGGGGATGCTGAGCACGATCGACCACGCGAGCTCGCTGGCGCTCGTGTACTGCTACCTGGCGATGATGGGCATCGGCGTCGGCAGCCTGATGCAGAACCTCGTGCTCGCGGTCCAGAACAGCACCGAAAGCAAGAGCATGGGCACGGTGACCTCGGTGGTCACGTTCTTCCGGACGCTGGGTGGGTCGGCCGGGGTTTCGGTACTGGGCGCCGTGCTGGCCACCAAGGTCGCCGACTACATCGCGGAGGGCATGGCGGGCCTGCCCGGCGGAGCGGCGGCCGGTGGCGGCACAGGCGGTTCGCTGGACGTCGAGAGCCTGCCCGCGCCGGTGCAGGAGATCGTCCGCGCGGCCTACGGCGATGCCATCGGGGACATCTTCTTCGTGTCGGCGTGCATTTCCGTGGTGACGCTGCTGGCGGTGTTGTTCATCAAGGAGGTGCCGTTGCGTACCACGATCGAGTCGGACAAGGAGCACAGCGTGCGGACAGGTGCTGTGGACAACTCGCCGAGGGTTGTGGATAACTCGGCATCCAGCGGTGTGGCGGAGCACCCGCCGGTCGCGAGTTCCACGCAGGTTGCAGGCGTGCGGAACGCTACTGGACCGATTTCGGAGAGGCCTGTGGACAACTCTGTGGACAAGCACGGCTCTTCCTGGTCACAGCAGTTTCAAACGGTCGGCGAAACCGCCGAAGAGGTGTCGTTGCCCAGCCAGCCCTCCGCGGCTTCGGACGGGTGGCGCGGCGGCCTCTTCGTGCACGGGAAGGCCCACGACTCAAAGGGGACACCGCTGCCGAACGTGGTGCTCACCCTGGCGGATGCCAACGGCAAGCAGGTCGAGCGGGCCCGCACGGACGCCGAAGGCGACTACCGCCTCGACCTCACCCACGGCGGGACGTACGTGCTGATCGCCTCGGCGGGCAACTACCAACCCGCGGCCTCGATGGTGGTCGTCTCCGACGTGCCGGTGCGCCACGACGTGCGGATGTTCGGTGCGGGGTCCCTCGAAGGCACGGTGCACACCGGTGGCCGGCCCGTGGCCGGGGCGATGGTGGTGCTGACCGACGTGCGGGGCGAAGTGGTCGGATCCTGCGCCGCCGGGTCGGATGGTCGCTTCCGGTTCACCGACCTCGTGGGCGGGACCTACGCGATCACCGCGACGGCCGCGGGGCGTAGGCCGCTGGCGACCACCACCAACGTCGTGGACGGCGAGAGCACGACGGCCGACCTCGAACTTGCCGGCGGAAGCAGGCTCAGCGGGGTGGTTCGCTCCGCCACACTGGGACACCCGGTGGTCGACGCGAGGGTCACGGTGCTGGACGAGTCCGGAGCCGTGGTCGGGGCCGCCGCTACCGACGACGAGGGAAGCTACTCTTTCGACGATCTCCCGTACGGCGAGTACACCGTGATCGCCACCGGCTACCCGCCAGTGGCCACGACGCTGAACCTCGCGGACGAGAACGCGGAGCGGGACGTCGAACTCGGACACCGGTACCCGCAGAACTGATCGTGGTGCGATGCACCGCTATGGAGGAAGCAATGGATCTCGGTGCGGCACTTCCCGCCGAGCCCGGAACGGTCGTCGCCGAGCTGTGCAGCAGTGACGGTTGGCCGATTCCGGAAGCCTCGTTGACCGTCATCGACTCCGCCGGTGCGCAGGTCGCCCGGGTGGGCAGCGATGAGCAGGGCGCCGTGGCGGCGACGGGACTTCAGGCCGGTACGTACACCGCGATCATCACGGCCGTCGGGTACGAACCGGTGGCCAGGACCGCGGTGGTCCGCGACGGGGCCGGGGCCGCCGTCGGGGTCGTGGCGCTGGACCGGGTCGGCGGTGCCGACCTGCCCGATCCCGGGCTGTGGAAGATCGACCCCGTCCACTCGTCGTTGCGGGTCAGCACACGTCACCTGGGGATCAGCGCGATTCGCGGGAGGTTCAACGAGTTCGGCGGTGAAGTCCGGATCGGAAACCCGATCACCTCGTCGGTGGTGGAGGCTCGGATCGTGTCGGCGAGCGTCGACACCGCAAACACCAAGCGGGACGAGCACCTGCGCAGCCTGGACTTCCTCGATGTGGAGCGGTATCCCGAGATCGCGTTCACTTCGACCGGGTTGCGCCGCACGGGCGGCGACGATTGGGAGCTTTACGGCGAACTCACGCTGTGCGGGATCACTCGTCCGGTGGTGCTGAACACCCGGTTCAGCGGGGTCGGGCCGGACCCGTGGGGCGGTGTGCGTGCTTCCGCGACGGCTTCCACCCGGTTGCGCAGGGAGGATTTCGCCATCACGTTCAACCAGTCGTTGCAGACGGGGATCGCGGCGATCGGTGCCACGCTGAAGGTCGAGATGGACATCCAGCTGGTCAAGCAGGACTGACCACCGCGATCCCCGGACGCGTCAGCTCACCTTCTCGACTTCGCCGGTGCGAATCTTCTCTCGGTAGAGCTTCAGCTCGCGCTTGACCACGGGCAGCAGGATGTAGAGCCCGATGATGTTGAACAGGGCGAGGGCGAACAACACCGCATCGGCGAAGTCGAGCACACTGCCCAGGGTCAGCACCGAACCGACCACGGTGAAGCCGCAGAAGATGACGTTGAAGACGATCACGTTCGTCTTGCTCCTGCCGAACAGGTAGACCCAGGCGCGCTGTCCGTAGTAGCCCCACGTGAGGATCGTGGAGACCGCGAACAGGGCCACGGCGAACGTCAGCACGTAGGGGAACCACGGCAGCACCGTCGCGAAGGACTCGGACGTGACCGTGACGCCGTCCGGCGTTTCGCCGCCGTTGAGCACGGTCTGCTGCGCGTCGACCCAGAACTGGCTCTTGGCGATGACGATGGTCAGGGCCGTCATGGTGCAGACGATGACCGTGTCGACGAACGGTTCGAGCAGGGCGACGAGACCTTCGGTGGCCGGGTAGTGGGTCCGCACCGCGGAGTGCGCGATGGGGGCCGAACCGAGACCGGCTTCATTGGAGAAGGCGGCCCGCTGGAAACCGACGATCAACACGCCGATGGCACCACCGAAGCCGGCTTCCGGAGTGAACGCCCCGGAGACGATGTCGACCACCGCGGAGGGCACCAGGGAGGCGTTGGAGAGGATCACCGCGAGGCAGGCCAGCACGTAGATGATGCCCATCGCGGGCACGAGCCGGCTGGTGACCTTGCCGATCGACTTGATGCCGCCGAGGATGACCAGTCCGATGAAGCCGGCGAGGACGACACCGAAGATGAACGCGGCACCGTCGCTGCCGAGGAAACCGGTTTCGCCGCCGGTGACGTTGCGCAGCTGAGCGAAGGTCTGGTTCGCCTGGAACATGTTCCCGCCCGCGATGGCGAAGAACAGGATCATGACCGCGGCAAAGCTCGCGAGCACGCGGCCCAGGACCATGCCGAACCGACCCGGGATCTGTTCGGCGAGCCCCTTGCGCAGGTAGAGCATGGGGCCACCGGTGACGGTGCCGTCCTCGGCGATCTCGCGGTACTTCACTCCGAGGGTGCACTCGACGAATTTCGTGCACATGCCCAGGAGACCGGCCAGGATCATCCAAAGCGTGGCACCGGCCCCGCCGATGGTGACCGCGACACCGACACCGGCGATGTTGCCGAGTCCGACCGTTCCGGACAGCGCCGAGGCGAGTGCCTGGAAGTGCGAGATCTCGCCTGGGTCATCGCTCTTGCTGTACTTGCCCCGCACCAGGTTGATCGACAACGGAATGATGCGGAACTGCAGGAATCCGAAAGTAATGGTGAACACGGTCGCCGCGAGGACGAGCCAGGCCACGATCCAGGGAAAGCTGACCCCTGCGACCGTGATTTCACCGAAGACGAAGTTCGAAAAGGCTTCGGAGATCGGATTGAACGCGTTGTTGATCGCGTCTTCGATTGTCGACAGCGTTCCGCTTTCGGCGGCGAGGACGCTGACGTCGGTTGTTGGCGCCGCCGGCGGCGACTCTTCGATGTGTTGAAGCATGGGCGCAGTTGATCCATGGGTTGTGGCGCTCACAAGCATTCCGAGTGAGCTTTGTGTGAATCGGGACCATACCGTGTCTCATCACTACTGTCTGTAACAGATGAGACACGAACGGTCGATGTTAAGCTTGAGCGGAACAGACTCAACTTTCCTTACGTTGAGCTTGATGAGGAACGCAGCGTAGACGCTGAGCATCAACACGGCAGCGCGACGACGAGTCCATCCGCTACACCTCCCGTAGTGGTCCGGATTCTGCTTGCAGGAACCTGGTGTGACCGACGCATTCACACCGAGGTGAACCGACGCAGTCGACTGGCCGATGGCTGAGTGTCATACGAGCGTGGTTGCGATGTCTAGAAAAACTTCGAGGTGAGAGATGGACGCCTTCAACCCGACCACCAAGACCCAGCAGGCCGTTTCCTCCGCCGCGCAGGCTGCGACCGTCGCCGGAAACCCGGACGTCACCCCCGTGCACGTCCTCGGCGCTCTGCTCGCGCAAGGTGACGGATTGACCGCCCCGCTACTGTCGGCGGTCGACGCCGATGTCGCCGAGCTCCGGCGCGAGCTCGAACAGATGACGCACGCGCTGCCCGCGGCGGCGGGCTCGACCGTCTCCTCTCCCCAGCTGTCCCGCGAGGCGGTCGGCGCGTTCACGCACGCCCAGCAGCTGGCCACCGAGATGGGCGACGACTACGTGTCCACCGAGCACCTGCTCGTCGGGCTCGCGGCCGAGGGCGGCCGAGTCGCCGACTTGCTCCGCAAGCACGGCGCGACCCCACAGGCGCTCCGGGACGCCTTTTCGCAGGTGCGCGGTTCCGCGCGCGTGTCGAGCCCCGACCCGGAGGGCACCTTCCAGGCGCTGCAGAAATACGGCCAGGACCTCACCGATCGCGCGCGGCAGGGGGATCTCGATCCGGTCATCGGCCGGGACTCGGAGATCCGGCGAGTCGTGCAGGTGCTGTCCAGGCGTACCAAGAACAATCCCGTCCTGATCGGCGAACCCGGGGTCGGCAAGACCGCCATCGTGGAAGGGCTGGCCCAGCGGATCGTCGCGGGAGACGTGCCCGAATCCCTGCGCGACAAGCGGGTGGTCACGCTCGACCTCGGATCCATGGTCGCCGGGGCCAAGTACCGGGGCGAGTTCGAGGAACGGCTCAAGGCGGTGCTCAAGGAGATCGCGGATTCGGACGGCCAGGTCATCACCTTCATCGACGAGCTGCACACCATCGTCGGCGCGGGGGCGACCGGCGAGGGCGCGATGGACGCCGGGAACATGATCAAGCCGATGCTCGCGCGCGGCGAGCTGCGGATGGTCGGTGCGACGACGCTCGACGAGTACCGCAAGCACATCGAGACCGACGCCGCGTTGGAGCGGCGCTTCCAGCAGGTGCTGGTCGGCGAGCCGAGCCCGGAAGACGCGGTCGCCATCCTGCGTGGTCTCAAGGAACGCTACGAAGTGCACCACGGCGTGCGCATCACCGACGGCGCGCTGGTCGCGGCGGCAACGCTGTCGGATCGCTACATCACCGCGCGGTTCCTGCCGGACAAGGCGATCGACCTGGTCGACGAGGCGGCTTCGCGGCTGCGGATGGAGATCGATTCGCGGCCGGTGGAGGTGGACGAGGTGGAGCGGTCCGTGCGGCGGCTCGAAATCGAGGAGATGGCGCTGTCCAAAGAGGACGACCCGGCCTCGATGGACCGGCTGTCCGGACTACGTGCCGAACTGGCCGACAAGCGTGAACGGCTCTCCGAGCTGACCGCGCGCTGGCAGGGCGAGAAGGAGTCGATCGACAAGGTCCGCGACCTCAAGACCCGGCTCGAACAGCTGCGCGGGGAATCGGAACGTGCCGAACGGGACGGTGACCTCGGCAAGGCGGCCGAACTGCGCTACGGCCGGATTCCGGAGTTGGAAAAGGAACTGCGCACCGCCACCGATGCCCAGCACGACCAACAGGCCATGCTGCAGGAGGAGGTCACCCCGGACGACGTCGCAGACGTGGTCAGCTCGTGGACCGGCATCCCCACGGGACGGCTGCTGGAAGGCGAAACCAGCAAGCTGCTGCGCATGGAGGAGGAACTCGGCGCCCGCGTGGTCGGACAGCAGGAAGCCGTTCGCGCGGTGTCCGACGCGGTTCGGCGGACCCGGGCGGGTGTTGCCGATCCGGATCGCCCGACCGGTTCGTTCCTGTTCCTCGGCCCGACCGGTGTCGGCAAGACCGAGCTGGCGAAGGCGCTGGCGGGCTTCCTCTTCGACGACGAACGAGCCATGGTCCGCATCGACATGAGCGAGTACTCGGAGAAGCACTCGGTGGCTCGCCTGGTGGGCGCCCCGCCCGGTTATGTCGGCTACGACCAGGGCGGGCAGCTGACCGAGTCGGTCCGGCGTCGGCCGTATTCGGTGGTGCTGTTCGACGAGGTCGAGAAGGCGCACTCGGACGTGTTCGACGTGCTGCTGCAGGCGCTCGACGACGGTCGTCTGACCGACGGGCAGGGGCGGACGGTCGATTTCCGCAACACGATCCTGGTGCTCACCTCGAACCTGGGATCGCAGGCGATCGCCGACGCCGCACTGTCCGAGGAGCAGCGGAACGAAGCGGTCATGTCGGTGGTGCACCGGCACTTCAAGCCGGAGTTCCTGAACCGACTCGACGACGTGGTGGTCTTCCACGCGCTGTCGACCGAGGAACTGACGTCCATCGTTGACATTCAGCTCGACCGGTTGATGGACCGGCTGGCCCAGCGCAGGCTCGTGGTCGACGTGAGCCCCGGGGCGCGCAAGTGGCTGGCGGTCAAGGGCTTCGATCCCGTGTTCGGGGCCAGGCCGCTTCGGCGTCTGGTGCAGTCGGCCATCGGCGACCAGCTGGCCAGGAAGTTGCTGGGCGGTGAGATTCGGGACGGTGACAAGGTCCGCGTGGACGTGACAGGCGACGAGTCGGCGCTGACCGTCGATCCGGCCTGAGCGCGTGGTGGGTCCGATGTGGTGAGTCCGCATCGGACCCACCACACGAACCGCCCGAGTCAGTGGCGCCGGAACGTGCCTGCGAAGGCCAGGAGGGCGAACAGCGAGGCCGCCACGGCGAAAACGACCGTTGCGGTGGTCAAGCCGTAGGCGGTGGTGACGAATCCGAGTGACACGGACGGAACGCTCGCCGAGGTGTAGGCGATCAGGTAGATCGTCGCGGAAACGCCGGCGCGGCGTTGGGGATCGGCCAGACCGGTCAGCATTCGGAGCCCGCCGGTGAACATCAAACCCCAGCCGACACCCAGCACGATCGCCCCCGCGAAGAAGGCCACGATGCTCCCCGCGAGCACCGCCGCCGCCACCGCCGCGAGCCCGGTGATGAGCAGCGGCGTGGCCACTCGCGCCGAGCGTGCTCCGGTCCACCCCGTGGTGTGCAACTGGGCGAGGCCGCCGGAACCGGTGAGGAAGACGAGCGTGAGTCCGCCGAGCAGGTGCGGGCTACCGCCGAGGAGCTCACGGACCACCGACGGGCCCAGCGCCATGAACATCGATCCGACGGTCCAGGACGCGAGGATCGCCGTCCCCATCAGCGCGAAGGTGACTCCGCGGCCGGTGGGCACCACGGGTCGTTGTGGCCGCAACGCGCGCCTCAACGAGCGTGGGCCCGCGATCGGCTCGGGCATCATGAGCACGGCGGGGAGCACCAGCGCGAAGCCGAGGATCGCCACGAAGTAGGCCAGCTGGGTCGGCGCGGGGGCGAACTGCGCGAGCAGCCCGGCGAGCAGGGAACCGCCCGCCAAGCCGTAGGAGGTCGCGAGGCTGTTGACGGTCGGCCCCTTGTTCGTGCCCCGCTTCTGGAAGTCCAGCAGCGCGCCGCTGCTGGTGCTGGTGGCGACGCCGGTCGCGAGTCCCTGCACGAATCGGCCCGCGCACAACCAACCGACTCCGGGAGCGACGGCCAGCACGACCATCGCGACGATCTCGACGACCACCGCCCCCACGAGAACCGGGCGTCGTCCGACGTGGTCCGACATGGAGCCGAGAAGGAGGAGCGAGAGCAGTACCCCGACGGAGTAGATCGCGAAGACGCCGGTGAGCGTCGTGCTCGAAAATCCCCAGCTCTGCTGGTAGATCGAGTACAACGGGGTGGGGACCGTCGATGCGACGAGGAACAGGGCCAGTACGGCGGCCGCGACCCGGAACGAGGCCTGTTCGGAAAGCCGTCGGCGGGAAGGTGCGTGCGCGTCGGCCGGCGTCGACCCGTGGGGCGACCCGTGGGTCGACTCGTGGATGGTCATGGTCTCCTCGCCGATCGCGGAACGGTTCCGTGGCACCCGAACAGGGGAGGCGACGGTTTCCATTCCGGTTCAGCGGATTGTGTGGCGATGAACGCAGCGCGCGAGCGCCTTCGCGTGGCCGCGTCCTGGTGCGGCCGGGCGGCCCGGCCTCCGAACGCACTGGGTTCCTACTGACCCCGGAGCGGGTTTCTGCTGGTCATGGCCAATCTTCCGAGTGGTTGTCCACCAGATGGTCAGGTGATCTTCGTGATCGGCGATGATCCGACTACCCTGCGCGGTGTGGGTATACCGGCGTGGTTCTGGTTCGTTGTTGCCGCCGTCGCGATCGTCCTGGGCATCGTGCTGCTGTTCGTCGACCGATCGCAGCGTGCGTCCAACAATCGCGAACGGCGCCGTTGGGCGGCGCTGCGCGGATGGCAGTTCGCGGAGGCCGACCAAGTACTGCCGACCAGGTGGGAGCGCGGCGTGCTGGCCCGCCACAGCGGGGCGACCGCGACCGATGTGGTGGCGGGTTCCACCTTCACCGCCGACGGTCGCCGCCAGGTCTACGTGCTCGACCTCGACGTGAACGGCAAGACCGATTCGGTGTTGGCGGGAGTGCGTTGCCGCCGCAGCGTGTCGGTGGCCATCGAATTGTGGTTGCCGGACGTTCCCGTCCCCAAGGACTCCGGTCTCGACCTGCTCGGCCCGGTCGGTTCGCGGTACGCCTTCGTCGCCGACGTGTCGGCGGCCAGGCCGTTGGTCACTCCCGACATGGTGGAAGCCATCGAGGAAGTCGGGTCGGATGTGACCGTGGTCTGGTTGGAGAACGACTGGGTGTTGGCCGCCCTGGAACCGGGAGCCGACCCGACTCGGCTGGAACGGCTGCTGCGGGACCTCGGCGAACTCGCTGACCTGCTCGACCCCTTCGAAGCCGCGGACCCGAACGAGTCGAGCGAGGAGCGGGCGATCGAGGACGTGGAGTCCGACGGCGAGCTCGCCGACGTGGTTCCGCTCGGCGGTTCGCCTGCCCAGGGGAAAGCCGATGCCCCGACCTCCGGGAGCTCGGAATCGCGGGAGAACGACTCCGGAGTCGAAGGAGCCGCTGGTCCGGACTCCGATGGCGACGAGGCCAGCGTCGACCCGGACAACCTCGATCCCGGCGGTGACACGACCGAGCGGCGAGCCGACTCCTCGCGGGTGTCCGGAACCGGCAAGACCTCCGGCCAGTAACCCGGTCGCTCCGGTAACCCGGTGGCGCCGGTAACCCGGTCGCTCCGGTAACGCCGTGGCGCCGGTAACCCGGTCGCTCCGGTAACGCCGTGGCGCCGGTAACGCCGTGGCGCCGGTAACGCTGTGGTGGCGGTAGTGCGGCGCCGGTAGTGCGGTGGATGCCGTGCTGGGGCACGCGGGCGGATGAACCGCCGCGGGGCGTCGGCCGATACGGTTCACGCATGCCTACCGCACTCGTCACCGGAGCCACTGCTGGGATCGGGCAAGCTTTCGCGCGCCGTCTCGCCGCAGAAGGACACGACGTCGTTCTCGTCGCCAGGAATGAGGCCCGGCTGAACGAGCTGGCGGGCCTGCTGCGCGAGCGGAACGGGGTCGCCGTCGAGGTGCTGCCCGCCGACCTGGCGGACGAAACGCAGCGGGCCAAGGTGGAGCAGCGGCTCGCCGACGAACAACGCCCGGTCGATGTGCTGGTCAACAACGCCGGATTCGGCACGTCCGGAGCGTTCTGGGACACCGACGCCGAGGAGCTGCGGAAGCAGCTGGACCTGAACGTCACCGCGGTGCTGCGCTTGACCCACGCGGCCGTCCCGGGGATGCGTGCGCGTGGTCGCGGCGACGTGGTCAACGTTTCCAGCGTCGCCGGATTCTTCGCCGTCTCCGGGTCGACCTACTCGGCCACCAAGGCGTACGTCACCGCGCTCTCCGAAGGACTTTCGGTGTCGTTGGCGGGTACGGGGGTGCGAGTGATGGCGCTCTGCCCCGGCTTCACCCGAACCGAGTTCCACCAGCGGGCGGGGCTGGAGATGAGCAACCTGCCGAAGTCGTTCTGGCTCCGGGCGGACCGGTTGGTGCACGACGCGCTCGCCGACCTGCGGCGCGGCAAGGTCGTGTCGATCCCGGGAGCGCAGTACAAGGCCCTCGTGGCCGTCGGTCGCCTGATCCCGCAGAAGTTGCAGCGCCTGCTCGTCACCCGCACCGCGCCCGACCGGACCTGAGGTCGAGTGCCGCCGGTAAGCTGGCATCTCGTGGATACGGTCGACGAACAGCAGCGCACCGAACTCGCCCATCTCGTCCGGGAACTGGCGGTGGTGCACGGCCGGGTGACGCTGTCGTCCGGGAAGGAAGCCGACTACTACGTCGACCTGCGTCGGGCGACCCTGCACCACGCCGCCGCGCCGTTGATGGGCGCGCTGTTGCGCGGGCTCACCGCCGACTGGGACTTCAGTGCCGTCGGCGGGCTGACGCTGGGTGCGGATCCGGTGGCGACGGCGATGATGCACGCCGACGGCGCGCCGCTGGATGCGTTCGTGGTCCGCAAGGACGTCAAGAAGCACGGCATGCAACGCAGGATCGAGGGCGCGGACGTGGCCGGGCAGCGGGTGCTCGTCGTGGAGGACACCTCGACGACCGGCGGCAGCGTGCTGACGGCGGTGGAGGCGTTGCGCGAGGTGCGGGCCGACATCGCGGGCGTCGCGACCGTGGTCGACCGCGACACGGGTGCACGGGAGGCGATCGAGGCGGCGGGGCTGCCGTACCGGTCGCTGCTGGGGCTGGCCGACCTCGGCCTGAACTGAACTGCGGTGCTGGGCGCCCCTCGGTTCGCGACCGAGGAGAAGCCGACGTGCTCCGGTGGATTGAGGCGGGTGTGAGCGAGACGGAAGCGGGCCCCACCGAGTGGGGCAGCGGTGTCGGCGTCGGGCCGTGGGAAGGCCCGTGGCCGGCCGACGAGCAGTACGATCCGGAGCTGCTCGAACACGGTGACCGGCGCAACGTCGTGGACCGCTATCGCTACTGGCGTCGCGAGGCGATCGTCGCCGACCTGGATCAGCGTCGCCACGAGTTCCACGTGGCCATCGAGAACTTCCAGCACGATCACAACATCGGTACCGTCGTGCGCACCGCGAACGCGTTCGCGGCCGAGGCCGTGCACATCGTCGGACGCAGGCGCTGGAACCGGCGCGGCGCGATGGTGACCGACCGCTACCAGCACGTGCACCACCACCCGGACCTCGCGGCCCTGCGCGCGCACGCGGACGAAAACGGATTGGCGATCGTCGCGGTGGACAACACGCCGGGCGCGGAGCCCATCGAGCGCACACCGCTGCCCCGTCGTTGCCTGCTGCTGTTCGGCCAGGAAGGACCGGGGCTGCGGGACGACTCGCGCGGTACGGCCGACCTGGTGGTCTCGATCGCGCAGTTCGGGTCCACCCGGTCGATCAACGCGGGCGTTGCCGCCGGAGTCGCGATGCACACGTGGATCGCGCAGCACGCCGACCTGGCCACCGCCTGGTGAAGTGCGCGGAGGTCCTGGGCCCCATGCGTTGGTCGCGGCGCCCGGATCGCGCGGACTCGGCAACCGCGCCCTGAACCACAGATCAGTCCACAGACCACTGAGGTTTTCTGCATCAGAACAGCCCCTCCATTGCCGGAGGGGCTGTTCTGATGCCTGCTCGCTATTCAGCGTGAGGTCTGCTGTTCGCGCTGTTCTCGTCGTCTTCCAGCTGCTGCGTCGTCGAGGGCTGCTCGCTGGGCGGCCAACTTTCGATCGACGGCAGTTCCAGCGGCAGCACCCAGTTGTTGCGGTTCGGATCGTAGGGTCGGCCTTCCTCGTGGGCTACGCGGTACCTGAGGCAGTTGACGCAGTTCACGGGCCGGTCATAGATCGGCTGCAGAGCGTGGGAGTCGTCGCCGCGATCATGGCCGGTGTGGCAGGCCGGGGCCACGCGCTGCCCACCGGAGGCGGTCTCGGCGGCGCGCACCGCGTGGATCGTGGTACGCCCATCGATGCGCAGGGCGGCGTTGCGCCAGCGGCGGTGCCGCGGGTCCCACAAAGCGAACGAGCGGGTCGGCGGAGCGGAGGTGGGGGTCGTTCGCGGCCAGCGAGGACGGTGGTGCCCCACCGGCGGAGTGGGTGGCTCGGTGGGTCGCGAGGAGGGTATGTGCTCAGGGTGCTCCGGCATGCGCAGACCTCCAGCGAGGGGGTCGGGACGGCGTAGCTGGTCACGCGCAACCGCCCCCGCCGCGCCCACATTCCGCTCCGAGAGGAGATCCACTCGAACTGCCCAGCCGACTCCTTCGAACAGCCCATGGGCCCTGGGCTTCTCAAGTCGTCCCGGGCCGGGATCGTGTGCCGCAATTTCCGTGCTCACGCTGGGTTTCCTGACACGCTTCTCCGGAGAGCCGACCAGCAACATCAAGGCTCAGCGCGGTCCGGTAGAGCTACCGCGCCGGGCCTCGGCCAGGCCGAAGACGTGGACGGATTGCGCCGAACCGCATTGAGAAGAAACCTCTCAAGGGCGAGACCAACTCGATCAGGCCAGTTTTTGGCGTAGCATTCGTCCGGCGGCGCCGCGTGGGTCCGGGTCGCTTTCGATCAGGGCGTTGACGACCGCGCCGTCGACCAGGGCGATCAGTTCGAGCAGCTGATCGCGATCGATCTCCATCCCGTTGCGGTGGAAGATCTCGGCCAGCAGTTCGTGCAACTGCGCGGCCAGCTCCCGCATCAGCGGTGCCAAATACGGGCGGCGCGGTGAGCCGACGAGGCGTTCGTAGCGCAGCAGGACCTGCTCGGCACCGCCGTCCCGCGAGCGGGTGCCCAGCAGCAGGTCCAGCACCAGTTCGATGACCGCATCGGTGCCGCGGTGGGTGTCGTCGAGCGCGTCGAGGCGTTCCCGGCCTTGGGCGAGTTCCTGGTGTCCCTCGTACTCGACGGCGGCTTTGACGAGCTCGTCGAGGGACGAGAAGTAGTAGGTGGTGGACGCCAGCGGCAGGCCGGCTCGTTCGGCGACGGCCCGGTGGCGGACCGCGTCGAATCCGCCGTCGGCGAGCAGTTCGGCGGCGGCTACCACGAGTGCCTGCCTGCGTCGCTCGCCTTTCGGGGTGCTGGCGCCTGTCATGGTCGCCGATCCTATGCACCTCGTGCCGGAGTCGCGGCGAGCACCGCAGTGCCCGGTGGCGCGGGATCCACTGGGTGAGGCGGTCGGCTGGACGGTCAGTGGCTCGCGCCCGAGAGGTTCAGGCCGATCACTCCACCCACGATCAGCACCAACGAGACGATCTTGAGCGTGGACACGCCATCACCCAGCCAAACCATGCCGATCACGGCGGTGAGCGCGGCGCCGACTCCGGTCCAGACCGCGTAGGCGGGACCTGCGGGCAGGAAGCGCATCGCCCAGGCGAGGCCCGCGAAGCTCACCGACGCCAGAACGAAGAACGAGATGCTGGGGAGCAGCCGGCTGAACCCGTTGGAGAGCTTCAGCGAGATCGCCCAACCGGCTTCGAGCACTCCGGAGAGGATGAGGACGAGCCACGGCATCGGTGCACCTTCCAGCATTGTTCGGTCACGCCGACCCCGAAGGTACCCAATTCTGGTACGGCCGTACCGTTTTGGTGGCCAGTGCCACCAGGGGAACGCTCGGCAGCGCCACCGGAGAAACAGGGGCCACCGGAGAAACAGGGCAGGAAACGCGGGACGGGCGACCGGCGGTCACCCGAGCTAGCGCCGCCGTGCGGTCAGAACTCACCGGCCAGCGCGTCGGCGATCGAGGGCAGGCGCGGGCCGAGCGGGGGTGCCGAACCCGCGTCCGGGTCGCTGCGAACGGTGAGCATCCGTCCGCTGTCGGCCTGCCTGGTCACCTCTTCGGTGCCGTCCGGATTGCGCACTTCGCCCGGCTCGATGCTGTCCTGCGCGCCCGAGTCAGCGGGGTGCAGCAGCACCGCGACCTCACCGGACTCGCCGGCATCACGCACCACGAACGACGCGGACCGGACCTCGGCCGCGCACTCCGCGGCGGTCGCTCGATCGCCGTCCCCGACCCGTAGCTGTCCCGCCAGCGCGTCGGCCAGCTCGGCATCCGGCGGCGGGCACGAACGCTTGCCCGGTTCGGACAGCACACCGGGGCCGTCCGATTTCGGGACCGCCTCGCTCCCGGCTCGCTCGCTCTCCGAGGTCGGCGGAGGTGACGCCACGTTGTTCGCGGAAGAGTCGAACGCGCCGATCCCCAGACTGACGCCCCCCGCAAGCACGGCCGCAGCGACCAGCGACCCACCCGCCCACGCCACCCGCCGCCGAGCGGTCACCCGTCGAGACGAACGCGCCACGTCGGCAGCGTCGAACCCAGCCGGTGGCGCCGAGTCCGCCGCGTCCTGGAAGAGCCGCTCCAGCTTTCCGTCGTCCACCGGGCCGGCCCCCTTCACGACGTCCGCCGAAGATCGCCGAGCTGGTCACCGAGGGCTTCCCGCAGTGCGGTGAGTCCCCGGGCGGACTGGCTCTTCACCGTGCCCTCGCTGCACTTCATGACTTCGGCCACCCCAGAAACATCCAACCCCTCCAGATACCGCAGCACGAGTACCGCACGCTGCTTCGGCGGCACTTCCTGCAAACCGGCGAGCAACGTCTGCCGGGTGGCCACGGAGTCCGCCACGTTCTCGGAACCGTTCGGCCTGTCCGGCAGCTGCGAGGTGAACCGTTCTCGGCGCCACGGCCTGCGGGACTCGTCGATAACCGCGCGTGTGAGCGTACGGCGCACGTAGGCATCCAGCGCGCCCTTGTCCCGCACCTTGCGCCAGTGGCGGTGCAACGAGATGAACGCCGTCTGGGCGAGATCATCCGCGCGGTGCCAGTCACCGCACATCATGAACGCCATCCGACGCACCGCCTCTCGCCGAGCCCCGAAGTACTCCGCGAACTCCTGCTCATCGCGTTGGTTCACGCGGAACTCTCCGCTCGATCGTGCTTGCACGTGCTGGACGGTGCGTCCGGCACCAACCGTTGCACGTCCGCGCCGATCGATCCACCACCACGTCGCGATCGATATCGGGGTGCGGATCGGCCGTGGTCCGCGAACGGGTTGTTCCCGGACCACCCTCATGTGGTGTGATCGGTTCGTGACCAAAACGGCACCTATCGATCTCCGCTCCGACACGGTGACTCGTCCCGATAGGAAGGTGTCCGAGGCGATGGCCTCGGCGGCCGTCGGCGACGACGTACTGGACCACGACCCGACGATGCGCGAACTGGAGGAACGGGCGGCCCAGCTACTGGGCACGGCCGCCGCCCTCTGGGTCCCCAGCGGCACGATGGGCAACCTCATCGCGCTGTCGTCGCACCTCCGGCGCGGTGACAGATTCCTCGCCCCGCGCGGTGCCCATGTGCTCACCCACGAACTCGGCTCGGCCGCATGGCTGGCGGGTGGCATGCCGGAAGCACTGGAGTGGGACGCCGGTCCCGGGCGTCCCAGCGCGGAGTCGGTCCGCGCGAATTCCGATTCGGGCACCCGGTTCGACTCGCTGCGCACGACGCTGCTGTGCCTGGAGAACACGCACAACGGCGCAGGTGGCGCGGTGGTCCCGCCGCACGAGCACGCCCGGCTCGCCGCGACCGCGCGGGACAAGGGCCTTCGCGTCCACCTCGACGGCGCTCGCCTCTGGCACGCCTCGGTCGCCCTCAGCGTGCCCCCGGCTGCGCTGACGGTCGGCGTGGACACCGTGCAGGCGTGTCTGAGCAAGGCGCTCGGCGCACCGGTCGGCTCCGTCGTGGCGGGCAGCACCGAGTTCGTCGACGAGGCGAGGCGGATGCGCAAGATGCTCGGCGGCGGTGTGCGGCAGGGCGGTGTGCTCGCGGCGGCAGGACTCGTCGCGCTGGACCGCATCGACTCGCTCGCCGACGACCACCGCAAGGCGGCCAGACTGGCCGAAGGGCTGACCGAGCGCGGATGGCACGTCACCGAGCCGCAGACCAACATCGTTCTGGCGGAGGTACCCGACGTGCAGCTGACCCTGCGAAAGTTGACCGCGGTGGGGGTGCTCGCGGTCCCGATGGAAGGCCGCGTGCGATTCGTGACCCACCGGGACGTCGGCAAGAACGAGATCGACGAAGTGCTCCGCAGGATCGGAACCGCCTGAGCGGCTGGAACTGAGAGCAGTGCTCTAAGAGCGGTTCCTGAGAGGCGGGGACCTGAGAGGCGGGACATGCGCTGGGTCGTGTTCGATTACGGCAATGTCATAAGTCGCACGACCACAGCGCTGCCGAAGATCGCCGCGGCGCTGGGCGCTCCCGTGGCGGAGTTCGAGGCCGTGTACTCGGCGGAGCGCCGCGCCTACGACGCGGGCTGCACCGACCTGGAGTTCTGGCGGCTGGTCGGCGGCAGGCTCGGCGTCGAGATCGACGAGGCGCGCGCCGCCGAAATCACCGCGATCGACGAGGCAGGCTGGTCCGAACTCGATCCGGCCGCGCTTCGGCTCGTCGACGACCTGTGCGGAACCCACGTCCGGCTGGCCCTGCTGTCGAACGCACCGTCCTCGTTCGCCCGCTCGGTCGAACAGCGCGACTGGACCCGCCCGTTCGCGCAGCTGGTCTTCTCCGGTGACCTCCGGGTGGTCAAGCCGGACGAACAGATCTACCGGGAGCTGCTGTCCAGGATCGCCGCCGATCCGGCGGAATGCGTGTTCTTCGACGATCGGCCCGAGAACGTGACGGCGGCGGTGCGGGCCGGGATGCACTCGCACGTGTGGCGCGGTGCGGACGAGGCGCGCACCGCGCTGCGCGATCACGGACTCGACGTGTGAGCCGCCGCCTGAGAGCGCGGATACCGCGCACCGGCGCACGGCAGCGTTGAGCTACCGGTCCGACTCGCCGCGGTGTACCTGGCGACCGAACCGGGCGTGCGGACGATGCCCACCACAATCGGATTCGTGGTGCACGGTCGGTCGTGGTGTTGAGCGCCGCAGCGATCGACACCCCGGCGCCGCTCAGTTCTTGATCTGCTTCTTGTCGTCCTTGGCCCAGCCGATCACCGCGGTGGCGGCGAACAGGACGCCACCGATCACGGCCAGCCAGAACAGGCCCTTGAACACGAATCCCGCCACCGAGACCACGAGCCACAACAGCAGCAGTCCGCCGATCACTTTCCACAACACGCCGGTCACCTCAGCTCACGAAAGAGCTCACGAAGGAGCCCACGGAAGGAGCTCACCGAAGGAGCACATCGAACACCAGCATGCCAGACGGAAGCCCCGGGATGACCGGTTCGCCGGGAATTCCAGGGATAGATCAGGGGCGCACTCCGGGATGCAGGGGGTTTCGCGAACCGGGCTCGGGGTTGCGGATATCCCGGGCTCGCGGGGACCGCGGGATGACCCGGTGGGACACCGGCGACCATTCAGCGGACGGCCGAGGCGGGCTCGCCGGGGAACAACCACCCGGAGAGGCGGGCCAGTGCCTCTTCGATGTCCGCTGTGCTCCCCGCGAAGGACATCCGGACGAAGTGCTTGCCGTCTACCGGATCGAAATCGACCCCGGGAACCATCGCCACCCCGGTATCGTCGAGCAGCCTGCGGCACCACGCGGTCGACTCCTCGCCGAGGTGCGAGATGTCGGCGTAGACGTAGAACGCGCCGTCCGACGCGGCCACCTTGTCGATGCCCAGCCGGGCCAACCCGGTCAACAGCAGCTCCCGGTTCCACCGGTAGCGCTCCACGTGCTCGCCGACCTCGGCCAACGCAGTGGACGAGAATGCCTCGATAGCCCCGAACTGCGACGGGGCGGGCGGGCACAGCGTGAAGTTGCCGGTCAACGAATCGACCGCGCGGCGCAGCCGCTCCGGAAGCAGCATCCAGCCGAGGCGCCACCCCGTCATGCACCACAACTTCGAGAACGACCCGATCACGATCGCTTCCCGCGAGTGCTCCCACGCCGAGTGAACCGGTTCGCCGTAGCTGAGGCCGTGGTAGATCTCGTCGCTGATCAGCTGTACACCGTTGCTCTCGCACCAGTCCGACAGGTCCGCGAGTTCCGCGTCCGGCAGCACCGTGCCGGTGGGGTTGGCGGGGCTGGCCACGATCAAGCCCTGGACCGGTTCGTCGAGTGCGGCCAGCATAGCCCGGGTCGGCTGGAACCTGGTCGACTCGTCGCACGGCAGCTCCACGACCTCACAGCCGAGGGCCGACAGGATGTTCCGGTAGGCCGGATAGCCGGGGCGGGCCAGCGCCACCCGATCACCGGCGTCGAACGCGGCGAGGAAGGCCAGCAGGAACGCGCCCGAGGCCCCGGTGGTGACGACCACGTCGTCGGGGCCGGCCGAGATCCCGTAGGTGTCGGCCGTGTGGTCGGCGATGGCCTGGCGCAGTTCCGGCAACCCCAGTTGTTCGGTGTAGCCGAGGGAGTGCTGTTGCAGCGCCCTCGCGGCCGCGTCCCGCACCGCCTTCGGGGCCGGGTTCGAAGGCTGGCCCGCGGCCAGTGACACCACGTCGCCGTGCGTGCGCTGCCGGGCGGCTGCCGCCGACAGCACCTCCATCACCTGGAAGGGCGGGACCTGGGCCCGCTGGGCGACGGCGAGAGCACTGAGTTCGGCCATGTGCTCCAGCGTGCCAAACCGCCGGGCACTGCAAAGCACCCAGGTCCCGGCGTCGTCGGCTGTGCCCGTGGCCGGTGGTCAGGCCGTGGGCATCGCGATTTCGTCGCGCGCGGCGCGCAGCGCGATGTCGGTACGGTGATGCGACCCCGGAAGGTGCACTCCTTCGAGCCGCCGGTACGCCTCTTCTCGCGCGCTCGTGAGGTCGGAACCGGTCGCCACGACCGAGAGCACGCGGCCACCGGCCGACAGCACCGCTCCGTCCTCGCGCCGCCGGGTTCCGGAGTGCAGAACGCCCGGAGCGTCGCCGCCCGTGATCACGTCGTCCACTCGCGAACGACCCGGATATCCCTCGGCCGCCACGACCACCGTGACCGCCGATCCCGATTCCCATTCGAGCGGAGGCTGCTCGGCGAGCCTGCCGTTGGCGACCGCGTCGAGCAGTCCGGCCAGCGGCGTGTGCAGCAGGGAGAGCACCGCCTGGGTTTCGGGGTCGCCGAAACGACAGTTGAACTCGATGACCTGCGGACCCGACGAGGTCAGCGACAACCCGGCATAGAGCAGCCCGGAGAACGGGGTGCCGCGGTTGACCAGCTCGTCGACGGTCGGTTGCACGACGGTGCGCACCACCGAGTCGACGAGGTCGTCGGGCGCCCACGGCAGCGGTGCGTAGGCACCCATGCCGCCGGTGTTGGGGCCGACGTCGTGGTCCCCGACCCGCTTGAAGTCCTGCGCGGGCAGCAGCGGAACCACGGTCGTGCCGTCGACGAAGCAGAACAGCGAGGCTTCGGGGCCGTCGAGGAAGGATTCGAGGAGCACTGGGTGCCCGTCGTCGAGCAGGCTGAGCGCGTGGGCGCGGGCCGAGTCGAAATCAGCGGTGACGAGCACGCCCTTGCCGCCTGCGAGGCCGTCGTCCTTGACCACCCAGGTGGGGCCGAAGCGAGCGAGCGCGGCGTCGAGCTTGGCGGGGTTGTCCACGATCTCGCTGTGCGCGGTCGGTACCCCCGCGGTCAGCATGACGTCCTTGGCGAAGGCCTTTGAACCCTCGATCTGGGCCGCGACCTTCGACGGGCCGAAGCACGGGATGCCTTCCGCGCGGACCGCGTCGGCGGCACCGGCCACCAGTGGTATTTCGGGACCGAACACGACCAGGTCGGCCTTCCACCCGCTCGCCAGGGCCGCGATCTCCGCGGGCTCGGCAACGTCGACGGCGTAGGACTCTGCCAGCGCGGCCGTGCCCGCGTTCCCGGGGGCGCAGGCCAGCGCGGTCACCGACGGGTCGTGGGACAACGCCAGGAGGATCGCGTGTTCCCGGCCGCCGCCACCAATCACGAGGATGCGCACGACCCCGCAGCGTAGAACCTCCGGCGGTCCCGGTGCCCAATGCCCCCGAAAAGCTGCTCGGAAATTGCCCCGATCGAGCGGTTCGGATCCGCGACCGGACACCCCGGCGCAGCGGGAACCGCACGTGGAGTGATCGTGACCGGCAGTTCACGTGCCCGTCGGCGCTCGGCCGCGCGGGCGTACACCGATGGTCGCTTGCGGTGGCGAAGGTCGCACCCGACGGTGGGAACCTTGATCGGCGCACGCCGCGCCCACGGATTGGGGAGCTTCTTGATGAGAATTCGTGCACGACTGGCGGCGGTGTTCGTTGCCGGAGCGGCAACGCTCGGGGCGGTGGTGCCGGTGCAGGCGCTCGCCACCCCGCCAGCCCCGGCCGCCCCGGTCGCCCAGGCCGGACAGCAGGCAGCGGCAGAGCATCAGGCAGCGGCAGGGCAGCGGGCGGCAGGGCAGCGAGCGGGTCAGGTGGAGGTCTTCGGGCATCGTGGCGCGTCCGGGTACCGACCGGAGCACACTCTCGCGTCCTACGAGCTCGCGGCCCGGATGGGTGCCGACTACATCGAACCCGATCTGGTGCCGACGAAGGACGGAGTGCTGGTCGCCCGGCACGAGAACGAGATCAGCGGCACCACCGACGTGGCCAAGCACCCGGAATTCGCCGACCGCAAGACCACCAAGGTCGTCGACGGAACCGAGGTCACCGGCTGGTTCACCGAGGACTTCACCCTCGCCGAGCTCAAAACCCTGCGAGCGGTGGAACGGATCCCCGAACTCCGCCCGCGGAACACGGTCTACGACGGCCGGTTCGAGGTGCCGACCCTGCGGGAGGTGATCGATCTGACCGGCCGGATGTCCAGGGAACTGGGACGCGAGATCGGCATCGCCCCCGAGACCAAGCACCCCGGCTACTTCGCCGACATCGGGTTGCCGCTCGAACCGCGCCTGATCCGCGTGCTCGACCGCAACGGCCTCAACCGGCCGAACGCCAAGGTCGCCGTGCAGTCCTTCGAGGTCGGCAACCTCAAGGCTCTGAACCGCGAGCTGCGGGTCGACCTGGTGCAGCTGATCGCGGGTAGCGGTGCACCGCAGGACTTCATCGAGTCGGGTGACCCCAGGACCTACGCCGACATGGTCGAACCGGAAGGGCTGCGGGAGATCACCACCTATGCGGACGCGATCGGCCCGGACACGAAGGTAATCCTGCCGGTGGACGGAGACGGAAACCTGACCGAGCCGACCGAAGTGGTCGGCGACGCGCACAACGCCGATCTGGAGGTCGTTCCCTACACCGTGCGAGCCGAGAACGCCTTCCTGCCCGCCGACTTCCGTTCCTCGGGCGCCGAGGCGGCCTACGGTGACGTGTTCGGCTTCTACGAGGCCCTGCTCGCCCAGGAGATCGACGGGATCTTCGCCGACCAGCCGGACATGGCGGTCCGGGCCACCGACGAGCACGCGAACGGCTGAGCCGAACCCGCGGAGTTGGGGCCTCCTGCCCGCCGGAAGACTCCCGCCGGGAGCTTCCGGCGGGAGCTTCCCGACGGGAGGAGGCCCCACTACTCGTGGGTCAATTCACGCCATCGTGTGGCGCACGATCGTCTGCTCCCGGCCGGGGCCGACTCCGATCGCGGAGATGCGCGCCTTGGAGAGCTCCTCCAACCGCTCCACGTAGGCGCGGGCGTTGGCGGGCAGGTCCTCGAAGGTCCTGGCCCCGCTGATGTCCTCCGACCAGCCCGGCAGTTCCTCGTATACCGGAACTGCGTGGTGCACGCCGGTCTGGGTCATCGGCATCTCCGACACGCGCTGGCCGTCCACGTCGTAACCCACGCACACCGGGATGGTCTCCAAGCCGGACAGCACGTCGAGCTTGGTCAGGAAGTAGTCGGTGATCCCGTTGACGCGGGTCGAGTAGCGGGCGATCACCGCGTCGAACCAACCGGTGCGCCGTGAGCGCCCGGTGGTGACCCCGAATTCGCCGCCCTGCTTGCGCAGTTCCTCGCCCGCCTCGTCGGTAAGCTCGGTCGGGAACGGTCCCGCGCCCACTCGGGTGGTGTAGGCCTTCAGGATGCCGATCACGGACTTGATGCGGGTGGGGCCGATGCCGGAGCCGGCGCACGCGCCGCCGGAGGTCGGGTTCGACGAGGTCACGAACGGGTAAGTGCCGTGGTCGACGTCGAGCAGCGTGCCTTGCGAGCCCTCCAGCAGCACCATCTCGTCGCGTTCGATCGCCTCGTTGACCAGCAGCTTGGTGTCGGCGATGCGTCCCGCGAAGTGCTCGGCCTGGCCGAGCACCGTGTCGACGACCTCGTCGGGGTCCAACGCGCGCCGGTTGTAGACCTTGACCAGCAGCTGGTTCTTGAACTCCAGGGCGGCTTCGACCTTCTGCCGCAGGATCTTCTCGTCGAGGAGGTCCTGGGCGCGGACCCCGACCCGGGCGATCTTGTCCTGGTAGGCGGGACCGATGCCGCGGCCGGTCGTGCCGATCTGCTTCTTGCCCAGGTAGCGCTCGGTCACCCGGTCGATGGCCACGTGGTACGGCATGATCAGGTGCGCGTCGGCCGACAGCAGCAGGCGTGAGGTGTCCACGCCGCGCTCTTCCAGCCCCGCCAGCTCGTCGAGAAGCACGCCGGGGTCCACGACGACGCCGTTGCCGATCACGTTGGTCACGCCCGGGGTAAGGATTCCCGACGGGATCAGGTGCAGGGCGAAGTCCTGGCCGTCCGGCAACACCACGGTGTGCCCTGCGTTGTTGCCGCCCTGGTAGCGGACGACCCACTGCGCCTGCTCGCCGAGCAGGTCGGTCGCCTTACCCTTGCCCTCGTCGCCCCACTGGGCTCCGATCAGCACGATCGCGGGCATGTGAAACTCCAACCTGAACTGTGGATGGTCGCTCGCGCGCCTCGACACACCTCGCGGCCCGGCACGGGCGCCGGCGGACGGGGCGCGCTGCTACGCGACACTGATGCCGATCGATCAGGATAAACCAGGAGCGAATTGTGAGTACCACTGCACTGTCCTGCGGAAATGTCGATCGCGCATCGCATCCGGAAGGTTACGGTGCGCGATGGTTCGAGGTCCCGGCGATGCCGGGCAAGGACGACATCGATCCGCTCCTGGCCGACTGGACTGGCAGACTCGTGGTCCACGGTACCGATGCCGACCTCGCCGCGGTCGTGCTGCGCCTGATGCGGAAGGCGCGGCTGGCGGACGTGTCGGTGGGCTACGTGCCGGCCGTGGAGTCACCGGTGAGCCGACTCTGGGGGGTGCCGACCGGGGCGGCCGCCTTCGAACTCGCCGCCACCGGACGAGCGGACCCGGCGCCGCTGGTTCGGGACGATTCCGGCGGTGTCCTGCTCGGCGCGGGCACGATCGAACCGATCACGGGAAAGATCTACTGCGACGACCAGCGGGTGCTCGCGGGCACCGCGGTGAGCGTCGAGGTCACTCCCGACCCCGATGCCGAGGCGCTGTCGGAGCCGACGGCCGACCCGTTGGCGACGACGCTGGAACCGGCCGAGGACGGCATCCGGGTCGCGATCGTGCGCCGAGGGCTCCTGCGGCGGCGCCGGAACGTCTTCCGCGGCCGCGCGGTCCAGGCGCGCTTCGATTCGGCGGAGGTGCGCATCGACGGAGTGGCGCATCCGCGGCCCGCGCAGAAGTGGGGTTGGTACCGGCACACCGAGGACCTGCTGCTGGCCCGCTGAACTCCTGCGCCGACGCCGCTCGTCGGCTCGGCCGGGATTCGGCCGGGACCGCCTCACCCGACCGGTCGATGCCGGGAAAGGTGCGAATCTGGCGGTTTCACGACACGTTACCTTCTGGTCACTCCGGGGCATTGCCACGTAGATCGGGCTGGGCGATGGTCAACCAAGACATCGGTGAGATCCCGCGCGGAGGACCCCATGACACTGTCCCGATCGTTGCGCACAACCCTGACCGCACTCCCACTCGCAGGCGCGATGGCTCTGGGACTCGCCGTCCCGGCCGCCGCCGAGCCACCCGGCATCCCGGATCCGGCGACCGCCCAGAACCTGCTCGGCGAGCTGACCGTCGCGGCCGAGGGCTCGATGGACGGCTACGACCGGGACAAGTTCCCGCACTGGAGTTCCGGCCCGGAGAACTGCAACACGCGCGAGTCGGTGCTCAAGCGCGACGGGGAAGGCGTGGAAGTGGGCACCGACTGCTACCCGACCGACGGAACCTGGTTCAGCCCGTACGACGGCGAGTCCTGGAGCCAGCCTTCCGATGTGGACATCGACCACGTGGTTCCGCTTGCCGCGGCGTGGCGTTCCGGTGCGGCCGACTGGACCACCGACCGGCGAGAGTCCTTCGCCAACGACCTCGACGCCCCGCAGCTGATCGCGGTGACCGACAACGTCAACCAGGAGAAGGGCGACCAGACACCGGCCGACTGGATGCCCCCGGCGACCGGCTATCACTGCACCTACGCGTCGATGTGGGTCGCTGCGAAGCACAAGTGGGAACTGACGATCACCGAGGGTGAGCGGTCCGCGCTGCAGACCGCGCTGGACGGCTGCTGACCGCGCCCGGTGCTGCTCCCGGCAGGCCGGGCTCTTCGGCGAGTGGGCCTGCCGGTTGCCGGACACGCGGTCGTCGTTGAGGCTGTCGGTATGGGTGGCACCGACGACGGGGGCGGGACGCTGCGTTCGGCCGTGACCGCACCCCCCGGCGGCATCATGGCCGACGAGGTCGGAGTGATCACCGGCGAGCTGGAACTGGCGACCCGCTACGAGGACGGCGACGTGACGGTGTGGTTGCGCTACGCGGGCGCGCTGGAGTGGTACCGGATCACCGCTGCCGACTGCGAGCTGTACGACGAGCGGGATCACGCGGCGCTGCACTCGGCCCTGGTTGCCGTGCTCCACCGTCCGACCGCGCACCTGCGCGGCTGATCAGGCGGACTCCTCCGGACCGTCGGTGGCGTCCGCGTGGAGCGGCGGCAGCGTGGAGATCGCCTCCGTTCGGTTCAGGCCGGTCGCTTGGAGCAGGTCGACGGCGATGGAGCGCACCTGCAGCACCACCACCTGCATCGAGAAGTCGCCGTCGCCCAGCAACCCCACCGAGGATTTTCGGGCCACCACCCGGGTGGCTTCCCGCGCCTGCAGCGGTTCGGTGCCGCTGGCCAGCTCGTCTCGCAGGAGCACCACGGCTCCCGCGAGTTCTTCGAGTAGACCCGGTAGCGGGCGGGGCACCGGCTCCTGGTCCTGCAGCGCCGCCAGCGCCCGCCGGGCCAGCACGCGGGTGTTGCGCAACGCCCGGTCAATCGGCGTGGCGGCTGCCTCGTAGCGGTCGAGCTCCCCTCGCCGGTGCCACCGGATCGGTGCGAACCGGGCGATCTCGTGCCCGGCGGCCAGGGCCGTCCGGAACTCGTCCACCGACCCCTGGCTCTTGCGGGCCGAGGCGAGCACGTCCGAGGCCATGTCGGCGTCCTGCCTGGAAACGGCACCCGCGACGCCGCGCAACGCGTCGGCCAGCGCGCCGAGCACGAGGCGTCCGTTGCGGTGCGCGACCGCCAGCGGATTCGCGGGCAGCAGTGCGGCGACGACGAACCCGACGAGCCCGCCGACGGCGGCGTCGACCATCCGACTCGGGCCACCCATCGTCGCGGGCGGCAGCAGGGTGGCCACCAGCACCGAGGACGACGCCGCCTGCAGCACGATGATCGCGCCGCTGTCCAGCAGCACGGCGGTGCCCATGGCCAGTGCGACGACCAACGTGATCTGCCAGGGCCCGGTCCCGATGATCGAGATCAGGATGTCGCCGACCCCGATCCCGATGCTCACTCCGACGACCAGTTCGAGCGTCCGACGCATGCGTTGCCCGAGCGAGACGCCGAGCGAGATGACGGCGGCGATGGGCGCGAAGAACGGTTGCGGGTGGCCGATCACGTGTACGGCCAGCGCCCACGCGATTCCCGCGGCCACCGCGCACTGGATGATCGGGATACCGGCTCTGAAGAGCCGTCGGAGCCGTCGGCTGATTTCCTGGCGCAAGCGGTGCACGGGTGTCATTGTCCGCCACGTCCCGCTGTCGGCAGGTGTGAGCGGTACAACGTTTTGCCGAGCTTCCGTCAGCGCCTTCGATCAGCCCAGCGCCTTCGATCAGCCCAGCGCCTTCGATCAACCCCGAGCCGACCGGCCCCGAGTCGATCAACCCCGAGTCGATCAGCCCCGAGCCGGCCGGCCCCGAGCCGGCTGGGTCAGGCCAGGCCGGTCGCTTCCAGCGAAGCGGGGTCGCTGTCGGCGAGCAGTTGGCGGCAGCGCTCGAACTCGTCGTCCTCACCGATGCTGCGGGCTGCCTTGGCCAGCACGGCGACCGCACGCAGCACTCCCTGGTTGGGGCGGTGCCGCCACGGGACCGGTCCGAATCCCTTCCAGCCGGACTTGCGCAGGGCGTCCAGCCCGCGGTGGTAGCCGGTGCGCGCGTACGCGTACGCGGCGATGACCTCGTCGGACTCCAGTGCGGCTTCGCCGAGCTGGGCCCAGGCGGCGCTGAACGTCGGGTGTTCGGCGGCGACCGTCGCGGGATTCGTGCCGGCGTCCAGGGCGGCCTGCGCCGACTCGTTCTCCGGAAGCAGTGTTTCGGGCGGTTCCAGCAGGTTCTCCATGGCGCAATCCTGTCAGTAGACCGGCTCTGCGAAGCACAACGGCCCGCCCGGTGCCGGGCGGGCCGTCGGTCGTGCGGGCCGGTGCCTCAGCCGACCAGCTTGCGGCCGCTCGACTTGAGCGACTCGCAACCGTCGACCACGCGCTGGGCCATCGCCTGCTCGGCGGCCTTGAGGTAGCTGCGCGGGTCGTAGAGCTTCTTGTTGCCGACTTCACCGTCGACCTTGAGCACACCGTCGTAGTTCTTGAACATGTGCTCGGCGATCGGCCGGGTGAAGGCGTACTGGGTGTCGGTGTCGATGTTCATCTTCACCACGCCGTAGGAGAGCGCCTCGTGGATCTCCTCCAGCAACGACCCCGAACCGCCGTGGAAGACGAGGTCGAACGGCTTCGACCCGGCGGGCAGGCCGAGCTTCTGGGAGGCGACTTCCTGGCCCTGCTTGAGGATCTCCGGGCGGAGCTTGACGTTGCCCGGCTTGTAGACGCCGTGCACGTTGCCGAACGTGGCGGCAAGCAGGTAACGCCCCTTCTCGCCGCCGCCGAGGGCTTCCACGGTGTGCTCGTAGTCGCCGGGGGCGGTGTAGAGCTTCTCGTTGATGTCGTTGGCGACACCGTCCTCCTCGCCGCCGACGACGCCGACCTCCAGTTCCAGGATGATCTTCGCCTTGGCGGAGGCCTCCAGCAGCTCGCTGGCGATCTGGAGGTTCTCGTGGAGCTCGATGGCCGAACCGTCCCACATGTGCGACTGGAACAGCGGGTTCTCACCGCGGTTGACCCGCTCCTGGCTGATCTCGATCAGCGGACGGACGAAACCGTCGAGCTTGTCCTTGGGGCAGTGGTCGGTGTGCAGCGCGATGTTCACCGGGTACTTGTCCGCGACCACGTGGGCGTACTCCGCCAGCGCGGTCGCACCGGTGACCATGTCCTTGACCTTGGTCCCGGATGCGAACTCGGAACCACCGGTCGAAACCTGGATGATGCCGTCGCTCTCGGCTTCGGCGAAGCCACGCAGCGCCGCGTTGAGCGTCTCCGACGAGGTCACGTTGATCGCCGGGTAGGCGAACTCGTTCGACTTCGCCTTGTCGATCATCTCCGCGTAGACCTCGGGGGTCGCGATGGGCATCGATGTCCTCCTCGGGGATGGAGCTTTTCTGGTGGCGGGGAGTTGCGCGGAATCCAACGAGTCCGCAGGGATCCTGTGGGGGCTCGTGCAGCCCGGCGCTCCACGTTCGCGTCACAGTGAAAACAACTGGATCGGTGTGGATACCAATCCCTGTCACAATCCTCACACGTGCGGGCCGTGGTGAACTCCTTCACCCTGCCCGGTTCGCCCCTTCGGGGGCCCGTCCGTTCCAGCGGTGAAGGGGTCAGGACAGCCAGGATCCGGTGGCCGCCGTCCACCCCCGAATGGTGGTTTCGGCGATCACACCCGCTTCGGTGTACGGGTCCTTGTCGATGACCTCGCGGAGCTCGTCCTCGTCGGCGACTTCGTAGAGCAGCAGTGCACCCGTGTCGTCCGCGAACGGTCCGCCCGCGAGGAGCACGCCCTTCGCCGCGAGTTCTCGGGCGTACTCCCGGTGCGCCGGCCGCACAGCCTGCAGGTGCTCACGGTCTTCGCCGTACACCAGCTCGACCACGAACTTCGCCATCGTCGATCTCCGTTCCTCCAGATAACGATTTGCGGGCGACGCTACCCGGTTCCGGGCCGGTGGCCGCACCGCTACCGGTACTTTCGGTTCATGGTCGACGACGGAAAGCCCCGGATCGAGCGCAGCGTCGAGCGGACGTTGGGGCACCTGCGCGCGTTGGACTCGTCCTCGGCCGAGGTGTCGGATTCCCCGCTCACGCTGGAAGATCTCTACCGCGACCAGCGAATGCGCATGGTCCGGCTGGCGATCCTGCTCGTCGACGAACCGGCGACTGCCGAGGACGTGGTGCAGGAGGCCTTCACCGGTCTCTACCGGAACTGGGCGAACCTCCGGGACGCCAAAGCCGCGCTCGGATACCTGCGCACGGCCGTGGTCAACGGCAGTCGTTCGGTGCTGCGTCGGCGCAAGACCGCGCGGGAGTACCAGCCACCGCACCAGGCCGACGCCCGCTCGGCGGAGTCGTTGGCGATGCTCTCCGCCGAGCACCAGGCGGTGGTGACCGCGTTGGCCGAACTTCCCCGGCGCCAGCGGGAAGTTCTGGTGCTGCGCTACTACGGAGACCTGTCCGAGGCCGATATCTCCGAGGCGACCGGGGTTTCGAAGGGAACGGTGAAGTCCACCGCCAGTCGCGCGCTGGAGGCGCTGCAGAAGATCATCAACTGAATGTAGTGCGGAGGCCCCGGATGGGCCCGAACCCGGGCGGGCTGATGCCCGAGCCACCGGCCCGGTTATGGCACCACCACGCCGAAGAAGGTCACGTCGCGAGCAACCCCACATCCGGCTGGTGTAGACCACTGATGGGTCGATGGCGGAGGATCGTCGTATCGATTCACGCTCGCCGGTCTCGTCGGCGGCGCCCGGTGACCGAAGGACGGTACGCACGATGAGCACGCCATCGCCTGGCCACGACTTCACGCTGTCCGGCGCGCGCGTCGTCACGCCCGGAGGAGTGGTGGACGACGCCCGGGTGCGGGTGGTCGGCGGAGTCATCGAGGAGGTGGCGACCGGCGGCCCGCCCCCAGGTGCGCCCCCAGGTGCGACTGCCGGGAACAGCGTCGACCTCGGTGGCGGCTGGCTCGTGCCCGGTTTCGTCGATCTGCACTGCCACGGCGGCGGCGGGGCGTCGTTCAACTCGTTGGCGCCCGGGCAGGCGGTGACGGCTGCCGAGACCCACCTGCGGCACGGAACGACCACCCTTGTGGCCAGCCTGGTCTCCGCGTCGTTGCCACTGCTGACCGAGCAGATCGGTGCGCTGCGCGAACTCGTCACCGACGGCCTGATCGCCGGTATCCATCTCGAAGGGCCGTTCCTGGCGGACGTTCGCTGCGGGGCGCACGACCCGGCGGTCCTGCGTCCCCCCGAAGCGGACGTGGTCGAACAGCTCCTCCGGGCGGGGCGGGACGCGATCACGATGGTGACGCTGGCGCCGGAGCTCGAACATGCGAACAACGCCGTTCGCCGGCTGGTGGACAACGGGGTGATCGCCGCGATCGGGCACACCGACGCGGTGCTGGAGCAGGTCGTGCCTGCCGTGGACGCGGGTGCTTCGGTGGCCACCCACCTGTTCAACGGCATGCGACCGCTGCACCACCGGGAGCCGGGACCGATCGGCGCGCTGCTGGACGACGAGCGGGTCACCGTCGAGTTGATCTGCGACCTGGTGCACCTGCACCCGGCCGTGGTGAAACTCGCGGCAGGCCACGCCGGTGCCGGACGGACAGCATTGGTGACCGACGCGATCAGCGCGACCGCTGCCGGCGACGGTATCTACGAGCTGGGTGAGCTGCCCGTGACCGTGGTCGACGGGGAACCCCGGCTCGCGGACGGGTCGTTGGCCGGGAGCACGCTGACGATGGATCGCGCCTTCCGGAACATGGTCGGATGCGGCCTTTCGGTGCCGGACGCGGTGGCGGCCACCGCGACGACTCCGGCAGCGCTGCTCGGCGCCTCCGGCCGCATCGGCGCGATCCGTCCCGGCCTCGCGGCCGATCTGGTGTCCTTGGACGACGACCTCCGGCTGCGCCGTGTGATGCGGCACGGCGCGTGGGTGGGGTGACCGGACCGCCGCCGAGTCGTCCCCGGCGAGACGTGTCCGGTGAATCGTGTCGATCTCGTCGGGTCTCGGTTCCGCTCGGAGCTATCCTTGCGGTATGAGCACCTCAGGGGGCGAGAACCCGGAGCGCGTGTTGTCGGCCGCGCTGCGGGCGCAGGCCGCGGGTGGCGGGGTGCCGCAGCCGACCTCGACCGGTGACCGCACGGCGCGGGAACCGCAGGAACGGCGGTCCGGCCGGATCCCGGTGGCGCGAGTGCTGTTGGCCGCGGTGTTGCTCGGTGTGGCGGCCGGGATGCTCGCCGGATTCTTCTCGCTGACCGGATTGCCGCTGCCGTGATTGCCGCTGCTCCTGATTCCCGCGCTGCCGTGATTCCCGCGCTGCCCTGAGCGCTCGGTGCGCACGCCCGGAACCCGGACGTGCGTGCGGTGTCGGATGGTGGTCGGCGAGAGGATGACCGTGCCGTGGCCGAAAGCCGGGTCAATGTACCGTTGGCGAGCGTGATGCCAGAACTGCCCGCGACGCTCGATGCCGCAAGTACGTCTTCGCTCGCTCTGCTCCCGGCGTGGCTCGACCCCGAGAACATCATCCAGGCGATGGGCCCGTTCGCTCTCATCGGCGTGTGCCTGATCATTTTCGCCGAATGTGGTCTGCTCGCCGGTTTCTTCCTGCCCGGTGACTCACTGCTGTTCGTCGCGGGCCTGTTCGTGGCCTCCGGTGCGATCGACACCCCGATCTGGCTGGTGTGCGTGTTGCTGTCGGTGTGCGCGTTCGTCGGGAACGTGACCGGTTACTGGATCGGCCGCAAGGTCGGCCCCGCGCTGTTCAACAAGGCCGACTCGAAGGTGTTCAAGCAGGAGCACGTCGACAAGACCCACGACTTCTTCGAGCGCTACGGCGCCCGCGCGATCATTCTGGCCAGGTTCGTGCCGATCGTCCGCACCTTCATCACGGCTGTCGCCGGGGTCGGAAAGATGGATCAGCGGAAGTTCTTCATCTACTCCGCCGTCGGCGGTGTGCTCTGGACCGTGAGCATGTCGCTGCTCGGCTACTTCCTCGGGAACATTCCCTGGATCAAGGAAAACCTCGAAATGATGGCGTTGGTGATCGTGGTGTTCTCGATCGTGCCGATCATCTTCGAGTATGTGCGCAGCAAGCGGCAGAAGGCCCGCAACCTGACCACCTGACCGAGTTTCGGCCGATCGAGTTTCGGCCGATCGAGTTCAACGCGACCGAATCGGGGTGCGGATCCGGTGATCCGCACCCCGATTCGTGTTGAACGCCTTCCCCGGCGAGGACGCTCGTCCCCTCGCCGCCCCCGGCCGCCGCTGTTGGCGAGCCCGGCGGCTCTCCCCGCATCGAGCGATGAACCTCGTGCTCACCGGCGCGCGCTCGGCGGAATGCCGCCCGCTCCGCCCACGCGTCCCGGTTCCCTTCTGTCCTGCGTGCAACCCCGCTTCCGCCCCGCCCGTATCAGCGGGTGGGGACAGCGGAAAGGGGATCACTGAATGCGGGCAGAGTTCGAAGAGTCGTTCCGCGAGTTCGCCCGGGACCGTGCGGTGGTGCTGCGGCGCAGCGCGTTTCTGCTCTGCGGCGACTGGCACCTGGCCGAGGACCTCGTCCAGAACACGCTCGTCAAGCTCTACCGGGCGTGGAAACGGGTCGAGCGCGATACGGCGGACGCCTACGCGCGCAAAGTGCTCCTGCGCACCTGGTTGGACGAACGGCGCCGACCATGGCGCCGTGCGGAGGAACGCAGCGGCGTGGTGCCGGAAACCGGCGATGTTGGTGCCGACCCGGCCGTGGCGGGCCAACTCGCGCGCACCCGGCACGTGCTGTTGCGTGCGCTGGCCGAGGTTCCACCACGACAGCGGGCCGTGCTGGTTCTGCGCTATTGGGAGGACCTGCCCACGGCCGAGGTGGCCGCCGCGCTGGGGTGTTCGGAAGGAACGGTCAAGAGTCAGGCGTCACGGGGTTTGCGCTGCCTGCGCGCCGTGCTCGCGAGGACGGATCCCGCAATGGCCGGGGTCGGTACCGGGAAGGACGTGTGATGGACGAGCAACACCTACGCGAGGGAATGCGGACCGCCGTCGGCGAGGAACCGCCGTTGGGCTTCGATCCCGACGAGCTGGCCACCAAGGCGGGTCACGCGCGACGCAAGCGGGTCACCGCGCTCGGGGCCGGGCTGTCAACGCTGGTGGTTCTGGGGTTGGTCGCCGTGCTCCCGGCTGTCGGGGGCAGCGAGTTCGAGGAGGTGGCGGCGGCGTCACCGGTGGTGGACCGGAGCTGGCCGATGCCGGAGTGGCCACCGAGCGGTGTCGAAAAAGTTCGACTGTCCGATGAGGAACTGTGGCCGCGAGCCGAGCGGATCCGGCGGCACCTGGCCGAGATCTTCCCGGGGTACGCCCCCGACGCGCGGAACATCGACGTGGACGTGACCGGGGGCGTGGGCCGCTTGGTCAAGGCCGTTGACAAGACCGCGCTGCACTTCCGGCTGGCCTTCGCCGACGAAGTGGGACCGACCGAGGTCAACCTGCAGGTCTACGCACCGGGTTCGTTCCCGCACTCACCGCGGGAGGTGTGCACCACGGGCGAGCACGCCCGTTGCACCGTGCGTCCTCAAGAAGACGGGTCGGTCTTCGTGGAATCGGAGTCGACGACCCGCTACGAGGGACGTCCGGTTCTCCAGACGGTGCACCAGTTCCGGCCCGACGGCACGGTCCGCTTCGTCACCGCCTACAGCTACGACCTGGCGGCACCGGACGCGGAATCGGGGCAGGTGCGGGATTACCCGACGCTGAGCATCGCTCAGCTCACCAAGTTGGCGTCCGATCCGTTACTGACGCTGGACGAATAGCACCCGGCACGGGCGTCGCGTTCGTTTCGAACCGCTCCGTGCCCGGACAAAACCGGACGAAACCGGGAAAAACCCGGTAGATGTCGGATCCACCGCATACCGGACCCGCCGAATGTGGTGGGTCCACAACCGAAGAGGAGCATTCATGCGCACCAAGACACGTGCCCGCCGGTTCGCGGTCTCGTTACCCTTCGTTCTCGCCGCGCTGCTCGCCGCCCCGCTCGCCGCTTCGGCAGCGGACGGCCCCGGGGCAGGCGGAACGAGCGGGGAAGTGCCGGACATCGTGTGGCCGCCGGAGGGAACCGTGCCGCCCGACCTCTCGGACGACGAGCTCGCCACCCGCACCGAAGAGCTACGGGATCGGCTGGGTTCGGTGTTCGGCGAGGTCGTGCCCCAAGTCGAGGGGATCGCGGTGAGCAGGCCGGAACCTGTCGACGGGAACGCGAACATCCAGGGGCGCGCGACGTTCCACGACGAGCTCGGCAATACGGCCGTGACGGCCCAGTACACCGCGCCGGGTTACCTCACCGAGTCGCCTCGGGAGTCGTGCGCCAGCGACAAGTACTTCACGGTGGTCAGCTGCGAGGGTGAGCGGCTCGACGACGGATCCGTCCTGGTGCGCAGTATCGGGCACAGCGGAGACCCCGCCTACGCGGTGGCCACGAGCCGTCACTACCTGCTCGACGGCAGTGTGACCATGTTCTCCAGCTATACCTACGATCCCGCGTTCGGCGGGGACGACGAGCTGCGGGACGAAGTCGCCGTTCCGCACCACCAGCTCGACGTGCTGGCCACCGACCCGGAGCTCACGTACTCGTAGGCGTGGTGACGGTTCGCCGCGTCGGACCGTTTCGGCAGGTCACCCGCGGCGGGGTAGACGACCCCGCCGCGGGTGTCGCCAGTATCCTGGCTACCTGTGACCGCCAAGCCCAGCCTCCCGAACGTCCTGGCCGCCCGCTACGCCTCGCCCGAGCTGGTCGAGCTGTGGTCTCCGCAGCACAAGATCATCCAGGAGCGCCGCCTGTGGCTCGCCGTCCTGCGCGCTCAAGCCGACCTCGGAATCGACGTGCCGGAACAGGCGCTGGCCGACTACGAACGCGTGCTGGAGCAGGTGGATCTGGACTCGATCGCCGCACGTGAGCGCGAGACCCGGCACGACGTGAAGGCCCGCATCGAGGAGTTCAACGCGCTCGCCGGGCACGAACACGTGCACAAGGGTATGACCTCGCGCGACCTCACCGAGAACGTCGAGCAGCTGCAGGTGCGCCGCAGCCTCGAACTCGTGCGGGACCGCTCGGTCGCGGTACTGGCGAGGCTCGGCAAGCTGGCCGCCGAGCACGGTGAGCTGGTCATGGCCGGTCGCTCGCACAACGTCGCCGCCCAGGCCACCACGCTCGGAAAGCGGTTCGCCACCGCCGCCGACGAGCTCCTCGTCGGTTTCCGGCGGCTGGAGGAACTGCTCGGCCGGTACCCGCTGCGCGGCATCAAGGGCCCGATGGGCACCTCGCAGGACATGCTGGACCTGCTCGGCGACGCGGGAAACCTCGCCGACCTCGAACAGCGCATCGCCGATCACCTGGGATTCGGTCGCACGCTCACCAGCGTCGGGCAGGTCTATCCCCGCTCGCTGGACTTCGAGGTGCTGACGACCCTCGCCCAACTCGCGGCCGCACCCTCCAACGTGGCGACGACCGTCCGGTTGATGGCCGGGCACGAGCTGGTCACCGAAGGCTTCAAGCCGGGCCAGGTGGGCTCCAGCGCGATGCCGCACAAGATGAACACCCGGTCCTGCGAGCGCATCAACGGCTTGGCGGTGATCCTGCGCGGGTACGTGTCCATGACCGGCGAGTTGGCCGGGGACCAGTGGAACGAGGGCGATGTCTCCTGCTCGGTGGTTCGCCGGATCGCCCTGCCGGACGCGTTCTTCGCATTCGACGGCCTGCTCGAAACGTTCATGACCGTGCTCGACGAGTTCGGTGCCTACCCCGCCGTGGTCGCTCGCGAGCTCGACCGCTACCTGCCGTTCCTGGCCACCACCAAGGTGCTGATGGCGGCCGTGCGGGCGGGTGTCGGCCGGGAGACGGCGCACGAGGCGATCAAGGAGAACGCGGTCGCCGTTGCCCTGGCCATGCGGGAGGAGGGCATCGAGCGCAACGATCTGCTCGACAGGCTGGCCGCCGACGACCGCCTGCCGCTGGGGCGCGAAGAGCTCGGGGAGCTGCTCGCGGACCGGCTCGACTTCACCGGCGCGGCCGCCTCCCAGGTCGGAGACGTCGTCGCCGAGATCGAGGAGATCACCGCCCGGCACCCGGAGGCCGCGGCCTACGCGCCCGCCCCCATCCTCTGATCCTGCGGTCCGGGAGGCAGCGGATGGGCTGCTTCCCGGACCGTCCACCGGTCAACGGTTACGGCGCGTTCCGGCCGAACCTCTTAGGCTGGTTAACGTATTCATACGTAGCAATTGGGGCATGGTTCCGGCTGTCGGAACCATGCGGAGGAAACATGGCCACAACTCACGCGATCGCAGTCCCGAGCCCGGGTGCTCCGATGGAGCAGACCACCATCGAACGCCGCGAGCTCCGGCCGGACGACGTGCGGATCGACATCGCGTACGCGGGGATCTGCCACAGCGACATCCACCAGGCCCGCGAGGAGTGGGGCGCGAGCATCTTCCCGATGGTGCCCGGCCACGAGATCGCCGGCGTGGTTTCGGACGTCGGCGCGGACGTGCACTCCTACCAGGTCGGTGACCGGGTCGGAGTGGGCTGCATGGTCGACTCCTGCGGCAAGTGCGACACCTGCGTCGCGGGCCAGGAGCAGTTCTGCGTCGAGGGCAACGTGCCCACCTACAACGGTGTCGGCTTCGACGGCGAGAACACCTACGGCGGATACAGCCGGCAGGTCGTGGTCAAGGAGTCCTTCGTCTGCGGCATCCCGGAAGGGATCGGACTCGACATCGCGGCGCCACTGCTGTGCGCGGGCATCACCACCTACTCGCCGCTGCGACGCTGGAACGCGGGACCGGGCAAGCAGGTCGCGGTCGTCGGCCTCGGCGGTCTCGGCCACATGGCGGTCAAGATCGCCGCGGCCATGGGCGCGGACGTCACCGTGCTGAGCCAGAGCCTGAAGAAGCAGGAGGACGGGATCCGGCTCGGGGCCAAGGAGTACTACGCCACCAGCGACGAAACCACCTTCGCAACTCTCAAGGGCCGCTTCGACCTCATCCTCAACACGGTTTCGGCCGAACTGCCGATCGACTCGTACCTCTCGCTGCTGTCCACGGGCGGGGCGATGGTCAACGTCGGTGCGCCGAGCAGCCCGCTGTCCTACAACGCCTTCTCGCTGATCGCGGGCAACAAGGCGCTCGCCGGGTCGCTCATCGGCGGCATCGCCGAGACCCAGGAGATGCTGGACTTCTGCGCGGCGCACGGGATCGGCGCCGAGATCGAACTGCTCTCCGCCGACGAGGTGAACACCGCCTACGAGCGGGTGGAGAACAGCGACGTCCGGTACCGGTTCGTCATCGACACCTCCACCATCGGGGCAGCCTGACTGTCTGGATCCGCCGGGTCCGCGTCGGCCCGCGCGACGGAATTCGTCCGCGCGGGCCCGGCGGGCGCGGGGCCTCCTACTCGGGTGACGCCCCGGTGGGAGACAATCGCGAACGTGGTTGCACTCGCCGATTACCCCCAGGTCGCCGCCGGTAAGGTCCGCCAGCTCTACGCTGTCGACGACCAGCACCTGCTGATGGTTGCCTCCGACCGCATTTCGGCGTACGACCACGTGCTGGACAGTCCTATCCCGGACAAGGGACGGGTGCTGACCGCGATGAGCGTCTTCTGGTTCGACCTGCTCTCCGATGTGGTCCCGAACCACCTGGCCGCGGCCGACGACCCCCGGATCCCCGAGGAGGTGCGTGGTCGCGCTCTGCTCGTGCGCAGGCTGGAGATGCTTCCCGTCGAGTGCGTCGCCCGCGGTTACCTCACCGGGTCGGGGATGGCCGACTACCTCGACACCGGCGCGGTGTGCGGTGTCGCGCTGCCCGATGGGCTCATCGAGTCGTCCAGGTTGCCGGAACCCGTCTTCACTCCGGCGACGAAGGCGGAGATCGGCGCCCACGACGAGAACGTCAGCTTCGACGCGGTCGCCGAGACCGTGGGCGAGGAGCGGGCCGAGCAGCTGCGCGAGGTGACCCTGCGGGTGTACCGGCGGGCCGCCGAGCACGCGGAGACGCGCGGAGTGATCCTCGCCGACACGAAGTTCGAGTTCGGCCTGGCGGCGGACGGGTCGCTGGTCCTGGGTGACGAGGTGCTGACCCCCGACTCGTCGCGGTATTGGCCCGCGAGCGACTACGAGCCCGGTCGGGTGCAGCCGTCGTTCGACAAGCAGTACGTGCGGGACTGGCTGACCTCGTCGGCTTCGGGGTGGGACCGCGCCTCCGATGTGCAGCCGCCCCCGCTGCCCGATGACGTCGTGGCCGCCACTCGCGCCCGCTACGTCGAGGCCTACGAGAAGATCACCGGGCGCGACCTCGCGGACTGGCCGGCTCCCCTGGTCTGACCCGGCGCGTTCGATCGCGCCGCTCGGACCCGGCATCGTTCGGACCTGCCGCGTTCCGAGCCGGTGTTCTCCGTCCGCTGACGCGTTCACCGCCGGGTTTCGCCGGTCGTGCATTCCCCGCTCACGCCGACGTCAGCGGGTGGACACCCACGTGAGGTCCACTTGAAGACCGTGAGCATGCCGCTCGTGGTGTCGCTGTCCGGGATCGGGATCCGAGCGCTGGACCGGTGCGCGGATTTCGCGGCCGAACTCGACCGAAGACAGGTACCGCTGTCGCTGCTCGTCGCGCCGAGGCCCGCCGAGGACTCCCGTCCGCACGAACAGGTGCTGAGCTGGGTCCGTTCCCGCGCTGCGAGCGGCGATGCGGTGAGTCTGCACGGCTTCGACCACGCCCCCACCCCGTCGTCGATGCCTCTCCGGCTGGCCCGCACGCCACGACGACCGTCCGCCGCGTTGCGCGGGGCCGAATTCGCCGCGCTCCCGGCGCACGAAGCGGGACTCCGATTGGCCGCCGCGCGAGCGGTACTGGACCGGCTGGACCTGCGCACCGGCACGTTCGTGCCACCGCGATGGCTCGCTTCGCCGGGGACGGTGACCGCGCTCGCACGGCACGGGTTCGAGGTGTGCGCTGACGCGATGACCGTTCGCGATCTCCGCAGCGGTCGGGTTCACCGGTGCAGGCTGCACGCGCTCGGCCCGGGGCACCGCGCTGAACCGTGGTGGTGTCGCGCGCTCCTCCTCGGTGTGGGGCGGGCCGCGCGGCGGCAACGCGCGATCCGGCTGGCCGTCGACGCAGCGGACCTCGATCGTCCGGGTCCGCGGCAGGCCGTGCTGGATTCCGTCGAGCTCGCCCTGCACCACGGGGCCCGACCGGTCACGTACGGCTCGTTTCCCGCCTTCGGCGAAGGCTGAGCGCGTGGTGGCGCACGTCGCCGCCGAACATGACACCTCTTTCATGTCGGGTTCAGTGGTCACTCACACCCGGGTCCGAAGCTGGTCTTGTCCGAAACGGAAGACGGAGCTTGCGGAAGGCAGTGACATGAGCATTCGGAATGGGAAGCGAACCTGGTTGATGGTGTCCGCGGTCGTCGCGACCGTGGGGCTCGGGGGAACCGGCATCGCGGTGGCGGGCGCGACGGACTCGTCCCCGAAGGAGGTGGGCACCGGCACGGTGCAGGAGCTTCCGGTCGAGCCCGGGCCTGCCGGGCCGGGGCACGCTCGGCTCGACGACGGCCGGGATGACGACGGCCGGGATGACCGCCACGAACGGGACGACGACGGCCGGGGCGACGACGACCGGGACGATCGTCACGAACGGGACGACGACGGCCGGGGCGACGACGACCGGGACGACCGTCACGAACGGGATGACCGGCACGAACTGGACGACCGGGACGACAACGACGACGGTCACGACGACAACGACGACGGTCACGACGACTGAGCTCGCGAGCGGTGGCCGACTCGGGTGTCCTCGGGTCGGCCACGGTGCTCACGCCCCCGGAGCCGGTACACCGGAGCCAGTACACCGGAGCCGGTAGCTCCGAGAACGAGCGCCACCGGGCTTCGCAGTGGGGCGCGGTGGCTCAGACGGTGGCGGGATCACCCCGGTCGAGCACACGCACGGCCGTGTCCTCGGGGCCGAGTTCTTCGAAGCGCCGGTAGTGCATCGCGGGCATGGCGAGCACCGCTTCGTGGATCGGCACCGCGACCCGGGGCGCCACCGCCCGCAGGAAGTCGATCGCCTCGGACAGTTTCAGCCACGGCGCCCCCGTGGGGAGTCCGAGCACGTCGATGGCCTGCTCGGGAACGTGGAACGCGTCCCCGGGGTGGTAGAAGGCGCCGTGATCGACCACGTAGCCGATGTTGTCCACCTGCGGCAGGTCGGGATGGATCACCGCGTGCTTGCCGCCGACGACGTTGAACGCGAACTCGCCGACGTCGAACGAGTCGCCCGCATCGGCGGCCGTGGGCGTGAACCCGCGCCCCACCAGGATCTCGGCGGAGCCGGTGTCGGTGATCAGCTGTGCTTGCCGGTTGTTCTCGATCAATGCCGGGAGTCGGTCGACATCGACGTGGTCGGCGTGCTGGTGGGTGATGACGATGGCATCCAGATCACGCAGGTCCTCGAAAGCGGTGGAGAACGCGCCGGGATCGAACAGCACTCGGGTCGTGTCCTTCTCCAGCAGCACGCACGAATGGCCGAAGTGGGTGATGCGCAACGCGCTCTCCTCTCGTTGATGTCGTCGCGTCCAATGTCGCACGATCACCGGTCACCCACCGCGCCTCAACGCAACAGCTCGGCCTCCTCCTCGGCGGTGAGGCCTGCCCTGCGGGGGCGATCGAAGCCGAGCGCGTCCTCATCGGCCAGTGCGGCCCGTACCGTTTCGACGAGCGGACGGATGGCGAGCCCGGCTGCGGACGCGGGTTCGGGATCGTGGCTGGCCAGCCCGTGGTGGGTGCCCGGTAGCCAGAGGGGGAGCGATTTCGGTCCGGCCCAAGGCCGCACACCCGCTTCGACCAGGTCCGCCTCCGGGATCGGGACCGGTTCGGTTCCGTCGGCGGCGGCGAGGTCGGCGATCTCGTCCAGGAACGTCCCCAGCGTCCGCACAGGGCCGACGGCGTCGTAGGTGCCGGTGAGGCGGCGTTCGCCCGCGTCGACGATCCACGCGGCGAGGTCGCGGACATCGATGTGCTGGATGGGTTGCTGGGTTTCGGGGACGACCACTCGACCGCCGCGCCGGAACCGGGCGGGCCAATAGCCGAAGCGGTCCATGGGGTCGCCCGGCCCGGTGATCAAGCCGGGGCGGACCACGAACGCACGCGATTCGCCGATCGCGTCGCGGACGGCGGTTTCGCAGGCGACCTTGGTGCGGCCGTAGGTTTCCGGGCTCTGCTCCTTCGTGGGGCCGGGGTCTCCGCCATCGGGGACGGGGCTGTCGGCGATCGGTTCGTGAACCGGAGCCCCGGGCGCCTGGCCCTTGGTCGCGGTGTCGGAGTACGCGTTGATGCTGGACACGAAGGTCCAGTGCGGTGCGTGGTCGCCGAGCGTCGCGAGCGCGTCGCGCACCCACGGCAGTGACATGGTGGCGACGTCGACCACGGCGTCGAACCGTTCTCCGGCCAGTTTGCGCAGTTCATCCGGCTCGTCCCGGTCGACGCTGACCAGTCGGGCGCCGTCCGGAACCGTTCCGGAACGGCCGCGTGCGGCGCACTGGACGTCGTGGCCGCGGCGTACGGCTTCGGAGGCGACCGCTTGGGACAGGAAGGATGTTCCGCCGAGCACGAGGATGCGCATGGTCCGACTCTGACGCATCGAGGCTCGTGCCGTGCCGGGGTTCGCCACAGGCGGAACCCGCGGGGCTCGATGCGCATGACGCGTGACAGCGGTCACCTCGTGGGGCCGTGTTGAACGAGGATTTGGTCCGGGAGTCCCGTTGCGGGGAGGTGGAACGTGAGTCACACCGCACCACGGGGACCTGACGGTGAGGTCGAACTCCCAGCTCAGTTACCCTTTGGCAGTACTGCTGGCCATCCATCCGGCTCCGCAGGGGCGATGGATTTGCACGAACCGGGAGCAGCCTCCGTGGCCCGAGTCGTAGTCGACATCATGCCGAAGCAGGAGATCCTCGATCCGCAAGGTCAGGCGGTGGCCAGCGCGCTGCCCCGCCTCGGGTTCGAAGGTGTCTCCGAAGTCCGCCAGGGCAAGCGGTTCGAGCTGGAGGTCGACGATTCGGTCGACGACGAGACGCTCGCCAAGATCGCCGAAGGCTTCCTCGCCAACCCCGTGATCGAGGACTGGACCGTGCGCAGGGTCGAAGCATGAGCACGGCCGTGACGACCAGCGCGGGCGCCAGGATCGGCGTCATCACGTTTCCCGGCACGCTCGACGACACCGACGCACAGCGCGCGGTGCGCCGGGTGGGCGCCGAACCGGTCGCCCTGTGGCACGGTGACGCCGACCTGCGCGGGGTCGATGCCGTGGTGGTGCCCGGTGGCTTCTCCTACGGTGACTACCTGCGGTGCGGGGCGATCGCCAGATTCGCGCCGGTCATGGGACCGGTCGTCGAGGCGGCGGGCAAGGGGATGCCGGTGCTCGGCATCTGCAACGGCTTCCAGGTCCTGTGCGAGGCCGGGCTGCTGCCCGGTGCGCTGACCCGCAACGCCGTGCTCAACTTCGTCTGCCGGGACCAGTGGCTCAAGGTCGAGAACAACACCTCGGTGTGGACGACCCGTTACGACGCGGGTGCCGAGCTGCTCGTGCCGTTGAAGTCGGGCGAGGGCGCCTACATGGCCGACAAGGCCACTCTCGACGAGATCGAGGGCGAGGGTCGGGTGCTGATGCGCTACGTCGACGGCAACCCGAACGGTTCGCGGCGCGACATCGCGGGGATCACCGATGCCCGCGGTCGGGTGGCGGGGCTCATGCCGCACCCCGAGCACGCGATCGACCCCCTGACCGGACCCACCGATGACGGTCTCGGCATGTTCCTGTCCGTCCTGGATGCACTGGTGGCAGCGTGAGCGACATTGATCTGCACGTCGACAGCGTGGACCGCGCGAAGTCCACTCCGGACACCGCGCAGCCCTTCGCGGAACTCGGCCTGAAAGACGACGAATACGCCCGGATTCGCGAGATCCTGGGGCGCAGGCCCACCGAAGCCGAGCTCGCGATGTACTCGGTGATGTGGAGCGAGCACTGCTCCTACAAGTCGTCGAAGGTGCACCTGAAGTACTTCGGCGAGACGACCACCCCGCAGATGCGGGAGAAGATGCTCGCGGGCATCGGCGAGAACGCCGGTGTCGTGGACATCGGCAACGGCTGGGCGGTCACGTTCAAGCTGGAGAGCCACAACCATCCGTCCTATGTGGAGCCCTATCAGGGTGCGGCCACCGGAGTGGGCGGGATCGTGCGCGACATCATGGCGATGGGTGCGCGACCGGTAGCCGTTGCCGATCCGCTGCGCTTCGGCGCGGCCGACGCGCCGGACACCCGCCGGGTGCTTCCCGGTGTGGTCGCGGGCGTCGGTGGTTACGGCAACTGCCTGGGGCTGCCCAACATCGGTGGCGAGGTCGTCTTCGACGAGTCCTACGCGCGCAACCCGCTGGTGAACGCGATGTGCGTGGGCGCGATGAAGACCGAGGACCTGCACCTGGCGCACGCCAGCGGTGCCGGGAACAAGGTCATCCTGTTCGGCGCTCGCACGGGGCTCGACGGCATCGGCGGGGTGTCGGTGCTGGCTTCGGAGACCTTCGACGGTGACGAGACCGGTTCCGGCCGCAAGAAGCTGCCCAGCGTCCAGGTCGGCGACCCGTTCGCCGAGAAGGTGCTCATCGAGTGCTGCCTGGAGCTGTACCACTCGCAGCTGGTCGTGGGGATCCAGGACCTCGGGGGCGCGGGCTTGTCCTGCGCGACCTCCGAGCTGGCCTCGGCCGGTGACGGCGGCATGCGCGTCGACTTGGATCAGGTTCCGCTGCGCGCCACCGGGATGAACGCCGCGGAGATCCTCTCCAGCGAGTCCCAGGAACGCATGTGCGCGGTCGTCCAGCCGTCCGATGTGGACGCCTTCATGGCCGTGTGCGAGCGGTGGGACGTCACAGCGACCGTCATCGGCGAGGTCACCGACGGCGAGAACCTGGAGATCTACTCCGAGGGCGAGCTCGTCGTCGATGTCCCGCCGCGCACCGTCGCGCACGAGGGGCCGGTCTACGAGCGTCCGGTCGAACGTCCGTCCGAACAGGACTTGCTGGCTGCCGACAGCGCGGCCACGCTGCAGCGACCGTCTACTTCGGACGATATTCGGGAGACCATCCTGCGGATGGCCGAATCACCCAACCTGTGCTCGCGGGAGTGGGTGACCAGCCAGTACGACCGGTACGTGCGGGGCAACACCGTCCTCGCCCAGCCCTCCGACGGTGGCGTGCTGCGCATCGACGAGGAGACCGGGCGCGGTATCGCGGTCGCCACCGACTGCAACGCCCGTTACACCAGGCTCGACCCCTACACCGGTGCGCAGCTGGCACTCGCCGAGGCGTACCGCAACGTCGCGGTCACCGGGGCCGTCCCGAAGGCCGTGACGAACTGCCTGAACTTCGGTTCTCCCGAGGATCCGGGCGTGATGTGGCAGTTCCAGCAGGCGGTGCGCGGGCTGGCCGACGGATGCGTCGAACTCGGCATCCCGGTGACCGGCGGGAACGTCAGCTTCTACAACCAGACCGGAAGCACGCCGATCCTTCCGACCCCCGTGGTCGGGGTGCTCGGCACGATCGACGACGTCACCCGCCGCATCCCCACCGGGATCGGTGGCGAAGCGGGCGAGACGCTGCTGCTGCTCGGCGAGACCGGCGAGGAGTTCGGCGGTTCCGAATGGGCGCGGGTCGCGCACGACCACCTCGGCGGCGTGCCGCCGAAGCCCGACCTCGCCAGGGAGAAGCTGCTCGCCGAGGTGCTGCTCGCGGGCTCGCGCGACGGCATGATCTCGGCCGCGCACGACCTTTCCGAGGGCGGCTTGGCCCAGGCGCTGGTGGAGACCGCGCTCATCGGTGAGTGCGGTGCTCGGGTCATCCTTCCCGAAGGCGCCGATCCGTTCGTGTGGCTGTTCTCCGAGTCCTCGGCTCGTGTGCTGGTGGCGGTGCCGCGCAGCGAGGAACTGCGCTTCACCGAGATGTGCACCGCACGCGAGTTGCCGTGGACGCGGGTCGGTGTCGCGGACGCCGGATCCGAGTCGTTGGAGATCCAGGACGTCGCGGACATCCCGCTGGCGGAGCTGCGCCGCGCGTGGGAGGGAACACTTCCCGCATTGTTCGAGTGAGCAGCGGCCGGGGGCGGTGAGGTGGTTCGAGTCACCGCACCGCTCCCGGCGGCCTCGCTCAATTCCTCGAGAAGTCGACACTCCCACTGCCGCCACCGGGAACTGCTGCGATCGTCCCGAAACCCCATCCCTCGGGAATCTCGGAACTCGATGCCCCAGGGTCGATGCGGGCATCGTCGAGCAGCACGGCGGGAGCTTCACCGTGCACGCTCAGCTCGACCCCGCTGTGGAAGCGGGCGTGACGCAGGTCGAGCGATCCGCCGAACGTGACTTCTCGCAGGAAGACCCGGTCGGTGAAGTCGCAGTGCTTCAGGTCGGCATCGCCTCGGAATCGGGCGCCGTCGAATCCGCACGGTTCGAAGGAACGGATCCCGCGCAGCTGGACGAGCTCGTGGTACAGCGCGTGGTCGCTGCGGATCCGTCCTAGGAACACGCTGTCGCGCAAGTGCACGGAATTGCGGAACTCGGCGCGGTTGAAGTTCGTGGTGTGCCGGAACCGGCATCGGTAAGCGGCGACCCGACCCACTACCCGATCCGACAAGTCGAAGCGCTCCAGCCAGGCCCGCGTCAGGTCGAGGTGGTAGATCGGGGGCGAGTCGGTGTCGGTGGTCGGCAGCAGATCCGCGATCAGGCGTTGTGCTGTTTGCCGCACGTGCCGCTCCCGCTCCTGCTCCGGTGTGATCTGCAAGCGGGTTTCGCTCGGCAGTGACCACTTCGGATGGTCGAACGGACGGCGAAGGTAGGAGCACAGGACGTCGAGAACTGTCTGGGTGTAATCGGGATGGGTGCTCGCCAGCCCCGCGAGCGCGTGCAGTGCGCCTACCCGGACCTGGTCCGCTTCGTTGCCCAGCAGTTCGACGGATCGGGCGAAGCGTTCGTCGGCCGCCCGGTTCCGATCGTGGTCGGATCGGCGGTGTTCGAGGTCCTGCTTGCGCTCCTCGAGCGCGTACCGCTCGGTGTCGAGCTCCTGCCGCCGCCGGTCCAGTTCTTGGCGGTGTTCGTCGGTGCGCCGGCGCCGGTCGTTGAGCCAGAGGGCGTAGAGGGCGATCACCGAACCTGCCGCGAGCCCACCGGTCCGGAGGGCGTCGGCTCCGTTGACGCGGGGGTCGAAAATCAACAGCGCGGTGCTGGTGCCCAGGAGCATCAGCACGGCAGTGGTTATTGTCAGCAGGAGCCGGTGATCACGCATGCCGCTCATCTTCGCTGAATCGCGCAGTCGGTTGGCAGGGCTTTCCGGGGGATCTGCCATGCCACTTCACGCGTCGATCTGGTCCCGATTGCCCGGCTTCCCCTCGTTCGGTTTCTCGCCATTCGCCCCCCAGTCTTCCGGGAGCGCGGCGCCTCCGGACCCGGTGCGTACGTTCGCGTGCAGCACTTCGCCGGACCACCGGACCGAACGCAGGTCCACGCCCGATTCGAACGCGCACGAGCGGAAGTCGGCGACGCCCTCGAACGTAGCGTCCACCATGGACACCGTGTCGCCGAAACGACTGTGCGCGAACTTCGCGCGGCCGTGGAACCGGGTCCGGTCGAAGGAACTCCGGCCGTGGAAGTCGACGCCGCTGAACCAGGCACGTTCCCCGAAAACCACGTCTTCGCACCGGAAGTGACCGGCCAGCCGACCGGGTGCGGTTTTCGTGCCGGTGAACCAAGCGGTTCCGTCGAATTCGCAGCGGCTGAAGTTGTTGCTGCTGTACAGCCGCGCGTACCGGAGCACGAGAGACCCGATCCGGCGCTCGGACAGGTCGAAGTATTCCAGCGTCGCGTTGGTCAGGTCGAGGTCGTAGCCAGGGGCCGCGGCGTCACCCGCGAACGGAAGGAGATCGGGGATCAGGCGCTGTGCGGTCAATCGGACCTGCAGCTCCCGTTCCGCGTCGTCCCGTTCCTGTCCTGTCCAAACAGGATTATCCGGGGTTGCCTCGTCGCGGGGTGCGACCGCGTGGCGCGGGTGCCGGAAGGGTCGGCGCAGGTACGAGCAGAGGACGTCCAGCACGGTCTGGGTGTAGCCGGAGTGGTTGCGGGCGAGGCCCGCCAACGCGTGCAGTGCGCCCACCCGGACCTGGTCGCTGTCGTGCCCGAGCAGTTCGACGGCCCGGGCGAACCGCTCGTCCGATACTCGGTCCCGCTCCAGGTCGGTTCGCCGGTGTTCCAGTTCTTGGCGTTGTTCTCCGGTACGTCGGCGCCGGTCGTTGAGCCACAGGGCGTAGAGGGCGACGATGGATCCCGCGGCGAGGCCGCCCGTGCGCAGCGCGTCGGCGCCGTTGGTGCGCGGGTCGAAGATCAGGAGTGCCGCGCTTACCGCGATGAGCACGAGGACGGCGAGGGTGACGGTGCTGATCAGGCCGAGCTTGCGTTCACGCATCTGGTGATGATCGTGGTTCGGTGGGGGTGTTCGGGGGGTTTTGCCGTGATCGGGGCCGCCGTTGGCGAAACCGGCGACCCCGAGCGGCCCGTGGCTCCGCGCTCAGCCGGTGGCGAGCGCCTGCAGCCGGTCGTAGGCGCCGTTGAACAGGTTCTGGTCGATCGGCGAGGAGCTGTACTGCCAGAAGGTGTGCACCGACCAGTTGTACGGCAGCTCACCGACGCTGTCGGCGTAGCGGGCGACCCACAGCGGGTTCGTCGCGCTGAAATCGCCGCTGACGCACTGGTTCCACCAGCTCGTGCTCGTGTAGATGACGGGGTGGCGGCCGGTGCGCGAGTGGTAGGTGTCGCTGAACTCCTTGATCCACGCGGTCATCGCGCTGGGGCTCAACCCGTAGCAGTTGCTGCCGTACGGGTTGTATTCCATGTCGAGCGCGCCGGGAAGGGTCTTGCCGTCGCCGGACCAGCCACCGCCGTTGTCGACGAAGAAGTTGGCTTGTGCCGCGCCGCTGGAGTTGTCCGGCAGGGCGAAGTGGTAGGCGCCGCGGATCATGCCGACGTCGTACGACCCGTTGTACTGCTGGGCGAAGTAGGGGTTCTCGTAGCTGGTGCCTTCGGTGGCCTTGGCGTAGGCGAACCGCTTGCCCTGGTCCCACCAGGACTGCCAGTCGACGTTGCCCTGATGGCTGCTGACGTCGATGCCCGCCACGGTGGCCAGCGGGGCCGGCACCGGAGTGGCTTCGGGGTCGCCGCCCTCGTGCTTGCGGATTTGCGAACCCATCGGGTGATCGTCGGCGTGGCCGGAGTTCTGTACTGCCATCGCGCTCTCCGTTCCTGGGGGTGGGCTACTCGCGTGCGCGAAGGAACTGAAGACCAACGCGCAGGCCCAGGTGATGGAGAGTAGGGGGATGAGTGCGCGGGCGCGGGTGCGGCAACTCGAACGGTTCATGCGGACCTCGCTGTTTTGGGGTGCCACTGTCACTGGACGCAGCAGCATGTAGCCCGAAAGTGTGGCGAGAACTTTTCCAGTTATGTAGATCTTAGGTGGATCTTTGACCGGAATGGCGCAATGCGGACAGCGACGACGAAATCGACGTGGCACAAAAGTGTGAAAAATTGAGCGTTGGTCCCCGTCTTTCAGCGGTGGTGCGCGTCGACATCACCGGTGGTGTGAGAGCTACCGGCGGGCGGGGGAAAACCCTTGCGGCCGACGCGGAGGAAGCTGATCTCGGTTCCGGACGGTGTCCGCGAGAACCGCCCTGCGAGCCGGTGAGCAGCTCCGTCCGGAAAGGATCAATCCACCGAAAGCGGAGATCCGGTTGTTCGACCCTCGGTCCGTTCGGTCGTATGCTCCAGGCGAACTGGTCGAGACGAGTACGATGAATGGGGGGCGCGCAGGCATGACCGGCTGGACAACGCCTGTGCCGGGCGCGCGGCCTGTGTCGGGCGCGCGCGAGATTGCGGCCGCGGTCAGTCAAGCCGATCGGCGGCGGCTCGCGTCGGCCTGGGGCGAGGCGCTCATCGGAACGAGCTACGTACCGATGACCAGCGGCGAGGTGAAAGACCGCTTACGCGAGTTCACCGACCGTATCGTCGAAGCCCTGCTGGCGGACCCGTTCGATCCCGCTCCCGCCCGCGAAGTCGGAGCCGACCTGGTGGCGGTGCAGTTCATCAGTGCGGAATCGCTGTCCCGCACCGTCGGTTTGTTCGGGGACGAACTCGTCAGCGTGCTCGACGTCAACGGCCCCACCGGATGGCGCAGCCGCGTGGCGCAACTGCAGGCGGAACTGTGCGCGGGATTCGTGCACGCGGCGCGCAAGCGCACCCTCGACGAGCAGGAAGCCATCCGCCAGACCGTGCTCGACGCCCGCGGATCCGTCGAACAGGCCTTGCGCGTCAGTGAGGCGCGCTTCCGGGCGATCTTCGTCGGGGCCGGTATCGGTATCGGGATCGGAGACGCGGCGGGCAACATCATCGAGGTCAACGATGCGATGGGCGAGATCCTCGGTGCCGCACCGGCGAGGCTGCGGGGCATGCACGTGCAGGAGTTCACGCTGCCGGACGACTCCGAACAGTTCCGGGAGGCCTACGAGCAACTGGCTCGCGGTGAGCGCGAGCAGTTCCGGTTCGACCAGCGGTTCATCCGCTTCAACGGCACCCCGGTGTGGACAGAGGCGGTCATCACCCTGGTGCGCGGCGACGCCGACGAGCCTCTGTACCAGGTTGCGATGGTCGAGGACGTCACCGACCGGATCCAGCTGCAAGAACGCCTCCGGTATCAGGCGATGCACGATCCGCTGACCGGGTTGGCGAACCGGACCTTGTTCCTGGAACGGCTCAGCGCCGCACTGGAATCCGACGCGTCCGATCGGCGCGTGGGGCTGTGCTACCTCGACCTGGACGGGTTCAAGGTGATCAACGACAGCCTCGGCCACCACGTGGGCGACGATCTGCTCGTCGCGGTCGGCGAGCGGCTGGCGGAGACCGTGTCGGGAGAGCGGCGGATGGTCGCCCGCATGGGCGGCGACGAATTCGTGCTCCTCGTGGAGGATTCGGAGGACCACCGGCAGGCGATCGAACTGGCCGAGCGAGCACTCCGATCCCTGACGGATCCGGTCCGCATTGGTGGGCACGAGCTGTCGGTTTCGGCCAGCATCGGCGTGGTCGAGCGGCCGGTGTCCGGGCAGACCGTGGCCGAAGTGATGCGCGATGCCGACGTGACGCTGTATTGGGCTAAGACCGAGGGCAAGGGCAAATGGGAGCTGTTCGACCCCGAGCGCAACGCGCACGAGGTCGCCAAGTTCCGCCTGTCGGCCACCATGCCCGCCGCCCTGGAGGGCGACGAGTTCTACGTCGAGTACCAGCCGCTGATCGGGTTGCGCGAGTTCGGAATCGTCGGGGTCGAGGCGTTGGTGCGCTGGTGGCATCCGAAACTCGGCAGGCTCGGCCCCGACACGTTCATCGGCCTGGCCGAGGAAACCGGGTTGATCGTCCGTCTCGGGCGCTGGGTGTTGCGGCGGGCCTGCGAGCAGGCCAAGAAGTGGCAGGACGAGTTCGGTGACGCCGCTCCGTTCGTCAGCGTCAACCTCGCGGTGCGCCAGTCACGCGACCCCGACCTGGTCCCGGACGTCAGGGCGATCCTGGAGGAAACCGGCCTCGAACCAGCACGGTTGCAGCTCGAACTCACCGAGAGCGCGATCATGCAGACCTCCGGCGAGCCGATGCGCAGGCTCTGCGAGCTCTCCGGGATGGGCGTGCGCATCGCCATCGACGACTTCGGCACCGGGTACTCGAACCTCGCCTACCTGCGGCACCTGCCCGTGCACGAACTGAAGCTCGCTGGTTCGTTCATGGAGGGATTGCGCAATCCGGAACGTGCCGATCCGGTGGACGAACGCATCGTCGGCACCTTGGTGGACCTGGCGCACACGCTCGGGCTGACGGTGACCGCCGAGGGAGTGGAGACGCACGCGCAGGCTCGTCGGGTGGCCGAGATCGGTTGCGAGACCGGCCAGGGCTACTTCTTCGCCCGACCGTGCTCACCGGAGCGGATGCGCGCGTTCATTGCCGACCACCTGTCCTGAGGGCCTGTCCTGAGGGTGTGACCTCTCCGGAGGACGCGGCGGAGCATCCGCTCCGGTGCTCCGCGACGCGGAGCCACCGCGGTTGGCGCCGTCAGCCGCGCAGATCGACCACGGTCTTGATGCTGTCGGGCCGACGCTGCAGCACGCTCGTCCAGTCCGACAGCGGCACCCGGTCGGTGATCAGCGACGAAAGCCAACCGGAGTCGGCGTCGTTGAGCGACTTGACCGCCTGGCTGTAGTGGTGCAGGTTCGCGTTCACGCTGCCCACCACGACGTCGTTGTCGAGCACCAGCTCATCGTTGATCGCACCTGCCGGTACCGGGACGGTTCGCTCGTGCCCGGCGACTCCGGTCAGCACGGTGATCGCGTTGCGCGCCGTGCGGCGCAGCACGTCGAAGACGACCTCACCCGCTCCTGTCGCCTCGATCACCACGTCCGGTTCGAACCCGAGATCATCGAGGCGGGTGTGATAGGTGGCGCCCAGATCGCGCACCAGACCCGGTTTGGGGCCGTTGGTGACCTGGTCGAACACGTGCACGTCCAAGCCGCGTTCGATCCCGAGCAACGCCCCCAGCAACCCGATCGGCCCGGCACCGGTGACCAACGCGTGCCGTGGCTGGTAGTAGGCGCGCTTGCCGATCAACTCGGCCTGCTCCCAGGCCTTCGCCACGACCGACGCCGGCTCGGTGAGGACGCCGAGCTCGCCGAGTCCGGCGGGCACGGGGATCGCGAAGCGCGGCTCGATGGTCCAGCGCTCGGCGCCGAAGCCGTCGAGTTCCTTGATCCCGCACTCCGTGTACCGGCCGTTCAGGCAGAAGTCCCATTGCCCTGCGGCACAGGCGCCGCAGGGCTCGGGATCGGGACGTCGAACGACGCCCACGACGTGATCTCCCCGCTGGAAACCGCTGATCGCGGGTGCGTGCAGCACTCGCCCCACCGATTCGTGGAACAGCACCATCCGTTCCCGGTCGGGTGGCAGGACTCCGTGTGCGGAGTGGATGACCTCCTGGTCGGTGGCGCAGGACCCGGCGAGCAAGCCTTCGACGAGCAACTCGCCCGGGGCAGCCACAGGTTCGGTCAGGTCGCTGACCTCGCAGAGCTCCGGCTTTCCGGGTACCACCGTCGCTGCTTTCACCGCCGACTCCTCTCCACATGATCCGTTGCCCGGGGCTCCGCGGGATGAACGAGTTCGTAGCCCCGTCGACCCATCGGATACCCGGGATCAGCACCCCGCCATTCGTCCGGGCTCAGTTCTCGGCGGCCGAAGCCCCCACCAGCACGTCGTTCGGGATCACCGCGCGGACGGCGTCGTCGAGGTTCAGGCCGAGGTCGAGCCCGTTGAGCAGCTCGGTGAGCGCGCGCCCGGGAACCGTGCGGTAGGCGGGCCAGTCATCCGGCACCCGTGCGGCCGAGCTGCAGGCCGGGACGAGCTGGCTGCCGTCGGACATCTCGGCGGCGTAGATCGCGGGCTCGTCCTCGTCTTCGTCCTCCGCGGCGTAGAGCAGCAGGTTCGATTCGAGCACCGCGGGGACGAGAGCCTCCTGCGGCGCCTCTCCGGAGGCGATCCGGTTCAGCAGGACCTCCAGGTCGTTGGCCGGGTCCGGGATGCTGAACGCCTGTTCGGAGGGCTGGTACTCGTCGTTGAACTGGAAGTCCTCGTCGATCTGCCCCTCCGAGTCGATCCGGTAGGCGCCCACGACCCCCTCGGGCGGGATGTCGTCGCCGGCGTCCTCGTATCCGGGATCGACGATGTAGAGCCAGCTGTCCGGGGTCTGTTTTGCCTGCTCACGCATCTCATCGGTGATCGGCGGGGGGCTTGGCTGGTTGGGCTCGGACATGGGTTGGGCTCCGTCCTCGGATGGTGCTGTGGGTTGGCCGCCGGGCGATCGCCGCAGTTCGGCCGCACCCGGTTGTCCCACGAGGGTGCCAGTTCGGCCTCGTGTGCCGAGTGGACGGTGCGACTTCGACGTATGAACCAGCCGTTTCGAGGTGCCGCACGTCGGAGTTCGGGGAGAGACTGAAGGGGTCGGCGGGGCGACAGGGGAGGTTGTCGGTGATGATCGGTCAGCGGGAAGCGTTGCGGTTGTTCGGCTGCGAAGTATTCGATCCGTGCGGCCAGCGGATCGGTATCGTCGGACAGCTGTTCTTGGAGGAGGACACCGAGCAGCCCGCTTGGGTCACTGTCCAAACCGGACTGTTCGGGACGAACGAGAGCTTCGTGCCGCTGGAGGGCGCGGCGTTCGACGGCGACACGCTCACGGTCGCCGTGTTCAAGGACGCCGTCCGCGAGGCCCCGCGCGTATCGCTGGAACAGGGGGACCTCCTCCAGGAGCACGAATACGCGCTCTACCGCTACTACGGCATCACCTACGGCCTGGCTCCGGACGACAACTCGAGTGAACCGGCGGCCGAATACGTGGCCGCGGTACGGCGTCGAATGCGTCGCTGGGTGGTGGCCACTTGAACACGGTGCGCGATTATCGCGGAAACCGTGCCGCTACACTTCTCACTGCGCACGAAATGTCGGATACGTCCGTATCGATTCGAGCGGTAAATCCGCGCGCAATCCGTCGTGGCCAGGTCAAGAGCTTTGCCGGCGGTGGTTTTCCGGGAAGATTCCCGGTGGTTTCCGCAGAGCTGGGAAAGCATTCACCCCGAAGTCCGATTGAGTGGCAACTACTCGCCAACTCGCCCGATCGAGTGTTCTTGGTGGATACGTTCCGTTCCGTAACGCCGTCAGATTTCACCCGGCCCCACCCGGGTGACACTGAGGAGGGGAACATCCATGAAGAAGCTCGCCTACGGATCCGGAGCCGGCTTAGCCGCCGCGGCCCTCGTGTTCGCCGCCGTGCCGGCCGGTGCCGCCCCGGAAGCCGATCTCGCTCCCCTGACCATGCACGCGCAAGCCAAGACTCAAGGAACCGGCGATTCCTACATCGTCAACCTGAAGGACGGTATCGCCCCGACCGCTCTCGCCGGCGAACTGGGGGTGCGGACCGATCACGTTTACGATTCGGCCATCAACGGCTTCTCCGCGGAGCTGAGCGCCGAACAGTTGGACGCGGTCCGCGCCAGCGAAGCGGTCGAAGGCGTATCGCAGACCTTCCGGGTCCAGGTCCAGGATCCGGACGCCTCGGCCGTGGGCTCGTGGGGCCTCGACCGCCTCGACCAGCCGAACCTCCCGTTGGACGACACCTACGCGCCTGCCGGAACCGGATCGGGCGTGACCGCGTACATCCTCGACACCGGTATCGACCCGGAACACGGTGACTTCGGCGGCCGCGCCGAGGTCGGCTTCGACGCCACCGGCGGAGACGGCGTCGACGGTCACGGTCACGGCACGCACGTGGCAGGCACCATCGGCTCGGGCACCTACGGCGTGGCCACCGACGCGACGCTCAAGGGCGTGAAGGTCCTCGACGACCAGGGCAGCGGCACCACCGCGGACATCATCGCGGGCATGGAGTACGTGATCGAGGACTCGAACGGCCCGGCGGTGGCGAACATGTCGCTCGGCGGTGCCTACGACCCGGCCCTCAACGAGGCCGCCACCAGCGTCGTGAACGACGGCGTGTTCCTGGCGGTCGCCGCCGGCAACGAGGGGCAGAACGCCGACAACGTTTCGCCGGCCAGCGCCGAGGGCGTCTACACCACGGCGGCCTCGGACAACACCGACGGTTCGGCTTCGTTCACCAACTTCGGCCCCTCGGTCGAGGGATACGCGCCCGGTGTGGACATCACTTCGCTGGCCCCCGGTGGCGGAACCGCCACGATGAGCGGCACCTCGATGGCCAGCCCGCACGTGGCGGGCGTCGGGGCGCTGTACCTGGAGGCCAACTCCGGCGCGGACCCGGCGGATGTGATCGGCGGATTGCAGGAAACCGCTTCGGCGGGCGTCATCCAGGGCGCACCGACGGGAACCATCGCCGACCTCCTGCAGACCGGCGACCTGTGAGCCACTGAGGAGAAAATCGAAATGCCGGCGGGCCCTTCCTCTCGACGAGGAAGGGCCTGTCGGCTTTTCGCTCCGTATCCGCGTGACTTCCCCGCGTCGTGCGGTGATCGCCGTACTGGTGCTAACGGGGGAGGCAGGAGCCCGGCTGAACGGAGCTAATCGAACGTCGCACGGCGCCATCCTTCGAAAGTTGGTTCCGGCCGCGGACTTCAGGCGGTTAGGTTTTGACCGAGGGGGAGTTCGGTGCCCAGTGCGGTGAGTGCCGGGGCATTCGTCGTGGGAGGTACCTCAGGAAGGGGTGTGCCGTGTTATCCGGATACACCGAGGTGAAGGAAAGAACGGAACTTTCATCTACTGGTGCGTCGGCGTCCGATTGTTCGCGGGCGGATTCGGCGATCGCCGATCCGGCCTCGACAGAGCGGGCGGTGCAGGCGCAGGTCCAAGCGCAAGAAGCGGTCGCATCGGTGGCCAAGGCAGCGCAGGCCCAAGCGGGCAGCGGTGGGGTGTTGCAGATCGTGCGCGGCGCCAAGCGCGTCGGCTGGGCGGCCTACGAACTGCAGAGCAACGCGAACGTCCTCGTGCAGGGAGTGGCGAAACCGCCTTACGCGGCCACTGGCGCGCTGGACTCGCTGGAATCCCGAAAACTCGCCGAGGGAGTCGAGTTTCAGGTCCTCTACGACAGGTCGGCTCTCGCCCGGCCACCGCAGCTGGAACTAACCTCGCGGCTGGTGGCCATGGGCGAGCAGGCCCGGGTGATCCACGTGGCACCCACCAAGCTGGTCGTCGTCGACAACGAGGTGGCGCTGCTGCCGTTGACGGCGAGCGAGCAGACCGTGGAAAGCGCCGTGGTGATCCGCAGTTCGGCGATGCTCGGGGCGATGGTGCGGATCTTCGAGGACCTGTGGCGGTTCGCGGCACCCTTCACTGCCGACCAGGAACTCCTCAACGGGGAGGTCATGCCGTCGGAGGAGGAGCGGTGGATCCTGTCGCTGCTGGCTTCGGGCGCCACCGACGACACCATCGGAAGGTTGATGGGGTTCAGCGCGCGAACGGCCCACCGGCGGGTCCGCGAGCTCGTCGCACGCCTGGGGGTCGAGACCCGTTTTCAGGCCGGCATGCAGGCGGTCAAGCTCGGTTGGTTGTGAGCTGAATCGATCGATGAGGTCCTTCTCGCGAGAGGTTCGCGTGGGGCCTCATCCTCGTTCCGCGCCGGGAGCGATGGCCGGGTGCGGCACCGGAAGATCTATGCTGGTCGCCATGCCGGCTCGCCGACACGTCGATCCCCGCGAGCTCCGCGCGGCGATCGCGGAGGTGCGGCCGTGGCTCGATGACGAGACGCGGCGGCCCGCTCGCTCCGAACTCGCCAGCGCCGTCCGCCTGAGCCTGCGCACGCTGGAGCGGGTCGCACCGGGACGCAGCGTGGAGATGCGCGTGCCACCTTTCGCCGCCGTGCAGTGCGTCTCGGGGCCCGAACACACCCGGGGCACCCCGCCGAACGTGATCGAAACCGACCCGCGAACCTGGTTGTTGCTGGCCACCGGGCACTTGAGCTGGGACGAGGCGCTGGACGACGGCCGCATCGACGCGTCGGGCCCCCGCGCCGACGTCTCCCGGTGGCTGCCGTTGGTCGCAGCCGACGACGGCTGACCAGGCACCACGGGCAGCACGGCCCGCTGTTCAGCGCTGTCGCTTTCTCCCGGAGCGTGGTCCGGAAGTGGTGCGACGCGCCAACACTCACCGAATGGTGCACCGCGAAAGCCCTGCGAATGCCTGTGCGGAGTCGGCGGTTCTCGCTACGCTGATCACCACTTTCCCGCCGGAGCTACCGGCGAAGCCCGAGGAACGGCGGGGACATCCGGTGGATGAGGTGAATAGCGATGAGCGCTGACGAACTGGAAGGCTTGGCCGTCGGAGCACGGATCCAGGCCATACGCGAACGACAAGGAAAATCCCGCCCGGTAGTGGCGAACCTGGTAGGTCGCTCCGCCCAGTGGCTCAAGGATCTCGAACGCGGACGCAGGCTCGCCCCACGTTGGGACATGCTGGTCGCTCTGGCGAACGTGCTCCATGTTGACGTGTCGACCTTGACCGGCTCGGCGCCGATCTCGGCGAGCCTCCAGCGGCGCGAAGGACACCCGGTCGTCGCCGACCTGCGGGAATCCATCGAGCAGTTCCCGCTGCAGCTTCGAGACGGTCCCGAGCCGGATGTGCAGGTACTGCTGCAGCGCGTCGCTGACGCCTGGCACTTCTGGCATACGTCCTCGACGCCTCGCGCCTCGGCAGGGGCGATGCTGCCGCAGATCATCCGCGACGGGCGCCACGCTGCGCGAGTCACGAATGGCAAGACACGTCGCACCGCGCACATGGTGTTGACCAGCGCCTACGCACTGGCTGAACAGGTTTTGGCATGGGTGGCGGATTCCGCGCTGTTGTGGCTGGCCGCCGACCGGTGCATGGCCTCCGCGCAGGAGGCCGACCAGCCGGAACCCCTGGCCGGGGCCGCGTGGGTGCTGGGCAATGTGTGGCGAGCCACCGGCCGGGAGGAAGACGCCTACCGGCTGGCGACCGATGCTGCGAACCTTCTCCAGCCGTACCTGGCGGACGGATCGACCGAAGCGCGTGCCTTGTGGGGGTCTGCGCGCCTGCACGCGGCGATCACGGCCGCTCGCATGGGGGAGGAAGGAAACGCCCTCCACGCGCTCGATGAAGGTGACGAGATGGCCCGCAGTCTGCCGACCGGGTATGCCCATCCCTGGACCCTGTTCGGGACCGCGAACACGGCACTGACCGGGGTCTCGGTTCACGTGGACATGTGGAAATCCTCGACCGCCCTCGATCGTGCCGACGCCGTGGACCCGGACTCGGTGCCTTCGGTGGATCGACGCGCTCGGTTGTGGTTGGAGATGTCCCGCTCCTATCACCAGAAAAAGGACCACCTGGCCGCGCTGCAGACGCTCCAACGCGCTACCGACATCAGCGAGGAATCCATGCGTTGCCACCCGCTGAGCAGGGGCATCGCGGGCGAGCTCGTCACTTCTGGGGTCCGCTTGGTCGAGCGCGATGCCCGCGGCCTCGCTACTCGCCTGGGGCTCACCGTGTAACCCCGAGCACGGGTGCGTTCCGCGCCCCTCGAAGCACGGTGTTGATCTGCAGCCCTCGCCCGCGTTGATCGGGGCGAGGGTTATGCCATGTCGCAACCGACGCAGTGCAGCGCCGCCGCTTCCCCCAGGGCCGTGATCAGCGGAACCGGCCCGTCCACCCGGCGGCATGGCCGCGATCCGGGAGCGACTGCCCGCCCGACGCGACGCGGCCCTTCGGTCCCCGACGTGGCGCGCGGCGGAGCCCCTGCGGGGCCGGTGGGGAGCACGGCGAGCGCCACCGGTCCCGCAGCGATCCGAACGGTGGCCGCCGAATGAGGGACGCCGTTGTCGCCACACTGCGACCCGCCGGGATGTGGACCGACCGGCACGGGGTGGTCCACCTCCGCGCGGCGGCCACCGGACGAACCTTCTGCGGCTACGAGGTCGGCCTCTACACGAACACCGCCCCCACCATCGGTTGTGGTGCTTGCGTCGCCGAGTCCATCCGTGATTTCGCCCGCACGCACAGCTGCGGCTCGCGGTGCCATGGCTGAGCGCGAGAGAACTCCCGCGGGGCTGGATCGTCGCGTCCCCCAGGCGTCCGAGGCCGCGCGGCTGGACCGCCGCGTGTCCTGGTCAGGGCGGATCGTTCCGCTGCCCGAGCCGTGCAGGGATGTGGATTTGATGGCGCGGGTACGGGAAGGCCTGCGCCGCCTCTGAGCCGCCACCGGGTGGCGGTGTTCCCCCGAACTCCCCGCCCGCCACCCGGTGGCACTCCACTCCGTCCTCGATGCAGCGCAGCACTGCCGCTCCTCCCGGCGGTGGCCGGCACGGGCAGGCCGGCACGGGCAGGGCCGTGCCGGATGTTTCGGAGCCCCCGTGGCACGGTCCCGGCCTGTCTTGGGACCCCGCTCCGCCCGGCTCCGCAGGGCGCTCCGAAGCGGTCGTGGCCTGCGCCGATACGGGCTTCCCGTGCGAATCGGGCGAATCGAGCCCGCTGTTGTGACCAGGCTCAACCGGACGGGAGAGACCTGACGGATACGTCCGGCTTACACTGAGGTGTAACTCCGACTCCGTCATGCAGGGAGTTTTCGGTGGTCTCCGACCGGCCAGAACCGGGTATTGCAAATAACGCACCACAGGTGCGCCGAGGAACAGGGACGGGAGCCGCGCCGAGCACCGACGCCACCGTCGAGCAACTCGAACAGGATGTTCCTCGCGATGAATGCGGTGTATTCGGCGTGTGGGCGCCGGGCGAAGAAGTCGCGAAACTGACCTTCTACGGGCTGTTCGCCCTGCAGCACCGCGGTCAGGAAGCCGCGGGCATCGCTGTCGGCGACGGGTCCCAGATGCTGGTCTACAAGGACCTCGGACTGGTCAGCCAGGTGTTCGACGAACAGATCCTCGCCTCGCTGCGCGGTGACGTGGCGGTCGGACACACCCGCTACTCCACAACCGGTGGTGGCACCTGGGAGAACGCCCAACCCACGTTCCGGCCATCGGCCGACGGCGGTGGGCTCGCGCTCGGCCACAACGGCAACCTGGTCAACACCGCCGAACTGCTGGAGCGGATCAACGCCGAGAACATCGACACCGTCTCGGCGAATCTGTCCTCTCCGGCCAACGCCTGCGAACACGCCACCACCGACTCGGACCTGGTGTGCGGCCTGCTGGCAGCGCACGCCGACGAGAAGGGGCTGGAACGGGCCGCGCTGGACCTGTTCCCCACGGTGCGCGGCGCATACTCCATGGTGTTCTCCGACGAGTCCACCCTCTACGCGGTCCGGGACCCGCAAGGCGTGCGCCCGCTGGTCCTCGGACGGCTGGAACGCGGCTGGGTAGTGGCCAGCGAGACAGCCGGGCTGGACATCGTCGGGGCTTCCTTCGTCCGCGAGGTGGAGCCCGGTGAGCTGCTGGCCATCGACGAGAACGGGCTGCGCTCCTCGTCCTTCGCGAACCCCAACCCCAAGGGCTGCGTCTTCGAGTACGTCTACCTCGCGCGCCCGGACACCACCATCTCGGGTCGATCGGTGCACAGCACCCGCGTGGAGATCGGCCGCAAACTCGCGGCCGAGCACCCGGTGGACGCCGACCTGGTGATCCCGGTTCCGGAATCCGGGACCCCGGCGGCCATCGGCTATGCCCAGGCATCCGGGATCGCCTACGGGAACGGCCTGGTCAAGAACGCCTACGTGGGGCGGACCTTCATCGAACCCTCGCAGACCATCCGACAGCTCGGCATCCGGCTGAAGCTCAATCCGCTTCGCGAGGTCATTCGCGGCAAGCGCCTGGTCGTCGTCGACGACTCGATCGTGCGGGGCAACACCCAACGGGCGTTGGTTCGGATGCTGCGGGAGGCCGGGGCGGTCGAGGTGCACGTGCGAATCGCGTCCCCGCCGGTCAAGTGGCCGTGCTTCTACGGGATCGACTTCGCCTCCCGTGCCGAACTGATCGCCAACGGGCTCGACCTGGACGGCATCCGGCGTTCCGTCGGGGCCGACAGCCTGAACTACGTATCCCTCGACTCGCTGATCTCGGCGACCGAGCAGCCCCGCACCAGGCTGTGCGCGGCGTGCTTCGACGGGGAGTACCCCATTCCGCTGCCGGAATCCGAGCAGGTCGGGAAGTACCTGCTCGAAGGCGAGGGCGAACAGGTGGAACGCGGGGTGGCCGGTCCGGCCGAACCCGTGCTGCCCAGCGGGTACGGTGCGGCCGACGCGTTGCGCCGTCCCTGAATCATGCGGCGACGAACGAGGCCCGGACGGGCGTCGTTCGCGCGCGTAGCGTGGTGCGTGCTACACCCGCGCCTTCGTTGAATCGAATCTCGCACAAGATGTGGAGCCAGTCGTGTCCGAAGACCTGTTGGCGGGGTCGAGTGCCGACCGAACCGAAAGTTCGGAAGCCACTTACGCCGCCGCCGGAGTGAGCATCGAAGCCGGTGACGAAGCCGTCGAGGAGATGCGCCCGTGGGCGCAGCGCGCGACTCGTCCCGAGGTGTTGGGGTCGCTCGGTGGTTTCGCCGGGCTGTTCCAGCTCAAGCTCGACCGCTGGAAGGAACCGGTACTGGCTTCTTCCACCGATGGTGTCGGGACCAAGCTGGCCGTCGCGCAGGCGATGGACAAGCACGACACGGTGGGCATCGACCTGGTCGCGATGGTCGTCGACGACCTGGTCGTCAGCGGCGCCGAGCCGCTGTTCCTGCAGGACTACATCGCTGTCGGCAAGGTCGTCCCCGATCGGATCGGTGCGCTGGTCAAGGGGGTTTCCGAAGGCTGCGTGCAGGCGGGCTGCGCCCTGCTGGGCGGTGAGACCGCCGAACACCCGGGCATGATGTCCGACGGCGAGTACGACATCTCCGCCACCGGTGTCGGCGTGGTCGAGGCGGACGCCATGCTCGGCCCGGACCGGGTCCGGGCGGGCGACGTGGTGATCGGCATGGGGTCCTCCGGGCTGCACTCCAACGGGTACTCGCTGGCGCGGCACGTGTTGCTGGAGAACGCCCGGCTGCCCCTCTCCGGACATGTCGAGGAGTTCGGCCGCACGCTCGGCGAGGAACTGCTCGAACCGACCCGGATCTACGCCAAGGAGTGCCTGGCGCTCGCCGCCGAAACCGAAGTTCGCACGTTCGCGCACGTCACCGGTGGTGGCCTGGCGGCCAACCTCGGACGGGTCATCCCGGCCGGTCTGACGGCCGTGCTCGATCGCGGAACCTGGACGCCCGAGCCGGTGTTCCGGATGATCGCCCAGCGCGGTCGGGTCGCGGTCGAGGAGATGGAACGCACCTTCAACATGGGCGTCGGGATGGTCGCCGTGGTCACGGCGGAGGACGTGGACCGCGCGCTCGCGGTGCTCACCGCCCGGCACGTGCCCGCGTGGGTGTTGGGTGAGGTGTCCAAGCAGCCAGCCGTCGAGGACGCCGAAGAGGACCAGCGAGTCGTACTGCGGGGCGACCACCCCCGGTTCTGACCACGACGTCGTTCGAGGCACGCAGCGGTTGCCCGCCGGGCAGCACCGCGCGAGTCGCGCCCGTGCCGCTCGGCTTCCGACGCTGCGGCCGATTCCCGCCCGCTTACCCCGCCCGGGTAGGCGTGGGTTTCGGCGATTGTGGGAACCCGGGCGCGCGGAGGTCGAATATGACGCAACACGTGAACTCGTCCTGGGCGATGGCGGCGTCGGCGACGCTGCACTGCCTCACCGGCTGCGCGATCGGTGAAACCCTGGGCATGGTGATCGGCACCGCGATCGGGCTGCACACCGTGACGACGGTGGTGCTCTCGGTCGGGCTGGCTTTCTTCTTCGGTTACGCGTTGACCATGCGGGGTGTGCTCAAGGCGGGCGTGGCGTTCGCCGCGGCGCTCAAAGTGGCGTTCGCCGCCGACACGCTCTCGATCGCGGTGATGGAGATCGTGGACAACCTGGTCATGGTCGCGGTTCCGGGCGCGATGGACGCCGGCCCTGCATCGCTCCTGTTCTGGGGCGCCCTGGCGTTCTCGCTGGCGGTCGCCTTCGTGGTCGCCGCCCCGGTCAACAAGTGGCTGATCGCCAGGGGCAAGGGCCACGCCGTCGCCCACTCCGTCCACGCCGGACACGGCGGCCAGGGTGGAGCGCGGTGAGCGAGTGGACCGCGACGACCTACGAGTGGACCGCGACGACGGGGGTTGCCCGGGCTGGTCTTCGGGCCCGAGAAAATCGGATCGGATGACCGGGAATGGACCGGCCGACCCGTGTGTTGTGCGGGGTGGGACGGCGTGCGCGTGCCCCCGGGCTCCATCTATCGCCTGCTTGGAATACCGTTCGGCTGGAGCCTTGCAGAGCCATCCGCCGAGAGGCGGCCCGCACGTCGTCCCTCTTTACGTCTCATCCCGGCAGCCCTTCACAGTCTCGTCCCGGCCGCATCGCCTGCACGCAACACGGACGACCTGTGCCGGCCGGAACGGCGCTGAATCGTGCGTTTCAGCCAGCCAGTGCAAATCTAGCCAGCCAGTACGTGGCGAGCCAGTACGTGGCGAGCCAGTACGTGGCGAGCCAGTACGTGGCGAGCCGGGCCGTACAGTTCCGGCTGGCCGGTGCCTGTCAAGCTGCCCGTGCCGTTCCGGACCTGCCGTGGGCCATGACCGGCGTCCGCCCGCGCGGAAACAGCCACACATGCCGCTCACAGGGTCCTTCGGGGCCCGGGGTGGAATACGTGAAGTGGCGTTGCCGGAAGCCGACAACGCCACTTTCGCGTCTCGTTATCAACGGTCGACGTACTTTGCCCGGACGGTGCTCATCCCAGTCGACAAGCACCGTTCCGGGCGGTTGCGGTGACCACCAGCTCGTCAACCCACCCGCTCATCCGACGGTCGGCTCCGGCCACACGACTCCACCGAGCAAGCGGCATCGCCGCCAACTCGGTGGAATTGTGCATTCAACGCCGGTAGTCGTCGTACCCGCCGTCGTATGAGTCGTCGCGGTCCTCCTCGGACCACTCGCCAGGCGACTCCGAGGACAGCTCTCGCTGCAATGCCTCGACGTCCATGGCGGGGGAGCTGTACTTAAGCTCGCGGGCCACCTTCGTCTGCTTGGCCTTAGCCCGGCCGCGCCCCATGGCTCGACCCCCTCGCGCAGGGTGTGCGGGGCGGCCAGGGGAACGGCGGCCCCGCATGATCTCGACAACTTTTCCTGTAACTACCGTACCGTGCCGATGCGGTTCTACGCGACGTGGTGCCGGGAGTGAGTCCCGGCGGCCCGGGTGACGTTGGCCCCAACGTCGGAATGCCCGCCGAAAGCGCCATCGGCCGGGGACGCGCCGCGCCGTCACCTGTGGCCGTCGTGAGCCTCCGGTGGCAGACATGGCACGATGCTCGCTGTGCCGGAACCGTTCGTCGCCTACCTGAGGGTGTACGAACCCTTGTCCTGCTTCAGCTCGCCGAAGCGTGAGCAGCTCGCCTCGATCGTCGAGCGGGGTGCGGTCGAGTCCGCCTCCGCCGGTGGACGTGAGCAGGACCTGTGGCTGCGTACCCAAGTCACTTCTCCCTCGAAGCTGCTTCCGGGCGAGACGCTCGATGGCAACGCCACGGACGAGGACGATGCGCTGGTGCTCGCTCCGGAAGACGTGCCCAGCGGTCCCGCCGCGACCGTCGGCCCCGGCCCGCTGGTGTGTCCCCTGGACCTGCGTGGTCGCTCGGCCGCCGCGCTCGTGGGCTTCCTGACCGCCGCCGAGGTCCCGCTCCGCGCGGCGGTGCTGGACCTGCCATTGGAGAAGGCGAGGACCCGGGCCAACGCCGTCGTCAGCGAGCTGTCCGGAGACGCCGTGCACGTGCTCTCGTCGACCTGGACGGTGCCGCTGCCGTGGTTCGCGCTCATCGATCCCGACGAGCGGGTCGTCGAGCAGTCCGACGCGACCGTCCGGCGGGTGCTCTGGCGGACCGCGATGGCCGACGCGCGACGGCGGGTCGCCCGCGCGCACGCGGCTGCCAGGGAATCGATCGGCGACGAGGGGCCCACCAAGATCCTGAAGGAGACCGGTCGCTGGCTGGAACGGTTCCACCCGCACTCGGCGGTGGAACTCGACTACGGCGGACTGGTCCAGATGATGACCGAGGTGGACGTCGAAGCCGACACCTCGGCCGACGACGTCCACGCGATCGTGGACGCGATGGAAGCCGGCCGCACCGGAGAGGTCAGCGAGCGCTACGAGTCGCTGCGGGACTTCTGGGCCGAGTTCGCGTCCCGGGAGCGCTTCAACTGAGGACGCGCTCGCCGCGCCGAACCGGCGAGCGCGTCAACGTGGTTCGGCTGGTGGCGCACCCCAGCGTGTGCTCACCGCGCGGCGAGCTGGTCGAACGCCCCCGCAAGCAGCCGAACCGAGCCGACCTGCCGGTCCCCACCGGGAAGCGACACCTCGGCCAACGCCGTCAACGCCTCGTCCGCGACGCCGAGCACCCGTAGCGCACCGATCAGAACCGGCATCCGGGCGCGCGCGGCGCCGTCGGCGATCTTGACCGCCACCGCGCGACCGTCCGGCAGCGCCACCGCCACGACGCCTTCGGCGCCGATCTTCGACACCAGTCCGGGAACAGCGCGCATCAGCGCCGTGTCGTCCCGCCCGCTGCCCGCCACCAGGTGCGGGTACTCCCGCATGGCATCGGCCACTCGCCGCTCAGGTGTTCCGGCAGGCGCGGTGGTGAGCCGGGCGAAGGTGCGTGCGAGGCCGGTGAGGCCGAATCCGAACAGCGGTGCGCCGCACCCGTCCACGCCGGCAGCGGCGATCGGTTCACCCGCCAGTTCGGCCAGCGTGTCGTGCAGAGAACGCTGCAGCGGGTGGTCCGGCCGCAGGTAGTCCTCTGTGGAGAGTCCTAGTTGGATGCAGGAAGCGAGCATGGCGGCATGCTTGCCCGAGCACTCCATCGTGGCGCGCCCGCGTAGATCGACTCCGCGCGCGGCGTCGTCCATCGGCCACGCGGGCGGGCACTGCAGGTCGTGCTCGGCGAGCTCGTGCCGTACCAGCATCTCGCGCACCTGTGCGAGGTGAACCGACTCGCCGCTGTGCGAAGCCGCCGCCAGCGCCACTTCCTGCTCGGTGGACGGCTGCAGACCGGCGTGCAGCATTCCGACGGCCTGCGCCGGTTTGTTCGCCGATCGCGGGAACATCGGCGTTTCGACGTCCCCCAGGGCGAGCACGGTCGTGCCGGACGAATCCAGCGCGACGACCGAGCCGTGGTGCACGCCCTCGCGAAGTCCGCTTCGGACGACTTCGACGAGGGGAATTCCGAAGCTCAATGTTGATCCCGTTCCGCCGCTAGCAGGTCGTCCACCGAAGCCGCCCCTTCTCGGTAGCGGCGCGCGATCTCCGCGTTCAGCCGGTCGACCACCACCTGCACCTGCCGTCGGCGCTGGGACACCGAGTCCTCCTCGGCTGCGTAGGCCCGCAGCGCCACATCGAGCTTGTCGTCGGACAGCGACATCACGCAGGAGAGGTCGACGTCGGAGACCAACGCCTCCACGTGCCTGCGATGCGCCTCGGCCCGGGACGGCTCGGTCGTCTGATAGCGGCCCGATCCCATCGCGGGACCCACCGCGTTGTCGGACAGGATGTTCACCAGCTGCTCGACGACGGAAGTGGAACCGTCCTCGGCCCTCCGCTGCTGCTCCGCACGGACGATGTCAATGCGCGCGTGCAGCATCCTGCGCAGGTAGGACAGATCCGTCTCCTCCTGCGCGGCCTCGTCCCGGAGGTGGCGCACCTCGTGGAGCCCGCTGTTTTCGGCTTCGCTCGCGTAATCCGGGGACAGGACCCTGTCGATTCGGCGGCGTCCACCCGGGCGGACTTCGATCACGTGTCCATCCTCCGGTAAGTCTGTCGTGTCCGCCAACATTTCAGTGGCTTCTCACTGCGTGGCCATCAGTGTGCCTGCAAACGACGCGTACTCGCATCACGTTCCGGTGCCAACAACGCCAACGGCGGCGGAAGGCGCCGCCGTTGGCGTCGAGCGGTCTTCGGGGCCGGCCCCGCGCATACACCGAGAATCGTGCAACCACCGAGATCGTGTACACATCGTCAGGCATACCCCGCTCGTCAAACACCAACCTGACGGGGAGGGATCTCCCCGGTGGATGCCGAGGAGATCTCGGCGCGGACTCAGCGTCCCTTCAGTCCCTGCGCGGCGATGCGCCCCGGGGGCTCACCCGAGTCCGGCGGAACCGAATCGGGATCCACCGCGGCCGCCACCGATCGCTCCTGCTCGGGATCTCCCGCCATGAGTTCCACATCGACCGGCGCGGTGCGCTTGAGCAACGCCAGCGCCACCGGGCCGAGCTCGTGGTGCAGCACGACACTGCCGACCCGGCCGACCTTGCGGTCCCCGTTGAACACCGGATCACCGGTCTCGGGGCGGATCTCCACCGAACCGTCCAGGTGCAACAGCATCATGCGGCGCGGCGGCTTCCCGACATTGTGGACCTTGGCGACCGTTTCCTGGCCCCGGTAGCAGCCCTTGGCCACGTGCGCGGCAACGTGGACCCAGCCCAGCTCGTGCGGGATCGTGCGCTCGTCGGTGTCGAACCCGACCCGCGGCCGCAGCGCCTCGACGCGGAGCGCTTCGTAGGCCATCGACCCCGAAGGCCGGATGCCGCTGTCGGTCAAGCGGGTCCACCAGTCCACCAGCGCCTCGCGCGGGACCAGCAGGTCCGCGGTGAACAGGCCCCGGAACGGCACGGAACGGATCAAGCCACCGCCGGGCAGACCCACCACGCCGTACGGCTCCTCGGGGACGACCACACCCGATTTCGCGAGCAGTTCGGCGGCATCCGGCCCGATTACGGACAGCACCGCGAACTCGTCGCTCGCGTCGCGCGGTTCCACCTTCGACCAGAACCGCATCGCGTCGAGGTACTCCATCAGCGACTGCTTGCCGTCCACGCCCATGGTCGGCAGCGCGCTGCTGGCCTGCGCGCCCGGGTCGGTGTCCAGGTAGACAGTGCCCTCGTGGTGGGCGACGAGCTGGTGGCAGTCGACGTGGCCGTAGCTGTCGAGCACGAGCGACTCGGTACCGCGGCCCTCGGGCAGCTCGGTGAGGTGCTGCGACAGCACCAGGTGCAGCCAGCTCAACCGCTCCTCGCCCGGTACCGCGATCACCGGTCGGTTCGAGCGGTCCACCACGATCGCCGACCGGGTCGCCGACCGCTGCTCGGAGAACGGATCGCCGAAATGCCACGGCACACCGGAATCGACGGAGTCCTCCGGAGCCGGTACGGCTCCCGGCAGTTGCAACAGGGGTGATGTCATGGTCGCTCCTCGGAGCCGGGTTCGGTGGTGGACGCTTCGCGGCAGGACCGGCAGGTGCCGGACAGGGCCAGATGAGTCGCATCGAGCTCGAAACCCCGCCGGGCTTCGAGTAGTTCGGCCACACCGTCGAGCAGCCCGCACGGGATCTCGTCGATCTCGCCGCAGCGATGGCACACCAGGTGCACGTGTTCGTGCTCGTCGACCGAGTACGTGGGGGCACCGTGCCCCAAATGGGTATGGCGTACGAGCCCGAGTTCCTCGAGCAGGTCCAGCGCGCGGTACACCGTCGTGATGTTCACCGTCGAAGCGGTTCCCTGCACTCGGTGACGTACCTGCTCGGGGGTGGCGTGGCCGAGTTCCCGCACCGCGTCCAGCACCAGCTGGCGCTGCGGGGTCATTCGCATGCCGCGTTGGTGGAGGGTGCTGCGCAGCGCTCTCCTGTCACCCATAGATGGCTCCTGTGTGCCTTACCGCGCCGGAATCGGTGTGCCTCGTGACCAAGCTGACACTCCACGCTGGTTCGAGCTCGGGCGTCCGGCGTGCTCTAACACCGCTGCCCGCATCCTCGATCGTATGCCGCCACGCTCGCGCATGGCGTGCCCGGGCACGCGGGTGGGGCGCCGACACGGCGCGCCCGGAGGGTCCTAGGCTGCGCGTATGCGCGTACTCGCACTGCTGGACGGGACCGTGGTCGACCCGGCGACGCCGCTGCTGCGTGCCGACGACCTCAGCGTGATGCGTGGTGACGGCATCTTCGAAACGATCCTGGTGGTCGACGGGCAGGCCCGCGAACTGGGTCCGCACCTGGACCGGCTCGAACGGTCCGCCGCCCTCATGGAGATCCCGCTGCCCGCACGTGGGGCGTGGGAGTCGGCCGTGCGGGCCGTCATTGACCAGTGGTCGTGGGACACCGAGCGCGAGATGGCGCTCAAACTGGTGTGCAGCCGTGGCGTGGACGGCGGCGACGGGACCCCCACCGGGTTCGCCATGGGCACCCCGGTTGGAACCGAAACCCTGCGCAAGCGCGCGGAAGGCGTCTCGGCCGTCACCCTCGAACGTGGTTACGCCCCCGACCTGATGGAACGCGCTCCTTGGCTGCTGCTGTCGGCCAAGACCTTGTCGTACGCGGTGAACATGGCCGCACTCCGGGAGGCCGAGGCGCGCGGGGCCGACGAGGTCGTGTTCACCGCAACCGACGGGACGGTGCTCGAAGGCCCGACGTCGACCGTGGTCATCGCCCGCGGTCGAACCTTGACCACCACGCCGCCCAGCTCCGGCATCCTGCCCGGCACCACCCAGGGGGCGCTGTTCCGAGCGGCGGAGAAGGCGGGCTGGCGGACCCGGATCGAGCAGTTCTCCTTCGAGGAGCTGCGCGCGGCCGACGGGGTGTGGCTGTGCTCCAGCGTCCGGCTGGTCAGCCAACTGCGGACGCTCGACGGCGCGGCGTTGGCGGCCGACCCCGCGCTGCACGCCGAGATCACCGAGCTCTACGAATCCAACTACTGAGCCGTGCGATGCCGGTACCGGGTCCGGTGCGGGACGCTCCGCCCGCGCCTGAGCCGGTACCGGAAACACTTCCGGCGGTCCACGGCAGGTTCTAACCGACCACGCGTTCGAGCTTTGCGGACAGGCGCGGCTGCAGCTCGTGTTCGGAGGTCGCCCGCTCCTCGACGTAGGCGAGTGAGCCCTCGACGACGCCGTACAGGCGGCTGGCCGCCGTAGCGTCCTCGGCCGTCGGCGTGCGCACCACCGCATCCGTCGACAGCTCCCAGGTGGTCTTGTTGCGCGGCTGCCCGAAGAACATCTCCGATACGCCCGACGAATGCGCCAGGAGCAGTTCGATGGTGTCGTCCGGCTGCGGCCGCCACCAGCCGACCTCGCGGAAAGCCGGGCCCACGACGTTGCCGCCCTCGCCGTCCAGACGCCACGCGCGGCTCTCGTAGAACACGAACGGGCGCCCGTCGTGGGAGAACGTGATCTGCTGCAGGAACCGGTACGAGTCTTCCAGGGACGGGTGCGAAGCCTCGCCCTCGCCACGCCAGACACCGATCAGCGGCAGCAACGCCAGACAAGCGTCGTTGAGTTCCGGGCCGAGCCGCAGGTTGGCCGTGTCGCCGACGCCGGGCAGGTCCTCGAACTCCGGGACGTTCCGGTCGCGGGTCTTCTCGGCGCGTTCGGCGGCGGCCTGCACGGCCGCATCGCCGCTGCCGGGCTCCACAGGGTTGGGTGTCGAAGTCATCGGAACCCAGATTACCTGCGGTAAGTCAGTCGTTCTGCAGGCGGTACACCACGTAGCCCGCGAACCACAAGGTCGCGACGGCTGCGAGCGCCACCAGGGAGACGAGGCCGTAGTGCAAGAAATCGATGTAGTCCACGCGAAAAGGATAACCACCGCGAGCGCCGATCGGGATGTGGCGTACGGCATGATCTGACGACGCCCCCGGTCGGACATGTGCGACTCCGGTGCGCGTGACCTGGGTGGCGAGCAGTTCACCACCGAACGAACGGCGACAGGGATCACATGGACTTCGAGACGCTGCGTGAGCGGGCGCTGGCCTACCGCGAGGACCTACTCGCCCGCAAGGACAAGATCGCACCCACCGATTTCGACTGGTATCCCTACGACACGATGGCCAACATCCTGCACTTGGACTCGCTGCTGTCCGGGGCGCAACGGACGGTGTTCGACGAGATCGCCGGTGGCCGGGTGGCCGATATCGGTGCGGCCGACGGTGACTTCGCCTTCTTCCTGGAATCCGAACTGGGCTGTCCCGCCGACGTGATCGACCACGCTCCCACCAACTACAACGGGCTCCGGGGGGCTCGACGACTCGTCGAGGAACTCGGGTCCAACGCGCAGGTGCACGAGGTCGACCTCGACGCGCAGTTCCACCTACCCGCGGAGAACTACCGCGCGGTGTTCTTCCTCGGGCTGCTCTACCACCTGAAGAACCCGTTCTACGTGCTCGAAGCGCTGTCCCGGCGATCCGACCTGTGCTTCGTGTCCACCCGCGTCGCGCGCGAAACTCCCGACGGCACGCCCGTCCGCGACCAGCCGGTCGCCTACCTGCTCGATCCAGCAGAGGCGAACAACGACGCCACCAACTTCTGGATCTTCAGCGAAACCGGCCTGCGCAGGCTGTTCGACCGAACCGGGTGGGACGTCGTCGACTTCGTGACGGTCGGATGCCAGGAGGGGTCGAATCCGAGCGAGCAGGACAAGGACGAGCGGGCGTTCGCTCTGCTCCGCTCGAAAGCTTCTTCTTGATGGTGGCCGGGGTCGGTTCGCGGCGGTGAACGCCGGGCCCGGAGGCATGAAAAAGAGGGGGACCGGCCGGTGTGGCTGGCCCCCCTCCTTCGAAACGTCAGGCTACGGCGATGTCCGCGGGGTGCACGCCCGCGCCCGAGGCAGAAACCTCGGCTTCGCCCTTGCCGTCGCGGTGCAACGCGCGCACGGTCCAGGAACCAGGTGCGGCGTAGAACCGGAAGTCGCCGTCGTCCGAGCTGACGACCTCGGCGGTGAACTCACCCGAGGAGTCGAGCAGCCGGACGAAGGCACCGCCGACCGGCTGCTCGCCCGCGCGGACCTTGCCCGCCACGACGACCTGGTCGGTGGTCTCGGCGTCCGCGGTCGCGGTCTGCTGAGGTGCTCCGCATCCACTCATGTTCAGGCTCCCTGTCCGGCCGGGTTGTCGATCGGCACGCCGACGAGCGATCCGTACTCGGTCCACGAACCGTCGTAGTTCTTGACGTTGGTCTGGCCGAGCAGCTCGCGCAGCACGAACCACGTGTGCGAGGAACGCTCGCCGATGCGGCAGTAGGCGATGGTGTCCTTGGAGTCGTCCAAGCCGGCCTCGCCGTAGATCTTGCGCAGCTCGTCGTCGGACTTGAACGTGCCGTCCTCGTTCGCGGCCTTGCTCCACGGCACGTTGATCGCGGACGGGACGTGGCCCGGGCGCTGCGCGCCTTCCTGCGGCAGGTGCGCCGGGGTCACGAGCTTGCCCGAGAACTCGTCGGGCGAACGCACGTCGACCAGGTTCTTCGTGTTGATCGCGTCGATGACCTCGTCGCGGAACGCGCGCAGCGACAGGTCCTGCTCCTGCGCCTTGTACTGGGTGGTGGCCCGCTCCGGCACGTCCTTGGTCAGCTCGCGACCGTCGAGCTCCCACTTCTTGCGGCCACCGTCGAGCAGCCGGACATCGGAGTGGCCGTAGAGCTTGAAGTACCAGTAGGCGTACGCGGCGAACCAGTTGTTGTTGCCGCCGTAGAGCACGACAGTGTCGTCGTTGCTGATCCCCTTGGCCGACAGGAGCTTCTCGAAGCCCGCACGGTCGACGAAGTCACGGCGCACGTGGTCCTGCAGGTCGGCCCGCCAGTCCAGCTTGATCGCACCGGGAATGTGACCCGCGTCGTAGGCGGTCGTGTCCTCGTCGACCTCCGCGAACACGATCCCGTCGGTGTTCAGGTTCTGCTCGGCCCACTCGGTCGAGACCAGGACCTCTTCACGGCTCATCGCAAGAAACTCCATTTCTTTCTTCTGCTTCATCGAGTGTCTGAGGGGGACCCGGCCGGTACGAGGAGACGCACCACCGGGTAGAGCCGGCAACCCAGGCAGTAGCCGAACGCCGCGTTGAGGAACGCCGCGATCAGCGCCAGCACGTTGGCCGTGATTCCGATCGTGGTCCACCCGGCCGCGTAGCCGATGGTGGCCACCAGCGCGAACGTGAAACCGATGGCCTGGGAAAAGCGCACCGGCGCCGGCGCTTCGCGCTCGGCCTGCTCGACCGCTTCGATCCGGGGGGCCACGGCCTGCCGGAAGACCACGCCCCAGGGGTTCAGCCGCAGGCCCACGAACGCGCACAGCCCGAACAACACCATCTGCGCGGCCATCACGCGCCAGCTCTCGGTGATCAGCGCCACCGAAAGGATGACGCAGGTCATGGCCGCAGTGAAGCGGACTCCGCGCGGATCGAGAGTTTCAGGCATGGACTCTCCTGGTCGGGGCGAAACCGTGGACTTCGACTGCCGAGTCCGTCTGGCCGAGGGCTGCGGGTCCGGAGGACCGACGGTGCGAGCGACCCGCGGCCGTCGGGCTGCTGCTCAGGCCGAACAGGGTCGCCAACACAGGCTGCTGCCCACGCGGCAGAGGTCCACCGCGCGCCGTTGGGTCAGCAGTACATGCATGGGCCGGAGATTACCGGTTGGACCGATCACCGGAAAGGTTGTTCACCCTGTGGGACAGCCACGGACCGGTGGTCGGGCGGTGAACACACCACCCGATCACGCCAGGTGCTCCCGGATGGCCGCGTCGAGCGCCTCGCGACGCGGCACACCGCTGATCCGGAACAGCTCCCGCCCCGACCTGTCGAGCGCCAGGGTGGTGGGCGTGGTGTGCACTCCGAGCGGGTTCGACCAGTCCGGGTGGTTGGCCAGATCGATGTCCAGGTGGCGAACGCCCTCGGTGCGCCGGGCGTAATCGCTGAGCTGGACGCGGGTGGCGCGGCAGGGGGCGCAGAACGTTGTGGACAGCTGCAGCAGGCAGATCCGGTTGTCTTCCGGATCCTCCGTCACGCGCTTGCGCAACTGTTCGGGTAGCTGATCGGTCACGGTCTCCTCGCTATCCGCGGGTTTCGCGCTCTTCCGCACTCTGCCCTCCAACGCGCGCAACGTCATGCCGACCGCGAGTGCGCAGGGAACGACGAGCAGCAACACCCACGCGCCGGTGCTCATGGCGTGGTCATGCCGTTCGAACCGAGCGTCACGTCCTTCGCGGTGCCTTCCACCACGAGCGCACCGCGTTCGGCGCGCACCGCCGTCGGGGTCACCTCGAACGGCAGCAGACCGGGATCCAGCGTGGTGGTGAACTGACGCAGCAGCGACTTCTCGAACAGTTCCGGCAGGTCGATCTCCCCGAACGAGCCGGTCTTGATGTCGAGCTTCTTGGGCTCGATCCGTAGTTTTCCGTTGACCAGCGACATCTCGGCGATCACCCGGACGTCGGTGTTCTCCCCCGCGATGTTGACCTTGCCGTCGAAGGCCACCGCGGAACTGCTGCGGTCGGTCCCGCCGGTGGAACCGAACCCCGAATCGCTCGAACCGTCCGTACCGCCCGAGTCTTCCGACCCGTCGGTCGAGTCCGTACCGCCGGAGGAGTTCGATCCCCCGGTCTCCTCCAACGCGCTCTTCGGCGCCGGGTTGATGCCGAGGTCGTTGATGCCGATGAACCGGCCGACGTCCGGTGCCTTCAACTTGACCCGGCCGACGACCTCGTCGACCGGGATCTCCTGCACGTCGCCGGAGATCAGTTCGGAGGTGGTCACCCGAGCGTGGTGCAGGTTGGCTTCGATCCCGACCTCCTGGAGATCGGCGACCTGGACGGCCCGCGCCTCCAGTTCCACGTCGCGGTAGTCGCCCATGGCCACCTGCGCGAGGAACGGGAATCCGTTGATCCGCACGGCCGGCTGTTCTTCGAGCTGGAGCTCGGCGCGCATCTTCTTCGCCACCTGGTGCTCGGCCACGGCTGCCGCGCCGAAGTCGACGGCGACCAGCAGTCCGACGACGATGACCAGGGTGATCACGAGCTTCTTCACGGACGACGTCCTCCTCGGTGCGGATCGGGCACCCGGCGAGGTCCTGGTGGTGGACAACGCACGCGCTGACCCGCAGCGTTCACACTTCGGTCTCGGCCAGAGTGTGGCCGGGCGACGCCACCCTAGCCGCCGCCCACACCGCCACGCGGTCCACCAAGGCTGACGAGGTGGCGCTCTCGGCATGGCGCATGCCGGGCTCCAGCCACAGCTCGCCACCCCGCGCCTCGCTCAGCGCGATCGCGTCCGAGACCGGGAAGTAGTGGTCGTGGTCTCCGTGCACGAACAGCGTCGGGATCGGGTCGATGCGGTCCACGAGTTCGATCGGCGAGGTGGGAACCTCCGGCCACGGTCGGTCGAGGCGCACTCCCAGCAACCGCGCGCTCCATCGACCGTGCGGCTGTTCCAGCAGCCAGTGCACCCGGCGCATCGCCGGAGTCTCGCGAACCCACCAGCGGGCCGGGCTGCTGACCGCGACGACGGCATCGGGGCGATCGTCGGGAACGCCCAGCGCCGCCTGCCTGAGCACCACCGAACCGCCCAGCGAGAAACCGATCGTGGCGATCCGCGCGTAGCCCAGGGACCGCAGGTGGCGGACGGCGGCGGTCACGTCGAGCGCTTCGTCCGTGCCGACCGAACTGCGACCTCCGGACCGCCCGTGACCGCGGAAGTCCAATCCGAGTACCGGCCCGTGGTGTGCGAGGCGTTCGAGAACCGCGCGAACCACCGGTTTGCGGATGTGGTTCGTGAATCCGTGTCCCAGCACGAATGCGAGATCATTATCGGCTGTGCCGTTGCCGCCGCTGTACAACCGCCCGCTCAGCGCCGTACCGTCTGCGGCGGTCAGCGTGACCGGCCGGGGCGGACACACGGCTGTAACGTGGGGATTCATCTCGTTCACAATTGTGACTCCGCTAGCTTTAACTGGGTTTTCCGGTAGTGTTTCCGCTATTCTCCTAGCTATCCGCAGGCAACGAAGCCGGGTCGTTCGCAGGTGCGCTTCGAGCACCGACGATTGATGCGCCAGCCGCCGCTTCGGTGATGGCCTTGGGACGGAGGCACCCATATGAGCTCCGAGTTGTTGTTGTTGACCGGTGAGCAGGATTGCGAATCGGTTCTGCCCGGCCTGGCTTTGCTGCCGCACCGCGTCCGGACGCTCCCCGCCGATCCGAGCGCGTTGCTCTCGGCCGGGACGCACGACGTGGTCCTCGTCGACGCTCGTACCGATCTCGCCGGAGCACGTGACCTCTGCCGGTTGCTCGCCTCGGGCGACGCGCCCGTGGTCGCCCTGGTCAACGAGGGTGGCCTGGTGACCGTGAACTCCGAGTGGGGGGTCGACGAAATCCTGCTGCCCACCACCGGTCCGGCCGAGATCGATGCCCGGCTCCGACTGCTGACCTCCCGTCGCCAGTCCGCGAGCACCGGCGACGGGGAATCGCTCACCGTGGGGGACCTGGTGATCGAGGAGACGACCTACACCGCGCGGCTCAAGGGCAGGGCGCTGGAACTGACCTACAAGGAGTTCGAACTCCTCAAGTACCTGGCGCAGCACGTCGGCCGGGTTTTCACCCGGGCGCAGCTGCTGCAGGAGGTGTGGGGCTACGACTTCTTCGGCGGTACCCGGACGGTCGATGTGCACGTGCGCCGGTTGCGCTCCAAGCTGGGCCCCGAGTACGACGCCATGATCGGCACCGTCCGCAACGTCGGCTACAAGTTCGTGCGCCCGTCGCGGTCGAACTCGTCGAGGCCTTCTTCGACCCGGGCGAACTCGGAATCAGCCGCGGCGATGCCCGAGCGGCCGGAAGACGAAGAGGCCGCGGCGGTAGCGCAGGCCGAGGAAATCATCGCCATGAACTGACCGTTCGCCGCCATCGCGTCGAGCCATCGCAGAAGGGCCGCGGGGGACAACCCCGCGGCCCTTCTGCACGCGTCGAGCGGCCGTTCGGACCGCCGGGGCTCGGAGCCGGCCTCAGCCCGGTGGGGTGTGGTCGCCGGTCCGGGCCAGCCGGGTGCGGACCAGCCACAGCACCGCGCCGATCGCGAAGCAGGCCGAGCCGCTGAGCACGGCCTGTCCGGGCAGCGAGAACGCGAGCGCCACGCAACCGGCGAACCCGACGACCGGCAACGCGAGCGGGAACCAGCGCTGTGACCGGGGCAGGGTGAACGCGGCGGCGTTGGCGATGGCGTAGTAGACCAGCACCCCGAAGGACGAAAAGCCGATCGCGCCGCGCAGGTCGGTGAGCAGGATCAGGCCCACCACCACCACGATGATCAATGCTTCGGCGCGGTGCGGGGTCGAGAAGCGCGGGTGCACGGCCGCCAACCCGGCGGGGAGGTCGCGCCCCCGTGCCATCGCCAAGGTCGTGCGTCCGACCCCGGCGAGCAGCGCCAGCAACGCGCCCAGGGCCGCGATGCCCGCGCCCGCCACCGCGACCGGGGCCAGTCCCGCCAGCGTGCCATCGCGGACGGCCGCGGCCAGTGGCGCCGCCGCGGCGGCGAGTCCGTCCGGTCCCATCCCGGCGAGCAGCGTCACGCCGACCAGGGCGTAGAGGCCGACCACGAGGCCGAGCGCGATCGGGATGGCTCGCGGGATGGTGAGTTCCGGCTCGCGGACCTCTTCGCCGAGCGTCGCGATGCGCGCGTATCCGGCGAAGGCGAAGAACAGCAGCCCGGCGGCCTGCAGCACGCCTGCGACGGTCACCTCCGGTGGGCTCGACCACACCTGGGCGGGATCGATGCCCCCACCGAACCAGATAGCCACCAGGGTGCAGGCGAGCGCAGCGAGCGTGCCCGTCAGCAGCACGCGGGCGAGTTTCGCCGTCCGGGTGACACCGGCGTAGTTGATCCCGCCGAGCAGCACGGTGAAGACCACCGCCACCGGTTTCGGGGAGTGGGGCACGAGGTAGGTCGCGGCGGTCAGCGCCATCGCGGCGCACGAGGCCGTCTTGCCGATGACGAAACCCCAGCCCGCCAGGAATCCCCAGAACGGGCCGAGTCGCTTGCGACCGTAGACGTAGGTGCCGCCTGCCGAGGGATACCGCGCGGCGAGTGCGGCCGAGCTGCTCGCGTTGCACAAAGCGATCAGGGCCGCGATCGCGAGGGCGATCAGCACGCCGGAGCCGGCTGCCGCGGCCGCGGGTGCGAACGCGGCGAAGAGTCCGGCCCCGATCATCGAGCTGAGGCCGATCACGACCGCGTCGGTGGTTCCGAGTCGTCTGGTCAGGTCAGCCACTGCCGCTCCTGCTGGTTCGCTGCCGGTCGTGTGGAGGTGTGTTCCGCCGGAAGAGAGCACGCCAACGCCTGCCACCTCACGCTGCCGACGCCGCGCGGTGGGTAACGTCGAGGACGTGCAGCTGACATGGCGAAATGGACTGGACGAAGCCGAAGCGGCCGAAGTGATGGGCCTGCTCTCCGAAACGGAAGGCGCCGACTCCGTTGCTCCGGTAGGAGAACACGTGATCCTACGGTTGAAGTCGCGCCGTGATGTGGTTCACCAGATCGAGCCGGTGCAGGCGGATGTGGCGGGTTCGGAGCACTTCGTGGTGCGGGACCCGGGCGGCGAACTCGCCGGGTACGCGCATCTGGACACCGAGCACGAGAGCGACCAGGGCGTTCTGGTGGCCGAGCTGGCGGTGCATCCCAGGCACCGGCGGCAGGGCGTGGGTGCCCGCCTGGTCGAGAGTTTGCTGGAGCGCGCGGAACTGCCGGTCGAGCCGGAGCCCGAGGGGACAGCCGACACCGGCAGGTTGCGGATCTGGTCCCACGGTGAACACCCGGGAGCATTGCGACTGGCGGAGCGGTTCGGACTCGGGCGCCCGCGGGAGCTGTGGCGGATGGGGATGGAGTTCGCCGGGGTCGAACTCCCGGAGGAGTCGCTGCCGCAGGGAGTCACAATCCGTGCATTTCGGCCCGGACAGGACGAATCGGCCGTCGTCCGGGTCAATCACCGTGCGTTTTCGTGGCATCCGGAGCAGGGCGAGATGACGGAGGCCGATCTGCGGGAGAAGGAGCAGGAGGATTGGTTCGATGCGGACGGATTCCTGCTCGCGGTGGACGCCGCTGACCGATTGCTCGGTTTCCACTGGACCAAGGTGCATCCGGACGGAACGGGCGAGGTCTACGTCGTGGGTGTCGACCCGGACACTCAGGGTAATGGCCTTGGTCGATCACTCACAGTAGCAGGTCTGCGGTACTTGCGGGACACTGGCCGGCCCCGAGTGATGCTCTACGTTGAGGCGGACAATGCACCTGCGATCGCGATCTACCAGCGGCTGGGCTTTGAGAAGTGGGACACCGACGTCCAGTTCGGACGGTGATGCCGGGCGGTCGGGTATGTCCCACGAAGAAGCCCCTCTGATCACCCGATCGTTGGTCGACTTCAACCAAGAACTGTGTCTCTGCTTACTTAGAGTGCCTTGTTCATTTCTCGTTAACCTGAGTGCGGGGGCATGTCCACTCCCGCTGTTTAATCTCCCTGTCCAGCGGCAGCGCGTGCCGCAGCGTCCACGACTTTCCTTTTTGAGTGGAGGAACGAGTGCAGATCAAGCGGCACGGTGCTTCGCTGGGACTTCTCGCAGCGAGCGCCCTCGTGCTCTCGGCTTGCGGGACCGACCAGAACGTTCCGGAGGGCGGCGGCAACCCGGCTCTGCAGGGCCTCGACGTTGCGTGCGGGACGAAGACGGTTTCGGCGGAAGGGTCCTCGGCGCAGAAGAACGCGATGGACATCTTCGCCCGCGACTACGGGATCAAGTGCGAAGGCCAGACCCTGAACTACACCAAGTCCGGTTCGGGCAAGGGTGTGGCCGCGTTCACCGCGGGTCAGGTGGACTTCGGCGGGTCCGACTCGCCGCTGAGCGAGGAGGACGGCGAGGTCGCCCAGGCGGCCGAACGCTGCCAGGGCAATCCGGCCTGGAACATTCCGATGGTGTTCGGCCCGGTCGCGATGTCCTACAACGTTCCGGGCGTCGACGATCTGACCCTCAACGCCGAACTGATCTCGAAGATCTACCAGGGCGAGATCAAGAAGTGGAACGACCCGGCGATCCAGCAGCTGAACCCGCAGGCGCAGCTGCCGGACATCGACATCGTGCCGTTCTTCCGCTCCGACGAGTCCGGTACGTCGGCGAACTTCCAGAAGTACCTCAAGACGGCCACCGACGGCCAGTGGACCGGCGAGGGCAAGCAGTTCCGGCCCGGCCCCGGCACCGGCCAGGGACGTAACGGCAGCGACCAGGTCGCGCAGTCCGTGCAGGCCACCGAAGGCGGCCTGACCTACGCCGAGTGGTCCTTCCCGAAGAACCTCGGCCTGGGCATCGCCAAGATCGACAGCGGATCCGGCCCGGTCGAGCTCAACACCGACACCGTCGGCAAGGCCATCGAAGGCGCTAAGCTCGAGGGCGAAGGCAACGACATGCGGGTCGACCTCAAGTCGATCTACGGGAACGACTCCGAGGGCGTCTACCCGATCGTGCTGAACACCTACGAGATCGTGTGCTCGAAGGGCTACGACCCGGAGACCGCCAAGGCGGTCAAGGCCGTGCTGAAGGTGGCGGCCAACGCCGACCCGAAGCAGCTGGAAGAGGCCGGATACGTGGCGCTTCCGGAGCGGTTCAAGGGCCGGGTCCTCGAAGCGGTCAACGCGATTTCCTGAATCCGCGACAATTCCGACGCGTGACGAAGTGAGAGGCTGCAGCGAGCAGTGACCGACTCGACAACAGCCGATCAGCGCCCCGCGCCCGCCGGTGATTCCGGTGGTTCGCGGGGCGCTTCGGCGCACAGTTCCGGACCGGAGGATCCCATTTCCGCTCCTGACGCACCTGTGAAGAAGCAAGTGATCAGAGTCGGTGACCGCGTGTTCTCCGCGGTCGCAACCGGCTCGGGTGTTTTCGTCATCGCGCTGATCGCCGCGATCGGGATCTTCCTGCTGATCAGGGCGGTTCCGTCCCTGCAGGTCAACCAGGTGAGCTTCCTGTTCAGCAGGGTCTGGGACACCTCCGATCCGGGCAACCTGAAGTTCGGCATCCTCGACCTGGCCTGGATCACCGTGGCCAGCTCGATCGTCGCCCTGGCACTGGCGATGCCGCTGTCCTGCGGTATCGCACTGTTCCTCACCCAGTACGCGCCGCGCTCCATGGCGCGGCCGTTCGCCTACCTCGTCGACCTGCTCGCCGCGGTGCCCTCGGTCATCTACGGCCTGTGGGGCGCGCTGGTGCTGGCGCCGGTCATCGAACCCGTATCGGTGTGGCTCAACCAGAACCTCGGGTGGGTGCCGATCTTCGCCGACGGCAACGTCCGGGCCGACAGCGGCGCGAACGTGTTCACCGCGGGAATCGTCCTCGCCGTGATGATCCTGCCGACGATCACCGGCGTGACCCGCGAGGTGTTCCAGCGGACCCCCACCGCGCAGATCGAAGGTGCGCTCGCGCTCGGCGCCACCAAGTGGGAGGTCGTGCGCACCACGGTGTGGCCCTTCGGCCGCAACGGGTTCGTCGGCGGCTCGATGCTGGGACTGGGGCGTGCGCTCGGTGAGACCGTCGCGCTGACGATCATCCTCAGCTTCACCTTCGCCCCACCGCAGTACAGCGTCTTCGACGCCGGTGCCACCTTCGCCTCGAAGATCGCCCTCGGCTCGGCCGAGTTCAACCACAACCTCCAGGTCGGCGCGTACATCTCGGCCGGTCTGGTGTTGTTCATCATCACGTTCGCCGTGAACGCGCTCGCCCGCCTGATCGAAGGCGGCAGCGGTGAGGGGAAAGAATGAGGACGGACGCCGCTGACGTCGAGCAGCTCGCCGCCACCCCGGCGTTCCAACACCTGGGGTGGGGTCGCAGGCTCCGGAACAACCTGGCCACCACGGTCTTCACCATCTCGTTCGTGCTCGCGGTCGTCCCGCTGCTCTGGGTGCTCTACACCCTGCTCGAGCGCGGGCTCACGCCCATGCTCGCCGCGGACTGGTGGAGCCACTCCTTCAACGGACTGCTGCCCAACGACTTCGGTGGCGGCATTTACCACGCGCTGATGGGGACCCTGCTGCAGGGCCTGGTCTGCGTGATCTTCGCGGTACCGCTCGGCGTGATGGTCGGCGTGTACCTGATCGAGTACGGCAAGGGCACCACGCTGGCCAAGGTCGCCACGTTCATGGTGGACATCCTCAGCGGTCTGCCGTCGATCGTCGCGGGCCTGTTCATCTACGCGCTGTGGATCACCACCTTCGGCTTGGACCGAAGCGGATTCGCGGTGGCGCTGTCACTCGTGCTGCTGATGCTCCCCGTGGTCGTGCGGGTCACCGAGACGATGCTGCTGATCGTGCCCGACGAACTGCGCGAAGCCTCCTACGCGCTCGGCGTTCCCAAGTGGAAGACCATCATCAAGATCGTGCTTCCCACGGCGCTGTCCGGAATCCTGACCGGCATCATGCTCGGTCTCGCTCGGGTGCTCGGTGAAACCGCACCACTGCTGATCCTGGTCGGCTACGCCAGCTCGATCAACTTCAATCTCTTCGAGGGTGAGATGGCTTCGCTGCCGCTGACCATCTTCATGGAGCGCAGCACGGGCACCACCGCCGGTGACTACCGGATGTGGGGTGCAGCGCTGACCCTCGTTCTCCTCATCATGCTGATCAACCTTGCGGCGACCCTGTTGTCCAAGGTGTTCGCGGTCAAGACCAAGTAGGGCGGTACCTCGACTCATGGCCAAGCGTCTCGACATCAAGGACCTCAACCTCTACTACGGCAAGTTCCATGCCGTGGATGACGTGACCCTGCAGGTTCCGGCCCGCAGCGTCACCGCGTTCATCGGACCGTCGGGTTGCGGCAAGTCGACCGTGCTGCGGTCGCTCAACCGCATGCACGAGGTCATCCCCGGTGCCCGCGTCGAGGGCAAGGTCCTGCTCGACAGCGAGGACATCTACGGAGCTGCCGTCGACCCGGTGCAGGTGCGGCGGACCATCGGCATGGTCTTCCAGCGCCCCAACCCGTTCCCGACCATGTCGGTCCGGGACAACGTCGTCGCCGGGCTCAAGCTCTCGGGCGAGAAGAGCAAGAAGAAGCTCGACGAGATCACCGAGCAAGCGCTGCGCGGTGCGAACCTGTGGGAGGAGGTCAAGGACCGGCTCGGCAAGCCGGGAGGTGGCCTCTCCGGCGGTCAGCAGCAGCGCCTGTGCATCGCTCGTGCGATCGCGGTGCAGCCCGACGTGCTGCTGATGGACGAGCCGTGCTCGTCGCTGGACCCGATCTCCACGCTGGCGATCGAGGACCTGATCGCCACCCTGAAGCAGGACTACACGATCGTCATCGTGACCCACAACATGCAGCAGGCCGCGCGGGTGAGCGACCAGACGGCGTTCTTCAACCTGCGCGCGGTGGGTGAGCCCGGTTCGCTGGTCGAGATCGACGAGACCGGCAAGGTCTTCTCCAACCCTTCGCAGAAGGCCACCGAGGACTACATCTCGGGCCGCTTCGGCTGATCGACGAGGTATCCCACGGGTGGGGCGGGGCGTTCTCGCTCCACCCGTCGTCCTCGCTCCCGCTGTTCTGGATGCCGCTGTCCTGAATCCCGCTGTTCTGAACCCCGCTGTTGTCGATGTCGGTCGCACCGGTCGTCGACGGGCCCGGCCGCGGACGGGCCGGCGTGCGCGTCAGCACGCGTCGGCGACGGCGGAAATGAACGAGCTCGACTCCTTGGGCGGCAGACCCGTCGCGCACACCTGCTCGAAGGCCGTCAGGTAGCCGTGCGTGTCGGCGGACTTGTCGAGGAAGCGTGAACTGGCGGAGTCGCCGAGGTGGACGATCTGCGGGTCGGCGGCGTTGACGAACGAGAACACCGTGACGCTGTCACCGAGCAGCGGATGCCCCCCGGTGGTGAACGGCAGCACCTGGATGGTGATGTTGCGCCGGTAGCCCATCAGCACGAGGTGCTCCAGTTGCCGCCGCAGCACGTCGGAGCCGCCCACGTTCCGGCGGAGCGCCGCCTCGTCCAGTACCGCCCACAGCTCCAGCGGTTGTTCTCCGTGCAACCGTTGCTGGCGGGCGGTGGTGACGGCGAGTCGTTCCCGGCCTTCTTCCTGCTCCGGCGTGCGGCCGCGGGCGCCGAGCAGCGCGGTGCTGTACTCGGCGGTCTGCAGCAATTCGGGAACCGGCCCCGCCGCGAAGCAGCTCACCGCTTTGGCCGACGTCTCCAGCCCCAGGTACGTCTCCAGGCCGGTCGATTGGGCGATGCTCGGGTACTCCTGCCACCAGCCGCGCTGCTTGGAGTCCTGAGCGAGGTCGACCAGGGACGTGACCTGACCTTCGTCGGCGCCGTAGAAATCCGCCATCAACCGCACGTCGGAGGTGCGCACCGGCACTCTGCCGAGCTCGATCTGGCTGATCTTGCCCTGGGAGCAGTCCAGCTGCGCCGCGACCTCCCGGTGAGTGCGCCCGGCGCTCTCCCGCATCCTGCGCAGCTCGCTGCCCAGCCGCCTGCGGTGCACGGTGGGGCTCTTGCGCATACCGCACCTTCCGACCGAGTAGGGATCCCACCGGCCGAGGTGTGGTCAGCCGGGCCCCGTGCGACCTCTCACCCGATCGAGCATCGCACGTGGCGATCAACAGCATCGGTCATTGAGACGGAATTCGCAGTTCCTGATCGCACGGAGCCCCACTGAACCGTGTGAACGAGTCAGGTGTTCGGCATCGCCCCGGTCACGATGAACACCACGCGACGCGCGACCGCGACCGCGTGGTCGGCGAACCGCTCGTAGAACCTGCCGAGCAGCGTCACGTCCACTGCCGCCGAGACACCGTGCGCCCACTCGGGGCTCATCATCACGGTGAACAGGTGCCGATGCAGATCGTCCATCTCGTCGTCGTCGTCCTCAAGGCCGCGCGCCGCTTCGACGTCCTGGGTCTGGATCACGGTGCGCACCCGTCCGGCGAGCTTGACCGCGATCTTGCCCATCTCGGAGAAGTACGGCTGCACGTCCTCGGGAAGGACGGGGTGCGGGTGGCGCCTCCGGGCGGTCTTGGCCACGTGCAGGGCCAGATCGCCCATCCGCTCCAGGTCTTCGGCGGCGTGGATCGTGGAGATCACGGTCCGAAGATCACCGGCGACCGGGGCCTGCAATGCCAGCAGCCCGAACGCGTGCTCTTCGGCTCGTGCCCGCGCCTCGTCGACCCGGATGTCCTCGTCGATGACCTGCTCGGCCAGGGACAGGTCGGCTTCCAGCAGCGCCGTGGTGGCCCGTTCCATTGCAGTGCCGACCATCGTCGACATCGAGGAGAGCTCGTCCGCGAGCTTGCCGAGTTGTTCCTGGTAGACCTCACGCATACCGGACACCCTACGTCGCGGAGGAATCGTGCGAGGCGCCGCGCGGTGAACCGGCGGTGAACGGGACATGAGTAACCCGTTCGGATGAAATGGTGTTCGCCACGCGCGCCTGGTCAGGCAGTCAGGCCGATGCCGGTGACCACCACCAGCGTCACCGCGGCCGCGACGGCCAGCACTTGCACGATTCGCGTGGTGCGGCGCTTGCGCTGCTGCTGCTTCCACTCCACGCGGGAGGACTGCGCGTCCCGCCCCTCCGCGAAGTCGAACGGCATGTCCCTGCCGAGTTCGGGCTCCTTGTGCGAGCCGCGCAGCCACGAGAACTTCTTGCGACGCTCGGCCTCTTCGACCGCGATCTGGTCGTGCACCGCGGAGAAGCGGGCCAGCGTCGCGTCGATGGCCTTGATCTCGTCGCTGTCGCTCGGAGAGCGCTCGTCGGCGTCGTCGTCGAGGGGGTCCTCCTCGAAGTCCTCTTCGAAGTCCTCGTCGTCCAAGTCCTCGTCGAAGTCGAACTCGTCGACTGCGTCCGCGCCGGTGGGAGCGGCGTTCGCCCGGCCCTCCGACGGCTTGCCCGGCTGCGCGCCGCCCTTCCGGTCCGTCTCCGCCGGAGCGATCGCCTGGGATACGACGGTCTGCTCCATGCCCGGGTCGGCTCGGACCGCTGGGTGCTGGGTGGTCGCCTCCGGGTCGGCGGAGGGCGCCTGCGGGCGTTGCTGGTCGCGGCGGGCGGGCGCCGGTGGTGCCGCTGCCTGGGGAGGCGCCGCCTGGGGGGCCGCTGCTTGGGGCGAGGGAGCCCGCGGAGCGTGGGGAGCGGGAGCAGGCGGAGCCTGGGGAGGTGTCTGGGTGGCAGGCGGAGCTTGGGCAGCGTGTGGACCGGGCGGGGCCGGGGCGGCCTGTGCCTGCGGGGCCTCCGGCTGCGGTGGCTTTCGGTGCGGCTCGGACGGCCGACGACCGTCCGAGGGGATCGCGGCGAACCGGCGTGTCTCGGGTGCTTCCGAGGCGGTTTCGCGCCCGTTGTGCGGGGCAGTCGCGCCGCTACCGGCGCCCGGCCCGCGCGCACCGGGTGCTTCGCTCCCGGCGATCGCATCGGTGACCCGGGTTTCCTCACCGGGGCCCGCTGGAGCGGAGGTACCCGCCACCGGTGCGCCGTTCGGAGCGGCGGTGGCGGGGCGCCCGCGGTGCTGCTGGTCGGCCGGCGGCGCGGCGTCCGGCCGGG